>DIUL01000026.1 GCA_002422345.1 Acetobacteraceae bacterium UBA6159
CGGCGTCGAACAGCGCCATCACGGGATCGATCTTCCCGGTCCCCGCCGCCTGTTTGGTGATGGTGATGGCGTTGCCCTTCGGTTCCGCCTTCGCGTTGCCGACCGCCCAGTCCATGATCCGCTGCGGTGCGTGCAGCAGCGCCCCGGAGGCGAGCTTGATCTCCGTCGTCTTGATTGCCCCGTTCAGCGTCCAACCCTGGGGCACGCCGACGACGCGGTCGTTGCCGGCGATACCAACCTCGGCCAGGGCATCGACGATCGCGCCCACGCCCATCGGGTCGAGGCCCACCTGTGCCAGCAGGCCCGACTGCTCGACCTCGGCGCACAGGGCAGCCACCTGCGTGAACGCGTCCTCCATGTCGTCGACGATGACCAGGTCGCCGTCGTCCTCGAAGTCCCGCAGCCGGGACGCCTCGGACTTGCGCCGCTCCAGCACCGAGGCGTGAACCCAGGACTTCGACCATGACAGCCAGCGCCGTTCCGCCGTCTCCCGGCCAAGGATGGCAACGGACAGCAGGTCGTCCAGGCCCCCGCCGTCAATACCGATCGTCACCACGTCGGAGCGTTCCAGCAGGCTCTCCAGCGTGAGCGTCGTGTCCGTCGCGCCCAGCCAGTGATCCGCTCCCCGCCAACGATCGGACTTGAGCGCAAGGCCGATCTCCACGTTGAGGTGCTGGCTGGCCCAGCGTGCGAGTTCGGCATCCCCGCTCTCGACCGCCGCCTCGTAGTCTGGCAGCAGCCGGTCAACCGACACGCTCAGGCCATTGTTCGGGAGGACCATCCACCAGTTGGCGGGGTCTTTCCAATCGATACCATCGGGGAACTCGTAGAGCATCGGCAGGATCGGCAGCGTGGCGGCCCCATCCCGCACCTTGCGGGCCTTGAGCAACTCCGTCCGGAACACGCCCGACGGCGGGCGCTCGGACTGCGTGGTGATGGTGAGCAGGAACCCCTCCGGGTTCGGCAGCAGCCCACCGCGCAGCTGGCCGATTACCCGGTCGGCGTCGTGCGCCTCGGCGATCACATGCAACTCATCCAGCAGTACGCCCGATGGCTTGGAACCGGTGACAACTTTCGGATCAAACGATTTCACCTTCAGGAATGCCTTGGTCGGCCGGTAGGTGATCCGCTTGATGTGCTCGACGACGTGGAACTTGGCGGCCAGCACGGGATCAGCCTCGACCATCCCCGCGGCTTGGCGGAAGGCGAGATCGGCAACCTCCTGCGTGGGGGCCACCAGCAGGAACTCGGCGCGCGGACGACGGTTCATCAACAGAGCGGTGATCATGATCGCCGCGCCGGTGGTGGTCTTGGAGGACTTCTTCGGGACGAGACAGAAGAACTCCCGGATGGCACGGATGTCGGTCGCCACATCGTAGGAACCGAACAGGGCACCGACCAGATCGCGCTGCCATGCCCCGGCGGCGTCGGCCAGGGCAGGGCGGTTGGGCACGTCCGGCAGGCGCAACCGGTTGAATATAGCCACCGCGCGGGTGGCTGCGGCGTCATCCAGCGGCAGGTCGGGGATCAGGGAGAGGCCTGCGCGGAGGCGTTCACCCCAATCCGGGCAGGCAGTGGACCAGGCCATCAGTTGAGCAGCGCCTCCCACCCGGTACCGTGCTCAGCGGTGCGGGCGATGGTCTCGGCCTGTTCCTTCTTCCCAGGCTCGAGGGCCACATCGCGCCAGCCGGCGCGGCACTTCAGCCAGAAGATGCAGGCCGTAACGGCTTCCTTTCCCGTACCTTCCACGGCCTTGCGGAACAGGGACTGCGCGACCTTCGCGTTGGCCTCGATCGCAGCAGTCTCCAATTCCTGCCAGAAGTGCTTGCGCAGGGTCGGGGACGAGCAACCGATAACCCTGGCAATGTCGTCCTGCGGCACGCCATAGGCGGCCATGGCTTTCACCTGCGCACGTTGAGGCTCGGTGGGGGTGAACTCAGGCCGTCCGGCCATGGGGCGTCTCCTGTTGGCAGGGGGGAGCAACTGCGGCCTGTTCCGCCGATGCGGTCTCCTGCTTGGTATTCGCAGCCCGTTCCCCTGCTATTGCTGCAAAGGTCCGGTCGGTTCCGTCCAACAGCGCTTCCTTGCCGGTGAACGCCTGCCAGCGGGTGACCGCGACATCGACATAGGCGGGGTTGATTTCGATCGCGTGGCAGACGCGGCCGGTGGTTTCCGCGGCGATGAGCGTGGTCCCCGAACCGCTGAACGGCTCGTAGACGGCCTGGCCGGGACTTGAATTGTTCAGCATCGGACGGCGCATGCACTCGACCGGCTTCTGCGTGCCGTGGATGGTGGCGGCGTCTTGGTCGCGGCTGGAGATGGACCAGAGGGTGGTCTGCTTGCGATCCCCGGTCCAATGACCTGTGCCGCGCACAGCGTACCACGCGGGTTCGTGCTGCCAGTGATAATGGCCGCGGCTCATAACCAGACGCTCCTTCGCCCAGACGATCTGGGCGCGGATGGCAAACCCGCAGGCGGTGAGGCTGTCGGCGACCGTGGCGGCGTGGAGGGCACCATGCCAGACATAAGCGACATCGCCGGGGAAC
This sequence comes from Acetobacteraceae bacterium UBA6159, assembly GCA_002422345.1. Classification (GTDB taxonomy): domain Bacteria; phylum Pseudomonadota; class Alphaproteobacteria; order Acetobacterales; family Acetobacteraceae; genus Rhodopila. The sequence continues at coordinate 2,547 of DIUL01000026.1, forward strand.
AGCGCCCAGGCCTCTCGCCAGTCGGCCCTGTGGTCGTTCAGCACGGCACCGGTGCGGCCGGTGGCGGAGACGCCAGCGCGGTTGCGCCACGTCGGGTCGTATTCGACGCCGTACGGAGGGTCTGTGACCATCAGATGCGGTGTGACGCCTGCCAAGACGCGTGCCACGACGGACGCGTCGGTGCAGTCCCCGCAGATCAGGCGGTGGCCGCCGAGAACCCAGACATCGCCCAACCGGCTGACGGGATGCTCAGGCACCGCCGGCACATCGTCTGGATCAGTCAGACCAACAGCCGGATCGGCAAGGAACCCGGCGATCTCGCCCGCGTCGAACCCGGTCAGGCCAAGGTCGAAGCCGAGGTCACGCAGGTCCTGGAATTCGAGGGCAAGCAGGTCATCATCCCACGCTGCCCAGTTCGCCGACCGGTTGGCCAGCAGGCGGAAGGCCTTGATCTGGGCTTCGGAGAGGTCATCGGCTAGCGCCACCGGCACGTCCACCAGGCCGAGGCGCTGGGCGGCCTTCAGCCGCAGATGCCCGTCGATGACGGTACCGTCGGACTTTGCGACGATCGGGATACGGAAGCCGAACTCCTTGATTGCACTGCACATCTGCTCGACCACGGCGTCGTTCTTGCGCGGGTTCCTGGCGTAGGGGACCAGGCGATCGACCGGCCAAGTTTGCACCGTCAGCATGATGCGATCTCCCCCTGCCGCTCTGCGACGACCGCCTCGTAGGACCGGCCGTCACCATCCAGCGTCACCGGCACAGTCGGATACAGCAGCCGGAACCGCCGCAGCGTCACGTCGACATAGGCCGGCGCCAGTTCTATCGCCCGCACCCGCCGTCCCGTCTGCTGGCCGGCAATGATGCTGCTGCCCGAACCGCTGAACGGCTCGTAGATTACATCCCCATCGTCGGAGTATGCGTTCATCACGAACCCCGGCAGCGCGGTCGGGAACACCGCGGGATGCTCCGTCTCGATGCCCCGCGCTTTGTGCCTGCTGACCCGCAGCACATTGTCCGGGATGCGCATGTCCTGCACGCCCTGGCCGGCATGGGTCCACTCACCCACCGTGCCGTCTTTCGCCCGCAGGCCGCCCTTCTCGGGGTTCACATGCCCAGCCCAGACGCAGGGAATGATCTTGTGTGGCCGGCGGGACTGGCGGTTGAAGTGGAAGACGAACTCGAAGGACGGCGCCAATCGGCCGTTCCAGTCGCCAGGCAGGCCAGGTCCCTGGTCCCACACATACCACCCAAACCGCCGCCAGCCCTGGGATTGCATCCATGACATCCAGCCGTTCCAATAGGAGACCCATGCATTATCACGATGGACGAGGCCGAGATTGACCAGCACCTGCCCGTCGTCGGCCATCGGCAACGCGCCGAACACCCCCAGCATCAGCGCATCCCAGTCGCTGATCCCGCCGGTCGTGTAGGCCCGTTGCTGGCTGTAGGGGGGCGAGGTGAAGCACAGCGACGCGGTATCGCCGGCCATCAGGCGCGCCACCACCGTGGGATCAGTGCTGTTGCCGCAGAGCAGACGGTGGTCCCCGAGAAGCCAGAGGTCGCCGGCACGAACGGCAGGTTCCGCGACGGGTTCAGGAACCTCATCGGCGGCTTCATCGGCAGCACCACCTTCCCCCCCATCCGCGGCCAGCAGCGTATCGAGCTCCGTTGCGTCGAACCCGGTCAGTACCAGGTCGAACCCATCATCGCGCAGGTCTGCGAGTTCCACCCGCAGCAGGTCGTCGTCCCAGCCCGCAGCCTCCGCCAGGCGGTTGTCAGCGATCACGTAGGCACGCGTCTGGGTCTCGGTGAGGTGCGCCAATTCGATCACCGGCACCTCGACCAGCCCCAGCTTGCGGGCGGCCTGCAGGCGGCCGTGGCCGGCAATGACGCCATTGCCGCCGTCGACCAGGATCGGGTTGGTCCAGCCGAACTCGCGGATCGAGGCGGCGATCTGGGCAACCTGCTCGGCGCTGTGTGTGCGGGCGTTGCGGACATAGGGCACCAGGTCGTCGATGCGGGTCATGCGCACCACGGGCGACGTCTGGGTGTGTTCGGCTCCCTCTGCCGGCATTACCGTCCTGCGCTCCTTCAACCCTGCGGCCATGCCGTGCCGAACTCCTTTTTAGCCGAAAATAATCCGTGGCTGGCCCCGGTTTGGTAGAAAGACTTTCTCTTTCCCCAGAGAGTTGCCCCCCCCCGCCCCCCTACGTCGGCCGCGCCATCCGTCTCGCGCGCTCCCGGAATGTTTTTAGACCGTGATGGCTCGGGCATAAGCAACGGCCGTTCGCGACATCCAGCGCGGCCCCGCCATCCTGGCGTTCCACGACATGGTCGGCGAACGGGCGATTCGTCGGTGAGGTCCGCTCGCAACGAACACCGTGCTCCACCCACTCGCACCGATCGCCGGCCCGGGACAGCACCGCCTCGCGCCAAGCGCGGTGGTCACCGGTGAGCAGTTCTCGGTCGGCGGTCTTCACAGCCGGACGTGCGGTGCGCAGGTCGAGAACCGGCAGGACAGGGCGGACGTTGCTGAGCACGGTCTTGGTCACGCGGGTGATCCCCCATGCGACACCGACACGTTCCGGGTGAGGAGGCGGCTCAGCGAACGGAACACCATCGGCGCCCGCAGCGACCGCTTCCACCGATACCGCGGGTCTTGCGCGACGCCAGGAGGATGCGGCATCGTCAATGGCATGCGCGCCTGTGTCGCCAACAGCCACGCCGTCATGCGGTCGATTGAGGGCTTCGGATGAACGATGTCAAAGATCATAGTTGGAACATAGCGGACGCGATCCGAAAAAACAATACACATGTATTACGATCTAGTACTATCCTCTACGATGGCGGAGATTTTTTTTGCCAATGGCGGCGAGGGCAGGGCGGGTGGCACGCGCCGGGGGGCACGCCATTTGTCGCAAATGCTCGCGTGCGTGCGCGTGCGCGAGGTCGAGATGCGGGGAGAAGAGAGGAAGGAGGAAGGTGAAACGCCTTGGCGTTCCACGCGCGCGAGCGACATTTGCGACATTTAGGCAACCAAACCAGCGCGGAGGGTTTCTGACCCAGCATTTTTTTCAGCGCCGCGGCGCGCAATTTTCGCTCGACGGCGCGGGGGGCAGCGAACCCACCCCCCAGATACGGCAGGCTTTGGGAACCGCACCACCAGTCCCATCAGCGGGGGTATGCGAGCAGCTTTGATGGCTCGCATACCCCCCGTAGGGGGGCGGTTAGGCTGGCAACTGGCAACTGCTCCTATCTTATTGAATAATATAGGTAAAAAGCAGTTGCCAGACCAGTTGCCAGAGTTGCCAGCCGGCAACTGCTCTTGCCCCATAACCTATTGATAACATGCAATACCAGTTGCCAACCAGTTGCCAGTTGCCAGAGTTGCTGACTGGCAACTGCTCAATTCTGGCAACTGGTCGATGCGAATGCGGATCAGTTCTCCCGCTCGCCTGGAGGGTAGACCCACACCTCTGGATTTTCGACCACCGTGGGATTGCCTGACAAGGGTTCCTTGAAATGGCTCGGGTACAGTGGGACGAGCGATCGAGTAACTTCTCCGGTCGCCGGGTCGACATCGTCCTCGTCCCGCCTGAACCGCATTCCCTCGACGACGAGATAGCCGAACTTCGAGCGACAATAAGGCAACCCGAACACGGTGCCGTCCTTCAGAAACTTGATATGTCCCGTCGTGGCAAGGACGCTGATCCGTTCACGGATCGTGCTGTGCCCACCCAGACCGGACTTGTTCTCGAACTTCTCGGCGAACTGGCTCGACGTGTAGAGCCTGCCCTCGGCCGCCTCCTCATATAGCAGGCTGATGATGACATCATGTTTGCGGAACCGCTCGGCATCCAGTTTCGCCCCGCCAACCTGGCGCACGAGGCGCTCCTCCCGGCGGTCGATCTCCACCCAGCGCCCGTCAACCTTGTCCACACGCGTCGCTTCAAGCCCAGGCCCGTTGCGCAGCTCGATGTGCAATTCCCGCGCTGTCTGTTCCTCGTCAGGGCGGAACAGGATCATGCCTGTTGTATAGAACCCTCGTAGTGCACTGGCACCCGAAAGGGACAGGAACGGATCCTCCTTGACCTGTAGCTTGGTAACCTTCCTGGTGTGGTGCACCAGAATGATTCCGGCCTCCGGTGCTACCTCATCGCGTAGCGCTTCAACCCTGCTCTGCAGGAAGAACAGCATGGCATTGTTGTCATTCTCGCCGTCACCGCTAGGACCACCGTCAAAGAGGTTGCGGATCGGATCGATGCATATCACGTCCGGAGGTGCATCGGGAAAAACCTCGCGGATGGTCGCGATGACATACCCGACCCCGGTCTCATCCAGCAACATCCTCAATTTTGGCGTCACAACCAGCGTATCGCGCGCGCGCGCCACGATGGCGGGGTCAATCCGTAGTTGTTGCAGGCGTTCGCGCAGATAATCGTATTGGATCTCGGCCTGCAGGTAGAAGATGCGCAGCGGCCGTGGCGGCGTGAACCGCAGGAACGGCACGCCAGCCGCGGCGTGCACCAGCAGGTTCAACAGAAAGTCGGACTTGCCGACCTTGGGCGCCCCGCCGAGGACGAGCATCCCGCCAGGCGTGAGGAGGCGTGGCCCGATCAGATCGTCAGGCATGGGCGAAGTGTCATCCAGCAGCGCGCCCAGCGTATGCGCCGGCAGTGTGGCGGTGGTGGTGGTCACCAGGTGCTCCTGCTGTGATGAGGCTGGCCGTCCTGGTACCCGAATGCTCGCGTCCCGCGCGTCAGCTTCCTTGACGTAGATGTCCCCCAGGCACCGGTCGATGTCGGCGTAACGGGCCTGCCATCGGTTGTCCCTGGCGGGCTCGGGAACCGCCTCCATGGCCGCCTGCAGGCGAGACCGGGCCTCCATCATCGGCACGCCGTCCCGTGCCCAGCGACCCAGCAAGCGCACGGATGCTGCATGATAGGAATCGCCGGCGATGATCTGCTGTATCAGTGCTTGCTCGTCGATCGGACCTGAGCGCGGGGGCAGGCCCGCGTCCCTGGGGTCGGCACCTGCCTTGGTCTCAGCCTTGCCCTGCCACCCCCGGTCCAACTCGTCCAGCAGGTCGATCGGCGAGCCGGGGATCAATCGCACGTCATGCGCAGGATTGTTGCCAACCCGACCGAAGAAGTAGGACTGCGATAGCGTCCAACTCTCGCTGCTGGC
>DIUL01000116.1 GCA_002422345.1 Acetobacteraceae bacterium UBA6159
TGGCGATCATGGAGACGGTCTATGTCATGACCGGACGCACGATCTGGCGGGACATGACCCGGTTCTGGGGATCGCTGTTCGGGATCAACTTCGTCCTGGGCGTCGCGACCGGCCTGACGATGGAATTCCAGTTCGGCATGAACTGGAGCTACTACAGCCATTACGTTGGCGACATATTTGGCGCGCCGCTGGCAATCGAGGGCCTGATGGCTTTCTTCCTGGAGGCAACCTTCGTCGGCCTGTTCTTCTTCGGCTGGGACAAGCTGTCGAAGGTGGGGCACCTGGTGGCGACCTGGGCGGTCGCGGCCGGATCGAATTTCTCGGCGCTGTGGATCCTGATTGCCAATGGCTGGATGCAGAACCCGGTCGGCTCCGTGTTCAATCCCGAAACGATGCGGATGGAGGTCACGGACTTCTACGCGGTGCTGTTCAACCCGGTGGCGCAGGCGAAGTTCGTCCATACGGTGTCGGCCGGCTATGTCACGGCGTCGATCTTCGTGCTGGGGGTTTCCGCCTGGTACATGCTCAAGGGCCGGCATCTCGGCCTGGCCCGCCGTTCGATGACCGTTGCGGCGTCGTTCGGCCTGGCCGCGTCTCTGTCGGTCGTCGTACTGGGGGATGAAAGCGGCTACCTGGCAACCGAGCACCAGAAGATGAAGATCGCCGCGATCGAGGCCATGTGGGAAACGGAAAAGGCGCCGGCGTCCTTCACCGCCATCGGCTTCCCGGACCAGGAGGCGCGGGAGACGCATTACGCGATCCATATTCCCTGGCTGACGGGTCTGATCACGACCCGCAGCCTGACGGGGGAGGTTCCGGGCATCAAGAACCTTGTGGAATCGGCGGAACAGCATGTGCGCCAGGGGATCGTCGCCTATGACGCCCTGCAGAAGATCCGTGCCCTGCCACGCGGCGCGCCGGTGCCAGCCAACCTGCGCCAGCAGTTCGAGGATAACGGCCGCGTGCTGGGCTACGCCTATCTGCTGCGCCGCTATGTCGACGATCCGCGGCAGGCGAGCGACGCCCAGATCGCGCAGGCCGCGTGGGACACCGTGCCGCGGGTCGCGCCGTTGTTCTGGGCGTTCCGGATCATGGTCGGGCTGGGGATGCTGTTCATCCTGCTGACCGGCGTGTTCTTCTATCTGTCCGCGCGCCGGCAACTGGACCGGTACCGCTGGCTCCTCTGGGTCGCGGTACTGTCCATCCCGCTGCCATGGGTCGCGGCCGAACTGGGCTGGATCGTCGCCGAGTACGGCCGCCAGCCCTGGATCATCGAGGGCGTGTTGCCGACCGCCATGGCCGTCTCGCATCTGAGCGTCACCGAAATCCTGCTGACGCTGTGCGGCTTCATCCTGTTCTACAGCGTGCTGGCGGTGGTCGAGATGGGGCTGATGGTGCGGGCAATCCGCAAGGGACCCGTTCCCGAGCCAGCCCCCGCGCACCCAGCCCCCTTGCCCGCCGCCGCGGAGTGACGTGCCATGATCCTGCATGAACTGATCGATTACTCGACGCTGCGGCTGATCTGGTGGGTGCTGCTGGGCGTTCTCCTGATCGGCTTCGCGGTGACCGACGGCTTCGACCTGGGTGTCGGCGCCCTGCTGCCCTTCGTCGGGCGCACCGATATCGAGCGTCGGGTCGCGATCAACACGATCGGTCCGGTCTGGGAGGGTAACCAGGTCTGGCTGGTGCTGGGCGGAGGTGCGATCTTCGCGGCCTGGCCGCAGCTTTACGCCGTGTCGTTCTCGGGCTTCTACCTCGCGATGTTCCTTGTGCTGGCTTCGCTGATCCTGCGGCCGGTCGGCTTCAAGTATCGCGGCAAGCGGGACGATCCGCGCTGGCGGAGCACCTGGGACTGGGCGCTGTTTACCGGCGGCTTCGTGCCGGCGCTGATCTTCGGGGTCGCGGTCGGCAATGTGATCCAGGGCGTCCCGTTCCGGCTGACCGAGGAATACGGCATCCGCTACGAAGGCAGCTTCTTCGGCCTGCTGAACCCCTTCGCGTTGCTGTGCGGTCTGCTGTCCGTGTCGATGCTGGTCATGCACGGCGGCGCCTGGCTGTCGCTGAAGGCCGGCGGCGTCGTGGCGGTGCGCGGCCGCCGCTACGGCAGCGTGGCGGCTCTGGCGGCGATCGCGCTGTTCGCGCTGTGCGGGTTGCTGGTCGCGTTCGTGCTGGACGGGTACCGGATCACCAGCCCGATCGATCCCTCAGGCCCGTCCGCCCCGCTGTTGAAGACCGTGACTCGCGATGGCGCGCGCTGGATCGCCAACTACGCCGCGTATCCCTGGATGATATCCGCGCCGATCCTGGGCTTCATCGGCCTGGTCGGTGCCTTCCTGGGGCTGCGCGCGGGGCGGGAGATCAGCACGCTATTGTTCAGCAAGCTCGCGAATTTCGGGATCATCTCGACGGTCGGGCTTTCGATCTTTCCGTTCCTGCTGCCGTCCTCACTCGATCCGCGCTCCAGCCTGACCGTGTGGGACAGTTCGTCGTCACACCTGACCTTGTTCATCATGCTGGTCGCGACGGTGATCTTCCTGCCGATTATCCTGGCCTACACCGCGTGGGTGTACCACGTGCTGTGGGGCAAGGTGGATGAGGCGAGCGTGACGCGCAGCCACGACAGTTACTGAGAAGAAGGAGACACCGCCAATGTGGTACTTCGCCTGGCTGCTGGGCCTGCCGTTGGCCGCCTGCTTCGCCGTGCTCAACGCCATGTGGTTCGAACTGACGGAGACAGACGACGAGTGACGGATCGGGCGCCATCACGGCACGGCTGTACGCCGCGGGAACCGATAACCAATTGTTCAGAAGACTGGAGCGGGTGAAGGGAATCGAACCCTCGTATGCAGCTTGGGAAGCCGATTTACAGGCTTCTCATGGCACATCAACGTTCCGCAACGATGCCATTTTTCTATTGATTTTCAGTTATCTAATTCGACATAGTTGCTCCCTGCCTCTCGCCCCTACGCGAGAGGTTTCTGAGCCTAGTTTGAGCCTAGTTTGGAAAATATGGCAAAATTTTCTCTTACGGAGATCAGCGTCCGATCGCTTAAGCCGATGCCGGGCAAGCAGGTGACCTACTGGGACGCCGGCATGCCCAACTTCGGGGTGCGGGTCGGCGCCCGCAGCAAGACCTTCGTGGTGCTGGTCGGCGAGGACCGCCAACGGGTCACCCTTGGCCGCTACGGCGACGTCAGCCTGGCCGACGCACGGAAGGCCGCCCGGGTGAAACTGGTGGAGCAGCAGGAGGCCGGCCCGAAGCCGCCGCGCCGCGAGCCTGTGAATTTCACGACCGCGCTGGGCTTGTTCCTCGACACCTACTCCAAGCAGAACCACGGGCCTCGGATGGCCCATGAGACCAAGCGCCTCTTGGAGACGCACTTCCTTGAGAAGTTCAAGGCCGACAACATCGACACCATTGAGGCCAACGACATCGCCAAGGTCCTCGACGGCTTGAGGGGATCGCCCTCCACCGCGGAGCATGCGTTCCGGACGGTGCGGACGTTTTTCAATTTCTGCGTGAAGCGAAAGTATCTGGCCGCCTCACCAATGGCGGACATACAGCCACCCCCCAAGGGGCAAGAACGCGATCGCGTCCTCTCCGACAGCGAACTGGCCCAAGTGTGGGGAAAGGCGGTCGCCATCGGCTACCCATATGGGACGATCGTTCGACTTCTTATTCTTTGTGGCCAGCGCACTGGGGAGACCGCCGCACTCCAGTGGAATTGGATCGACGACGAGGGTATCAACCTCCCAGCGTCAGTGACCAAGAACAAGCGACCTAGTCGCATTCCTTACGGCCCGCTCACTCGTGAGGTGCTCGCTACCATACCCCGGACAGGAGCGCTGCTATTCCCCGCACGAGGGAGCACTGACAAACCGTTCCAGGGCTTCGGTGTGAGCAAGCTCGTGCTCGATGAGTGCGGGGTGATTGGTTACACCCACCATGACCTGCGTCGGACCTACAGCACCAACCTGGCCCGGTTGAAGGTGCCCATCCATGTCACCGAGAAACTGCTCAATCACTCAACTGGCGTCCTGCAAGGCGTAGCGCGCATCTATAACCGCCACACCTACTGGGATGAGATGCTTGAAGCGGTAACCGCCTATGAAACATGGTTGCAAAAGACAATCATCTCACAGTAGCTTTTTGCGGCCGGCATTCCGCCGGTAATCGAGCTAGTAATCGCGATGAAAGCTCCCTCTTGGGAGATCACCGTGATGAACGAACGATTGGTTGGAAAGAAGGAACTGCGCACCCTGGTCCTCTACTCCGATGCGCACATTGCCCGGCTGGAAGAGGCCGGCCGTTTCCCCAAGCGCGTGCGACTTGGGAACGGCCCCCGCTGCCGAGTGGGCTGGCTGCTATCGGAGGTGATGGCCTGGTTGCAGTCCAAGACTGCCAACCGCGACGGCACGGCTCCCTCTGCGGCGTAGCGTGAGCGCGTCACAGGGGAGCGGAGGCGGGGAGGGTTCGAAACCTCCCCGTCTTTTTTGACGCGAGCTGCGCCCTCGAAGGCTTCATACAGCTCTATACCTTGTATGCAGAACTTCCCCGAGCTATCGCCACGGCTAAAGCATTGCTAGCGCATACTATTCCGCCCAAAGTCGTCGATGGCTACCGCCACGACCCAAATGCTTTTCTGCCTTTACCCTTGCTCGTCTTCCCTATCGGTCTTCCTCTCTAGGACTAAAGGACAGAATCACCTCACCTGCGCACGAGCCAGAGTTACCACTACAGGCATCGGCTTTGCTCGGGAGCATCATTTGGGTCGTGGCGCTTCGCTTCACACGACGACTTTGGGCGGACAGTTCTACCTTCCTGACCGCTCTTGCCCCCTGGCGGCCGCAACATCCCACCCCCACGCTTTCGTTCCCAATGCTCCCCACTCGCGCCAGGCGAAGGCCCACCCGACCGACGGTCTCTGACTGCCCCGGCTGCGCCGTGCGATAATTCGAGCGGAAGCTCTTTCGTTCGTCGTTAAAATCGGACGCCGATTGAGCGGCCCGATCAAGCGCTACGAAGAGCACGCCCCTGTGTCGTGTCGACCTTCGGCGCCCGATTATGATCATGAACAATTTCACCGTCCTCGGTACTGCACCGGACGGCACCGAGCTTCGCCTATCGGACACCGATCAAGGACAACACATCCACATCAGCGGCGCGACTGGCACCGGAAAGTCTGTCCTTATGGCAAACCTGATGGCCAGCCAGCTTCGCGCCGACGCAGGCATTTGCCTTATCGACCCTCACGGGACCCTGGCCGAAACCGTCCTGACCCTCATTCCCCCTCACAGACACCGTCAGGTTGTCTTTTTGAACATGGCCGACCTGGACCGTCCGTAACCGGTGCGACGACCGCACGG
>DIUL01000222.1 GCA_002422345.1 Acetobacteraceae bacterium UBA6159
GGCGCGATGAATAGGATGGGCTAGTTCACCGCCATCAGCTTAGACGACATGGTCGCGCAGAACGCACCGAACGCGGAGGAAATCTGTGCGTTCGTCGGCACGACCAGCGAAATCCCAGTGCCTTTCCGCAACGTCGCCAGCGATGCCGCATAGCCGGCGCGCTGGCTGGCCGATGTATTGCCGGAATAGTAGATCGTCGAAATCGAAATCCCCAGGCTGTTGGCATAATTCGCCTGGTTCTGCGCCATCGTCAGCAGCTTTGCGTCCGTGCAGTTGTTCGTGCAGGTCGCGATGGCCGAGGTCGGCGTCGGGTAGATGCCGTCTTCCCTGGTGTAGGTGAAGCTGTTCGCGTTGGGCACGCCGTCGGTGATGACAACGATATTCTTGAACGTGTCGTTGTAGGAGGCGTTGGCGAACAGGTCCGACTTGGTCGCGCGATAGATGCCGGATGCGACGTTTGACCCGCTGCACGCGGGCGCGCCGGTGTTGCCGCAGGACTTCACGCCGGTGATCTTCGTGGTCAACGCGGCATAGTTGGTGCTGACCACGAGCGGCGTCTGCGTCAGCGAGTAGTGGCCGGTGATCCCGACCAGGCCGAACTGCGAATCAGGTCCGGCCGAGTTCTTGACGCAATCCAGGATCGCCTGATCCGCGGCGCGCTGGTTCGCGATGCTCGGGCTGAAGGATCCCGAAAGATCGTTGATCACAATGACATGGAACGCCTTGCCGGTCGCATAGCTGGACGTCGCGACCGTCGTCAGGTCGACCGAGGTCTTTGAAAACGTGGCGCCGAACATGGTCAGCAGTGGATTGCCGTTGGCCGCGGTGCTGCGTCCGGTCACCTGCACGGCGTTTGGTGTCGTGCCGCCGCTCGTGGCCAGGCTGGTGAAGGTCCGGTTCACGATATCCCAGTTCCCGACGACGACATCGGCCGCCGGAACGATCGTGCCGTATTTGCCCGACGGCATGTTCAGCCCGGCGAACTGCTGCGCGGTGGAGACGATGGTCGTCGTCGAATTCGTGCCGGACGTATAATACGTCGTCAGCTTGTTCGCACCCGCCAGCGACGCCGCCTGCACGGACTGTCGAAACAGCAACTTATGATAGTAAAGCCGAGCGCCATCGACACCGAGGAGCGCGGTGCCGAGAAGGACGGGGAACATCATGGCCGCGAGCAGCGTAACGCCGGCGCCTCGATGATTCCGTAGCCGAGTGAACAGCGCGCGCATCACGGGCACAACCCTTCCTTCATCAAGACGGACTGCGCGACGAGCGTCTTGCCCGTAAAGATCGAGTAGATATCCGCCAACGCCGCCGCCTTCGCATCCACCGACACGGAAACCGTCACGCTCGGTACGGCGCAGTTCTCACTCGCGGTGACCGTGAAGGTCGCCCAGGATGGCAGGCCCTGGCAGGCGTAGTATTCCGCCTGCGTCGAGGTCAGGCTACCGCTGCAGGTCACCGTCGATGTCGTGTTGCTCGTTGTGATCGCGCCGTTGGCGAAGTTCTTCACCTGGCCGGTCGACACCATGCGGGCCGCAAACTGCGCCGAGTCCTGCATCGCCGCCCAGGTGAAGAACAGCACGTTGGTCGCGATGAAACCAAACATGATGGTCATGAGCGGGGCGGCGATCACGGCGAACTCGACCGCGGCCGATCCGCGCCGTCCCATGCGGCGCCACCACGCGCGTCGGGGTACGGGTTGGGACGAGTGTGACGGCGCGCCGGCGTGTCCTGACCGGCTGGCGCCGCCCGGGTACGCGGCGTCGGGCATGGGCATCATCTCCGTGCCGGCGGGCGGTGCCGGCATGGCATGACGCTTACGATGGGAACGGTTACCGAATGGTTGCGTCGACCGCCCGTTGACGCCCCCGCGCCTGGGGGTAGTGTCCCCACCCAGGGAAACACCAGGGGGAGGGCCGTCATGGCGCCGAACGCGAAACGCGTGTTCTACACGAAGTACCTGCCGTCATCGCTGTTCGCCGACCTTGTCGCGAAGCGTCCGGATGTGCAGTTGGACAGGCTGGAGAACGACACGCCCGCTCCTGTCGCGCAGCCGATTCTCTCCCAGGCGCATGTCTACCAGATCGGTGCCTCCCGCCAGGTGATCGGGCAGCATCTGCAGGTGCATGACGCGCTGCTGGACCAGACTCCGAACCTGATCGCCGTGTCGTCGAACGGCGCCGGCTATGACACGGTCGATGTCGATGCCTGCACGGCGCGCGGGATCGCCGTCGTGAACCAGTCCGGCGGCAACAAGGAAGCGGTCGCCGAACACGCGTTGGCGATGATGCTGACCCTGTCCAAGCGCCTGATCGAGGCCGACCGCGCCACACGATCGGGTGCCGCGCATGACCGCAACGCCTTCCTCGGCCGCGAGCTGAACGGCAAGACCGTGGGCGTGCTGGGGATCGGCAATGTCGGCGGGCGGCTGGCCGATCTGTGCCGCGGCCTGTTCCAGATGCGCGTGCTGGCCTACGACCCGATGCTGACCGCCGAACAGGTCAAGGCGCGCGGGGCGGAGAAGGTGGAGCTGAACGAGCTGCTGGAACAGGCCGACTACGTGTCCGTCCATTGCCCGCTGACGAAGCAGTCGCGGAAGATGATGGGGGCGGAACAATTCGCCCGGATGAGGCCGCATGCCTATTTCGTGACGACCGCACGCGGGTTCATCCATGATGAGGAAGCCCTGGCCGCGGCCCTCTCCGGCAAGCAGATCGCCGGCGCCGGCCTTGACGTGTGGGAGGACGAACCCCCGCCGTCCGACCACCCGCTGATGAAGTTCGACAACGTGCTGATCAGCCCGCACATCGCCGGCAGCACGATCGAGGCGCGGGAGAACATGGGCCGCATCGCCGCCGAACAGGTGCTGGATATCCTGGATGGGAAGAAGCCGCCCCGGCTGATCAACCCCGAAGTCTGGCCGGCCTACAAGGAACGCTTCGCCCGGATCATGGGCGGGACGCCGGAAGGGTAGGGGCTACTTTCGCCCCTGCCGCCAGGTCTTGAAGCGCGCGGCGTTGTCGCGTGCTTCCTGCTCCACCACGTTCATCTCCCGCACATAGCGGGCGGCGAAGCCGTCGGTGCCCCAGCGCTGGTACTGCATCACATGGGTCAGTTCATGCGCCCACAGCACCAGGTCGTTCTGGGCCGTGTGCTCGTCGCGGAACAGCACGACGTCGACCAGTGTGATCGCATCGGCGTCGCCGTAGCTGAAAGCCAGGGAGGGCAGGGTCAGCGCGCCCTTCTCCGGGGCGATGGCATAGCGCACCCGTTGCAGCAGCATGGGCGGGAAGAATCCGACCAGGCCGCGCTGGATGCCAGGGGGCAAGGGACGGACGCCGGCGGTGATGGCGCGTTCGCGTGACGCCTCTATCAGGCGCGCAAGGGCGCCGGCGGCATAGTCGCGCAGGGCAGGGGCGATCACCGGTTGGGCGCGGGCGGGCAGAATCCAGCCCAGGCCTCCCAGCAGCAGTGACGCGCGCATGAAGTCTCTCCGTTGTGGCGATGATGGCATCCCACCATGCGGACACGTCGAAAGAAGGTCTGAATTGTGGCGCGACGGAGGTGGGTGATGTAGCGTGGTTGGAAGCGATGGGGCTCCGCCCCAGACCCCGCCAGGGGCTTTGCCCCTGGACCCC
>DIUL01000178.1 GCA_002422345.1 Acetobacteraceae bacterium UBA6159
CGGTGATTGACCGGACAGCAGTGTCAACTTTCATAACCCGTCCTCTGCATCGCATTTACAAGCCTAGCCATGCGTAGCAAAATCTCGAAGCAGCGTGAGGCCGGAGACTGGTCACCTAGACAGATTGGCGGCTCACCCAAGGCTCTGCGAGCGGAATCTTTTATCCCACCTACCGATTAGCCGCCGCCCCAATCCAAACCTCCCGATACAACCCAACAATCTCCTCAACCGTCGGCACCCGAGGATTATTCCCCGGACTCCCCGAAGCCAAAGCCTGCTCGGCCATCAGCGCCATCTTCCCGTTCCACGCCGCCTCGGAAATCCCGAAATCAGCCGGGGTCGGCACCGAAAGATCCTTGTTCAAAGCCTCCAACCCCGTGATCAACCGCGCCGCCGCCACCGCGTCCCCATCCGTCACCGCGGCGAAGCCGATCCGCCGGGAAGCCTCGGCATACCGCGCCTCCGCCCCCGGGACCGAGAACCGCGTCACCGCCGGCAGCAGCATCGCGTTCGACAGCCCATGCGGCGCATGGAAATGCGCCCCGATCGGCCGAGCCATGCCGTGCACCAGGGCGACGGAGGAGTTGGAGAATGCGAGGCCGGCCTGCGTCGCGCCGATCATCATCGCCTCCCGCGCCGCCGCGTTGCCTGGTTCGGCATAGGCCACCCGGATGTTGCGCCCGATCAGCTCCATCGCCGCCAGGGCCAGCGCATCGGAAAACGGGTTGGCGCGCTTGGAGACATACGCCTCCAACGCATGCGTCAGGCTGTCGACCCCGGTATCGGCCGTCGTGCGCGGGGGCACCGAGAAGGTCAGCTCGTAATCCACGATCGCGGCCAGGGGCAGGGCGCCGAAGCCCGCGATCAGCATCTTCTCATCGTTTTCGGTATCGGTGATCACGGTAAAGCGCGTGCATTCGCTGCCCGTGCCGGCCGTGGTCGGGATGGCGATGACCGGGACCGCGCCCTTGTCGGCGGCGAAGGGCGCCTTGTAGTCGCGCATCTTCCCGCCGCCCTGCGCGAGGATCGCCATCGCCTTGGCGGTATCGATGGGGGACCCGCCGCCGAAGCCGATCATGCAGTCATAGTCACCGGCCTTCAGCACCGCGACGCCCGCGTCGATGACGGTGTCCACCGGCTCGGGCACCGTGTCGGAGAACACGCCAGGCTTCAGGCCCGCGGCCTCCAGCGGATCGAGGCAGCGGCGCACCAGGCCCAGCTTGACCATCATCGGATCGGTGACCACCAAGGGACGGGACAGGCCGAACTTTGCCAGCACCTCGGCCACCTGTTTCACGGCGCCTCCGGCAACCAGCAGCATGCGGGGGGAGGCGATATTGGCGTTGACGGTGGTCATGGTGGGTCCCCTGGTGGTCGAGTCTGATCAGGCGCCGATGGCGACCGAGAGCTTCGGCGGCGTCTTCAGCGTTTGCAGGATCACGCAATAGCGTTCGGTGGTCTGGATCATCCGCTCCAGCTTCGCGGCGTCCGCGTCGCAGTCGATGTCGAATTTCAGGGTGACCTCGGTCAGGCCGACCGGGGTGTTGCGGTCGATGGCGAGCGTGCCGCGGGCGTCCCAGACCCCGTCGGCCGAGATCTTCCCGCCGCGGATGGTCACCCCCATCGCGGTGGCGACGGCGCGGAGGGTGACGCCGGCGCAGGCGACCATGGCTTCAAGCAGCATGTCGGCGGAGCACGCAAGCTGACCACTGCCGCCGCCCGCCTTGTGCAGGCCGGCCTTGGTGGTGCCGTGCCAGGCGGGGACGTCACAGGCGATGTCGGCCAGGTCGAGCGTTGCTTCCGCGTGCGCCGGCACGAGGGCGGCGGCGGGATTGTCACGGTAAAGCTGCTTGAGCGGCGCCTGCTTGGCGCGAAGTTCCTCGGCGTTCATGGTGTCCTCTCGGTTGTTGGGAGGGTTTTAGCACGGCGGGGGGCGGAGAGAAGGGCGGGGCGCTGCTCTGCACCCCGCCAGGAGGGCGCTGCCCTCCTGGACCTCCCGCTAAGGGCATAGCCCTTAGAACCCATTGGTTGGGGGGAAAGACGGGAGGGGCTGAGGCTGTGGTTGAAACATCACCTCAGCCCCTCCCGTCTTTCCCCCCAAAGTACCGGTTCCAAGGGCTCGGCCCTTGGCAGGGGGTCGAGGGGGACAGCGTCCCCCTCGTGGGGTCCGGGGCAAAGCCCCGCCCTTACCGCCGCACCTTCGCCGCCGGGTGGGACGCCGGCAGCCGCGCGCGTCCCGGCCCGTTCAGCTTCTCCCGCAGCGTTCCGGGGGCGTAGTCGCGTTTGTAGACGCCGCGGTCCTGCAGAATCGGGACCACCAGGTCGATGATATCGCTGAAGGTCTCGGGCGTGACGGCATAGGCCAGGTTGAACCCGTCGATGTCGGTTTCCGCGATCCAGGCCTGGAATTCGTCGGCGACCTCCTCGGCTGATCCGACGATCACCGGGCCGCGCCCGCCGATCGCGGCATGGCGGGCGATTTCGCGCACCGTCCATTGCCGGTCGGGGTCGGAAATCGTGAAGCCCTCCAGCGCCGAGAGCATCGCGTTCGCCTTCTCGGTGAAGCGCAAAGGCTCGTCCGGCGGCATGGCGGCGAAGTCGAGGCCGGTCCAGCCCGACATCAGCGTCAGCGCCGCGTCCTCGTTCACGTGGGTGAGATATTCCTGGTACTTGGCCTGCGCCTCGGCCCGGGTGCGTCCGGTGATGACGGTCATCATCGTGAAGACGGACAGGTCGGCGGGGTCCCGCCCGGCTTCCCGTGCCCGACGGCGGATATCGGCCACGATGTTGCCGACCACCTTGCGGGAGGGGCCGTTGATGAACACGCATTCCGCGTGATCGGCCGCGAACTGCCGCCCGCGGGTGGAGGCGCCGGCCTGGTACAGCACCGGCGTCCGCTGGGGCGAGGGCTCGCACAGATGGATCGCGTCCACCTGGAAATATTGCCCCTGATGGGTGATGCGGTGGATTTTCGACGGATCGGCGAAGCGGCGGCTGGTGCGGTCGCGCAGGACGGCGTCGTCCTCCCAACTCGCTTCCCACAATTTGTAGACGGCCTGCATGTAGTCCTCGGCCACCGCATAGCGTTCGTCGTGGCCGACCTGCTCGGTCATGCCCATGCCGCGGGCCGCACTTTCCAGGTAGCCGGTGACGATGTTCCAGCCGATCCGGCCCTTCGTCAGGTGGTCCAGCGTGCTCATGCGCCGGGCGAAGGGGTAGGGATGCTCGTAGGACAAGGCGCAGGTGACGCCGAAGCCCAGGTGCTCGGTCACCAGCGCCATGGCGGGAATGACCATCAGCGGGTCGTTCACGGGCACCTGCACGGCCTGTTCCAGCGCCGTCTCCGGCCCGCCCTTGTAGACGTCATAGATGCCCAGGACGTCGGCCATGAACAGCGCGTCGAACTTCCCGCGTTCCAGCAGGCGGGCCAGGTCCACCCAGTAATCGAACGTGTTGTAGCGGTCAGCCTGGTCGCGCGGATGGGTCCAAAGGCCAGGTGACTGGTGGACGACGCAGTTCATGTCAAACGCGTTCAGGCGGATCTGCTTGGGCAAGGGGCGTGTCCTGGAAAGCCGCAGTGGACACGGGCCTTATCCGATCAGCACTTCTTCGGATAGAGCGCGAATTCCCGCATCTTGGCCCGCATGACGAAATCGCCGAAATCCATCTCCAGATCGTCGGACACGCCGTTTTCCCAATAGCGCATCCCGACCTCATACGACGGGGTGATGCCGCCGGACTTGCGGTCGAAGAAGGCCAGGCGCACGCGGGTGCTGCTCAGCTTCGCGAGCGCGGGATAGTCCGTCGGCACGCTCTGCTTCCAGTCGAGCACGACGGCCGAACTATCCTCGGCCCCGCCATCGCCGGTGCCGTCGAACAGGGGGATGGTCAGGAACTTCTTCCCCTCCCGCGCCGCGTTCAGCAACGACACGGTGTGTGCCATGGGGAACTGCGTGCCGGCGGGAAGGTCGATCTTGTCGGGCTTGGGGACGGTGTAGCGGGCCTCACCGGGGCCGCCGGCGCGCCGCAGGGTGGCAGACCCCTCGGTCTGGCTGGTCACGGCGTCGTCGGTGGTCTGCTTCATGCGAAAGCGCAGCCGCAGGCCATCCTTGGATTCGAATGTGGTGTAGTCCGAAACCAGCTCGATCTCCTGGCCGTCGGAGTTGGTGATGCTCATGGCCAGACGCTGGCGGACGGCCCAGCCGTCGCAGGCGTCGGTGACCTCATAGCCCATGGTGCCCGAGGCGGTGGCGACGTCGGTGCCGCGAACCCGATCGAGCGTCAGGATGTAGCCGGCCTTGTGACCAACAAGCGCCTGGGCGCCAACCGGCGCCACGGGGCCAGCCGCCTGGGCGCCAAGGCCCGTGACCGCGAAAACAAGGGTCGCCACAGTGGCGAGAAGGCGCATGAGGCACTCCGAGTCGAGGACGGGACAGGAAAGACCGTCTTGCGCAAGATAGGGTCGGACAGTCCCCCATGCCAGCGGCATGGGGTGAGGAATTTGGGGCGCTGCCCCAAACCCCGCGAGGGGCGTTGCCCCCTCGACCCCCACCAAGGGCGGAGCCCTTGGAACCGGTCCGTTGGGGGGAATATGGGAGGGGGTGAGGTGCTGTTCGCGGCAGCACCTCACCCCCTCCCATATTCCCCCCAACAAATTGGTTTCCAAAGGGCTGTGCCCTTTGGTGGGGTTAAGGGGCAAAGCCCCTTATGGGGTCTGGGGCAAAGCCCCAGCACTTCACCCCGCGCCGCGTGCCTTGGGGGGCAGTTCGATCTTCAGCGACAGTTCCTTCAGGCGCTGTGCGGGCACCTCGGCCGGGGCGCCCATCAGCAGGTCTTCGCCCTGCTGGTTCAGCGGGAACAGGATCACCTCACGGATGTTCGGTTCATCGGCCAGCAGCATCACCATGCGATCAATGCCTGGCGCCGACCCGCCATGTGGCGGGGCGCCATAGCGGAAGGCGTTGAGCATGCCGCCGAAGCGGGCTTCCACGTCATCCGCCGAGTAGCCTGCGATCTCGAACGCCCGCAGCATGATGTCGGGGCGATGATTGCGGACGGCGCCGGAGGACAATTCGATCCCGTTGCAGACGATGTCGTACTGGTAGGCCTTGATGGTCAGCGGGTCCTGGGTGTTCAGCGCCTCGAACTCGCCCTGCGGCATGCTGAACGGGTTGTGGCTGAAGTCGATCTGCCCGGTTTCCTCGTTCAGCTCGTACATCGGGAAGTCGGTGATCCAGCAGAACCGGAACGCGTTCTTTTCCGAGAGGTTCAGTTCATCGGCGATCCGGTTGCGGACCACGCCGGCGAATTTCGGCGCGTCCTCTTTCTTGCCGGCGGCGAAGAACACGGCATCGCCCGCCTTCAGGCCGCAGGCGACGCGGATGGCCTCGGCGCGGTCGGCTTCCAGGTTGCGCGCGATCGGACCCTTGGGGCCTTCCGCGTCGAAGATGATGTAGCCGAGGCCGCCCTGGCCCTCGCCGCGGGCCCATTCGTTCAGCTTGTCGAAGAAGCTGCGCGGCTGCGTGCCGGCCCCCGGCGCGGGGATGGCGCGTACAATGCCACCCGAGGCCGCGATCTTGGCGAACAGCCCGAAGCCCGAGCCCGCGAACTGCGTCGTCACGTCCGCGATCCGCAGCGGGTTCCGCAGGTCGGGCTTGTCGGAGCCGAATTCCAGCATCGCCGTGTCATAGGGAATGCGCGGGAACCGCGGTGGCGTCACGGCGCGCCCGTCGGCGAATTCCTCGAACACGCCGGCGATGACCGGTTCGATCGTGTTGAACACGTCTTCCTGCGTCACGTAGCTCATCTCAAAGTCGAGCTGGTAGAATTCGCCCGGCGAGCGGTCGGCGCGGGAGGCCTCGTCGCGGAAGCAGGGCGCGATCTGGAAATAACGGTCGAAGCCCGCGACCATCAGCAACTGCTTGAACTGCTGCGGCGCCTGGGGCAGCGCGTAGAACTTGCCGGGATGCATGCGCGACGGCACGAGGAAGTCGCGCGCGCCCTCGGGGGAGGAGGCCGTCAGGATCGGGGTCTGGTATTCCATGAACCCGGCTTCGATCATCCGGCGCCGGATCGAGGTGATGACGTTCGACCGCAGGATCATGTTCTTGTGCAGCTTTTCGCGGCGCAGGTCGATGAAGCGGTATTTGAGGCGAATGTCCTCGGGAAATTTCTCATCGCCCGCGACCTGCATCGGCAGGACGGCGGCGGTGGATTGCAGGGTCAGGTCGGTGACCCGCAGTTCGATCTCCCCGGTGTCGAGGCGGGGGTTCACGGTCCCGGCTTCGCGCATCACGACCTGGCCGGTGACGGTGATCACGGACTCGGGACGGGCGGCTTCCGCGGCGGCGAAGGCGGGGGAGCCGGCGGCGAAGACGCACTGCGTCAGGCCGTAATGATCGCGCAGATCGATGAACAACAGCCCGCCATGGTCGCGCTTGGAGTGCACCCAGCCCGACAGGCGCGCGACCTGGCCGGCATCAGAGGGGCGCAGCGCGGCGCAGGTATGGGAGCGGTAGGGATGCATGGCGGGCTCGATCCGGGCGGGTGATGTGAGGGCGGGAGACAAGCCTTGCGCGGCGCGGCAAGTCAAGCACGCGACGCGGGTTGGGTGTCTTGGCCGCTCAAATCCCGAAAAACAGCCAATCCAGCGCTCGGCTGATGTCGTCGCGCCAGGCGGCGATGGAACCGACGGGGCGGCGGAGGGGACGGGCGGACACGGTGGTCATCAGCGGCATGAAGACGGAGTAGTTGGCTTCGTCATGCCTCACGATCGGGACCTGCCGGCTTGGCAGCCTGGGCGCGAGGCCGATCGGGGTCATGGGCGCGACGATCCGCTGGTCACCGCCGGCAATGTCCGCCTGCAACAGGACGACGAGGGGGAATGCCCGCCTCAGCCGCACATCGGGATGCACGAACAGGTCATGCTGCATCCGTGTCGCCATCCCACTCACCGGACCAGACGTTGGTATCGCGGAAAGGGTGGCCGTATTTGGCGATGAGTTCGTTCATGAGTTCGCTGTCCCGGCGCATTTCTTCCCGGATCGACTCCATTTCCTCTGGTGAGGGCGCCGAACGGGCGGCGCGGCATTCGGCGGGGGTCAGGGGATGGTTGGTGGGTGATGGTGCGGCGGGCGAGGGAGGCATGCGGGACGGTCCTCGGGGGTGCGTCCATATTACCTGAAATGGGTATCCCCTTCACTGCC
>DIUL01000054.1 GCA_002422345.1 Acetobacteraceae bacterium UBA6159
TCCACCGGCATGCCGACCCGCACCCAGCAGACCGACATCCTGTCCTGCGCCTACGCGTCCCATGGCGATACCAAGCACGTCCTGCTGATCCCCGAAGACCCCTACGAGTGCTTTGAGTTCGGCGCGCTGTCCTTCGACCTCGCTGACCGGTTGCAGACCCCGATCTTCGTCATGCTCGACCTCGAAATCGGCATGAACGACCGGCTCTGCAAGCCGCTGACCTGGGACGACAACCGCAAGATGGACCGCGGCAAGGTCATGACCGCCGCCGACCTTGAATCCGGCAAGCGCTTCGGCCGCTACCTCGATGTGGACGGCGACGGCATCACCTACCGCACCTATCCCGGCACCCATCCCTCCAAGGGCGCGTTCTTCACGCGTGGCACCTCGAAGGACCGCATGGCGCGGTATTCGGAAGAGGGCGCCGACTACCAGGAGAACATGGAGCGGCTGCAGAAGAAGCACCACACCGCCCGCACCCTGGTTCCGCCGGCCGTCATCCGCTCCTCCACCACCGCCACGCGCATGGGCGCCATCTACTATGGCTCCACCAGCCCGGCGATGAATGAGGCTGACCTGATCCTGGCCGACAAGGGCGTGAACCTTGACCTGATGCGCCTGCGCGGCTTCCCCTTCGGTGATGAGGTCGCGGCGTTCATCGAGGACCACGACGTCGTGTTCATGATTGAACAGAACCGCGACGGCCAGATGCGCTCGCTGCTGGTCAATGAGCTTGAGATCGATCCCCGCAAGCTGGCCAAGATCGTGCACTACGACGGCACGCCCATCACCGCCCGCTTCATCGTCGAGGCGATCACCGATCGCATCGATGGCGACAAAGTCGTTCCGTTCCGCAAGGTGGCGTCATGACCTTCATTCCGAAGCCGAAGCTCCATCATCCGGAGCTGCAGAAGAACGCTCTGGGCTATACCCGCCGGGACTACGAAGGACCGGTCTCGACCCTGTGCGCCGGCTGCGGCCACGACTCGATCAGCGCCGCCATCGTGCGCGCCTGCTTCGAGCTTGATGTCCAGCCGCATCGGATCGCCAAGCTGTCCGGCATCGGCTGCTCCTCGAAGACGCCCACCTACTTCCTGGGTGCGTCCCACGGCTTCAACTCCGTGCACGGCCGCATGCCGTCGGTGCTGACCGGCGCCAACCTCGCCAACCGCGACCTGGTCTACCTGGGTGTGTCCGGAGACGGCGACAGCGCCTCCATCGGCATCGGCCAGTTCGCCCATGCCATGCGCCGCGGCATCAACATGACCTACATCGTCGAGAACAACGGCGTGTATGGCCTGACCAAGGGGCAGTTCTCGGCGACGTCCGACAAGGGCGCCAAGTCCAAGCGTGGCGTCATCAACAGCGACGACCCCATCGACCTCGCCAGCATGGCCCTTCAGCTCGGCGCCACCTACGTCGCGCGCAGCTTCTCGGGCGACAAGTCCCAGTTGGTGCCACTGATCATGGGTGCGCTGCGGCACGGCGGCGCGGCCTTCATCGACTGCATCTCCCCCTGCGTGGCGTTCAACAATCACGAAGGTTCCACCAAAAGCTTCGATTATGTCCGTGAGCATAACGAGGCGGTGAACCGCATGGACGTGATCCTGGGCCGTGAGGAGATCACCGTCGACTATGATCCCGGCACCGTCGAACTGGTCACCCAGCACGACGGCTCCATCCTCAAGCTGCGGAAGCTGCACACGGACTACGACGTCCACGACTGTGTCGCGGCCCTGACCTATCTGCAGGAGCGCAGCGCCGAGGGTGAAATCGTAACGGGTCTGCTCTATGTCGACCCCGAGCCCAAGGACCTGCACGGTCACCTCCGCACGGTCGATACCCCGCTGAACGAACTCGACGAGAGCGTGCTGATCCCTGGCCAGTCGGCGCTCGACCGCCTGAACGCCGGCCTGCGCTGATCACGTCCCGGCGGCCCCGGAAAATCACCGGGGCCGACCGTCGACTTTGACTCGCCTTTTGCGGTGAGGTAGTCCGAAGGCAATGATAGTCATGGTGTGAGAAGCACCGGACTTTTTCGCCGGAGGTTGTTCTTGTGCGGCACGTCAGCCTGATTCTCGCGCTCGCGGCGTTCTGGCTGTTGCTGTCAGGGTTTTTCAAGCCCTTCCTGCTGTTGGCAGGCCTCGGAAGTGTCCTGGCGGTGACCTGGTTCACGGACCGCCGGATGAAGGTCCTCGACTTCGAAGGCCACCCCGTCCATCTCAGCGTCAACGCCCTCACCTACTGGCCCTGGCTGCTGTGGGAGATCGTCAAGGCGGGCTGGGATGTCACGAAGATCATCCTGCATCCGCGCCTGCCCATTTCCCCCTGCATGATTCGTGTCCCGACCAGCCAGGCGACCGATGTCGGCCGGGTGATCTATGCCAACTCCATCACCCTGACCCCAGGCACCATCTCGGTCGAACTCGAAAGCGGCTCGATCCTTGTTCATGCCCTGACGCAGGCTGGCGCGGACGGGCTGGCCACCGGCGACATGGATCGGCGCAGCACCGCGTTCGAGGCGGCGCGCTGATGTTTACCGCCGCCACCCTCGCCGTCCTTGTCGCGATTGGTCTGACGGTGGTGCGCGCCTGGGCTGGACCCACCGTCTTCGATCGGGTGCTGGCGGCCAACACGATCGGCACGCTCGCCGTTACGCTGATCGCCGCCTATGGTTTCCTGACCAACCGGCCCGAGTTTCTGGACATCGCCATCGTCTATGCGTTGCTGAACGTGCTCAGCACGCTCGCGATCCTCAAGTTCTTCCGCTTCGGCAGCCTCGGCGACCCCGAGCCCCGGGACCGTGACGCGCCGCGGGAGCCTTCGCCTTGATGCTCCTGTTCGACCTGCTCTCCTGGGGTTTCATCCTGGCCGGTGGCTTCTTCACGATCGTGGGAGCGTTCGGGCTGATCAGGATGCCGGACATCTATACGCGATTGCATGCGTCCGGCGTGCTCGACCCTTTCGGGGTCACGCTCATCCTGATCGGCTTCATGTTCCAGGCCGGCCTGACACTGGTGACCGTCAAGCTGGTGTTCATCGTGATCCTGCTGCTCTTCACGAGCCCCGTCGCCTGCCATGCCCTGGCCCGCGCGGCCCTGCATCACGGCATCCGACCCCGTCTGACGGATGGGAGTGAGACGCCATCGAAGCCCTGACCTACATCTTCCTGCTGGTCTGCCTGGTGGCCGTGGCGGCGGCGATTGCCCGCACGCGCAACCTGTTCGCGGCGGTGGCGCTCGGAGGCATCTACAGCTTCTGCATGGCGCTCGCTTTGCTCGTGCTGGATGCCCCCGACGTTTCGATGACCGAGGCCGCGGTCGGCGCCGGCGTATCCACCGTCCTGCTGCTCGGCGCCCTTTATCTGACCCGCATCGAGGAAACGCCGAACCATCGCATCGCCCTGACGCCTCTGCTGGTGTCCGTGGTCGCCGGCGCCACCCTGCTGTATGGCGCCTGGGCCCTGCCGCCCTTCGGCGATCCCGCCGGGCCGATCCACCAGCACGTTGCCCCGCGCTACCTGAATGACGTGGTCAAGGAGACCGGCGTGCCCAACGTGGTGACCGCGGTCCTGGCGAGCTACCGCGGTTTCGATACGTTCGGGGAAACCGTCGTCGTCCTTACCGGCGGTCTCGGTGTGCTGCTGCTGCTGCGCGGACGCAGGCGGCCGCTGTCGAAAGGCACGGCACCGATCGGGAAGGACGCGACCTGATGCATCGCGAGTCCATCCCCCGGGTCGTCACCAAGCTTCTGTTTCCGTTCCTCTTGTTGTTCGCTCTCTACGTCCAGTTCCATGGAGAGCTTGGCGCGGGCGGCGGCTTCCAGGCCGGCGTCATCGTCGCCGCCACGCTGATCCTGTTCGGCCTGATCTTCGGCCTTCGCGCCGCGCACCTGGTAGCGCCACCCTGGATCATTGAGACCATGATTCCCCTGGGCGTTCTGATCTACGGCGGCGTCGGCGTGGCCGGCCTGCTCGCGGGCGGCAATTTTCTCGATTACTTCGTGCTGGATCACGATCCGGTCCACGGCCAGGAACGCGGCATCTTCTGGGTCGAAGCGGGCGTGCTGATCACGGTGTCGTCGACCATGGTCGCCATCTACTACGCCTTTGCCGGACGGGGGCGTTGATCCCGGCCATGGATATCGTCATTGCCCAGTTCAGCAATACCGTCACCGTCATCCTGATGGTGCTGGGTCTTTACGTCGTCCTGGCGCGGGGGAACCTGATCAAGAAGCTGATCGGCCTGAGCATCTTCCAGACCTCGGTCTACCTGCTCTATGTCGGTCCAGGAAAGATCATCGGCGGCACGGCCCCGATCATCGCCGAGGGGTTCGACGTCTACTCCAACCCGCTGCCGCATGTGCTGATGCTGACCGCGATCGTCGTGGGCGTGGCGACGCTGGCCCTCGGCCTGGCGATCACCGTGCGGATCCACGAGGCTTACGGCACGATCGAGGAAGATGAGATCCTGAAAAAGGATGGCGACGCGTGACGTTGCAGCATCTGCCGGCCTTGCAGGTCGTGGTGCCGCTACTGGCCGCGCCGCTCTGCGCCTTGCTGCGCCGGCCCACCCTTGCCTGGGCCTGGGCAACACTCGTGTCCTGGGCCGCGCTTGTCATCGCCGCGCTGATCCTGACGCAGGTGCTGACCACAGGCCCGATCTCCTATTGGATTGGCAACTGGCAGCCGCCTTGGGGCATCGAGTACCGGATCGACACGATTTCGGCGTTCATGCTCGTCTTGGTCACCGGCATCGGCGCGGTCGTCATGCCCTATGCCCGGGTGAGCCTTGCGGCCGAACTCCCCGCGGACCGGCTGCCCTGGTACTACACGATGTACCTCCTCTGCCTGGCCGGGCTGCTGGGCATGACCGTGACCGGGGACGCCTTCAACGTCTTCGTCTTCATGGAGATCGCGTCGCTGTCGAGCTACGTGCTGATCGCCATGGGTCCCAGCCGCCGAGCGTTGATGGCGGCGTATCAGTATCTGATCCTCGGGACGATCGGCGCCACGTTCTACATCATTGGCGTCGGCTTTCTGTATCTGATGACGGGCACGCTCAATATCGCGGACCTGGCCGAACGCCTGCCACTGGTGGAGAACCAGAGGCCGATCATCGTCGGGCTGGCCTTCATCGCGGTCGGCCTGTCCTTGAAATTCGCGCTGTTTCCCCTGCATTTCTGGCTGCCGGGTGCCTACGCCTATGCCCCCTCGGCCGCCGCGGCCTTCATGGCGGCCACCGCCACCAAGGTCGCCGTCTACCTGCTGCTCCGCTTTTTCTTCACGGTGTTCGGAGAAGCCTATCCCCTGCCGGACATGGCCATCCCGGTCATCTGGATCGGCTTGTCCGTGGCGGGGATGATCCTCGCGTCGGTCATGGCCATCTACCAGGACGACGTGAAGCGCATGCTGGCCCTCTCCAGCGTCGCCCAGATTGGCTACATCACCTTGGGTATCGGCCTGGATTCGGAGGTGGGGCTGACCGGCTCGGTCGTCCACCTGTTCAATCACGGCATCACCAAGGGGGCATTGTTCCTCCTGGTCGGTGGCATCGCCCTGACCACCGGCACCGTGACCATCGCGAGTTTGAGCGGGATCGCCCGCCGCATGCCGCTGACGATGGCGGGTATCGTCATCGCGGGCATGAGCCTGATCGGCATCCCCGGCACGGCCGGCTTCGTCAGCAAGTGGTACCTGATCCTCGGCGCGATCGAGGAGGGTTGGTGGTGGCTCGCGGCCGTCATCGTGGCCAGTTCGCTGCTCGCCGTCGTCTATATGGGCCGCATCCTGGAGGCCGCCTATCTGCGCCCCGCCCCGCCGGGCCAGGAGGCGCGGGAGATGCCGCTGTCCATGTTGATCCCGGCCTGGATCCTGGTGATTGGCTGCGTCTGGTTCGGCCTGGATACCGATCTGACGGCCGACATCGCCGGGCGCGCGGCGCATGCCTTGCTGGGGCGGGCCCCATGAGCATGATGATTCTCGCCATGCTGGTCCCCCTGGGGGGGGCGGTGCTGATCGCGCTGTTGAACCGGGCACCCGCCGTGCGGGACGGCGTCACGCTGGTGACCGCGGTTGCCATGTTCGGCGTGGTCATCCAGCTTGTGCCGGAAGTCCTCTCCGGCGGGCGCCCGGCGACCGACCCCTGGCAGGTGCTGCCCGGCCTGGAGCTGCGGCTGGTGCTGGAACCCCTGGGCATGCTGTTCGCCCTGATCGCCTCCAGCCTGTGGATCGTCAACTCGCTCTATTCGATCGGCTACATGCGCGGGAACGAGGAGGAGCGGCAAACGCCGTTCTATGTCTTCTTCGCCATCGCCTTGTCCGCCACGCTGGGCATCGCCTTCGCCGGCAACCTTTTCACGTTGTTCCTGTTCTACGAAATCCTCACTTTGGTCACCTACCCGCTGGTCACCCACAAGCGGGATGAGGCCGCGATCGCCGCGGGCCGGGTCTATCTGCTGATCCTCGTCGGCGGGTCGCTGATCCTGTTCATGGCGGCGGTTGCCTGGGTCTTCATGGCCACGGGGAATCTGGCGTTCGTGCCTGGCGGCACAGTGGCCGGTGTTCTGTCCCCGCTGGAAACCGGCCTGCTGTTGGCGCTGTTCGTCTTCGGCATCGGCAAGGCCGCCGTCATGCCGATGCACCGCTGGCTGCCCGCCGCGATGGTCGCGCCGACACCGGTCAGCGCGCTGTTGCACGCCGTGGCCGTGGTCAAGGCGGGCGTGTTCAGCATCGTCAAGATCGTTGTCTATGTGATCGGGATCGAGAATCTCTCCAGCCTCGGCGCCGGGGAGTGGCTGGCCTATGTCGCGGGCGGCACCGTTATCCTGGCGTCGATCATCGCTCTGCGTCAGGACGACCTGAAGCGACGCCTCGCCTATTCGACGATCAGCCAGTTGTCCTATGTCGTGCTTGCGGTTTCCGTGCTGACGCCGCTGTCGGTCGTGGGTGCCGCGCTGCACATCGCCGCGCACGCCTTCGGCAAGATCACCCTGTTTTTCGCCGCGGGCGCCATCTACACCGCCGCGCACAAAACCAAGGTCAGCCAGTTGGACGGCATCGGCCGCCGCATGCCCTGGACGATGGTGGCCTTTGCCGTCGGCGCGCTGAGCATGATCGGGGTCCCGCCAACCTTCGGTTTCGTCAGCAAGTGGTTCATCGTCAGCGCCGCCTTCGCGGACCAGCATTTCTTCGTGCTGGCGGTGATCGTCCTCAGCACCCTGCTCAACGCGGCCTACTTCATGCCGATCGTCCATGCCGCCTTCCTCAAGCCGGCGCCGCACGATCCGCATCCACATGGTGAGGCCCCCTGGCCAATGGTCGTCGCGCTGACCATGACGGCCACCGCAACCATCCTCCTCTTTCTCCTCCCAACCCTGCCGCTCGCCCTCGCTCGGCAATTGGCGGGACTGCCATGAGCACGCTGCATCCGTTTACCGACCGCACCGCGAAACGCCTGTGGATCATCTTCATCGCGATCCTGGCCGCCACCCTGGCCGGCGGTCTGTTCGTCCATCTCCACGGGCTGGGCGGGATCGAGGAAAGTTTCGGTTTTCCCGCCTGGTATGGGTTCCTGGCCTGCGTGGTCCTGGTCGGCGTGTCGCGCCTGATCGGCTTCATCCTCAAGCGGCCGGACAACTATTATGACGGCTAGCCTGATCCTGCCCCCGGCGCTCGCGCTGTTCCTGGGCGCCGCGATCCTGACGATTGCCCGGGGCTGGCTGCGATCGGCCGTCATGCTGCTGGCGCCGCTCGCCGCTCTGGGGTTGGTCTGGATGGTCCCGGATGCGAGCTGGGGCGTCGGCGGCTATCTGGGATACGACCTGGTGCTCGTGCGCGGTGACCGCCTGAGCCGCTGGTTCGGCACGATCTTCGCCATCATGGCCTTCGCCGGCGGCCTGTTCGCGCTGAACCAGGAGAACCGCCTGGAAACCGCCGCCGCCCAGGCCTATGCGGGCGGTGCGCTGGGCGTGGTCTTCGCTGGCGACGTGCTGAGCCTGTTCGCGTTCTGGGAGGTGATGGCCCTCGCCTCCACCGCCGTCATCTGGAGCGCGGGTCCCGAAGCGAGGCCCGCCGGCCTGCGCTATCTGGTCATGCATCTGTTCGGCGGCGTGCTGCTGATGACCGGCCTGGCCGGGGAAGTGCAGGCCACCGGCAGCGTGGCATTTACCGCGATGGTGCCTGATACCCCTGCGCGGTGGCTCATCCTGGCCGGTTTCCTGATCAATGCCGGCGCGCCGCCGCTGTCGGCTTGGCTGCCGGATGCCTACCCGAAGGCGTCGTACACCGGCATGGTCATGCTGTCCGCCTTCACGACCAAGACCGCCGTTTTCGTGCTGCTGCGCGGGTTCCCTGGTGCCGAGGTGCTGATCTGGGTCGGCCTGTTCATGGTGTTCTACGGGATCGTCTACGCGCTTCTGGCGGACGACATGCGCCGCATCCTCTCATTCAGCATCATCAACCAGGTCGGTGTGATGCTGACCGGCATCGGCGTCGGGACGACGCTGGCGCTGGATGGCGCGGCCTCCCACGCGTTCGCCAGCGTTCTCTATACGGCGTTGATGCTGATGGCGGCCGGCGCGGTAATCCGCGGGACCGGCCGTGCGCGGTTGAGCGAACTCGGTGGCCTGTTCCGGTCGATGCCGATCACCACGGCTTGCGGCTTGATCGGGGTGATGACGATCTCGGGGCTTCCGCTCACCGTGGGGTTCGTAACCAAGGCCATGATCGGCAGTGCGGCGGCGAAGGAGAACCTGGCCCTCGTCTGGTACCTGATGATCCCCGCGGCCGCCGGGGTTGCGCTTTACGCGGGGTGCAGGTTCTCCTGGTTCGTGTTTTTTCAGCGCGATTCCGGTCTGCGACCGCCCGACCCGCCATGGAACATGCGGCTGGCCATGGTGTTCGTGGCCGCACTCTGCCTGTTGCTCGGGATGGTGCCCGACCTGCTGTACGCCCATCTGCCGTACGCTTCGATCTACAATCCGTATGACGGCGCGCATGTCGTATCGCAGATGCAGATCGTGGTTTTCGCCGCTCTCGCCTTCGTGCTGATGATCGGGGTGCTGCGGCCAAGCGCCACGATCACGCTTGATACGGACTGGCTGTATCGCCGCTTCGGCCTGACGGTCTGGCGCCTGACCTCCCAGGCGATCTGGACGGTCTGGTATTTGACATCCCTCGCCACCTGGACCCTGACGGTCCAGGCGCTGACGGAACTCCGCCTGGCCGTGCGCGAGGGCTTCCTGTCGGAGCGGCACGGCAGCTCCACCATGGCCATCTTCGCCGTGGGGATGCTTGTCTTCTATCTGGCGGTTCTGCTGATCTTCTGATCAGCCGCCGCCGAACCGCCGCACCACATTCTCCAGCAGGCGTGAAACCGGGCCATCCCAGCCTTCCCGCCACAGACTGCCGCAGAACGTGATGGAGCCGACCGAGAACACCGCGCCGCCGCCCAGAGTCTCAAAATAGACGATCTCGGCGCGCAGCAGGGCCTTGGGCGTTTCACCCGTGATCGTGCGGGTCCCGGCCAGGATTTCCTCCGGTACGGTGAAGAACGACCGCGGCGGGTCCTCCGATCGCGCCAGGATCACCGCGTCATAGGGTGTGCCCAGGTCGGTGTCGGCGCGGTCCAGCTCGAACCCCGCCGCGCCGCCGCCGGACAGACCGTAGTCGCCGATGACGTCTTCCTCGATCCCCTCGAACATCCAGGCGAAGCGCGGGTCTCGGGCCGTTGGCAGCAGGCGGTAATGCGTGCCCTCGAACAAGCCCTGCCCGGAGAAGCCGACGCCGGCGATCATCTGCGGTGGCCGGCGATTGCGGCGCCATAGCCCGCCATACTGCCCGTCGAGCTGGTGGTAGTACTCGCCCGGTTCCGCCGCCCAGGTCCGGATGCCGCCCTCCGCGCGCCGCAGTTCCAGCGCCCAGGGCATCGACTTGTCGCGCGCCACCCGCCAGTAGAAGCCGTTGCCGCCCAGATAGACCATCCGCCCGCCGCCCTTTGTATAGGCGGCCAGCGAGTCCAGCGTCGTCGGCGTGTGGTACTCGGGATGCGATCCCGTCAGCACGACCTCATAGGGTGCCAGCAGGTCCAGCCCTTCATCATCCAGGTCCTCATCGGTGATGATGTCGAACGCGATGCCCTTTGCCTCCAGCCAGGCCAGCAGATGGGTATCGGCCGGATAGTGCCGCAGGCCAGAGCCGAGCGGATCGTTGAAGGTGAGGAATCCGGGACGCATGGTGAGGATGGGGCGGTTGCGGGAGGAGAAGGAAATCCCGCTCGAATCCAGATGCACGTTGTACATCGACCGCCCGTACAGCGGATAATGGTCCGGATTGTAAGGACTTGCCCCCCAGGCCTCCACCCGCGCCATGTAGGCCGCGTCGGCGTTGTCGCGGGCATGGTTGGCATAGGCCTGGTAGGTGAAGGTGGAGGCGAGGAAGGCGATCTTGGCGAAGGGGCCGGCCCGCTTCGGCAGCACGTACAGGGGCACAAAGTCCTCCCCCTCCGCGCACGAAAGCCGCAACGCATACGCTCCGCTCGGCAGGTCGTCGGGCACGGTCCAGGTCAGGGTCGGCTGCCAGCCGCAATCGCCGAGGTCATCGGCGTGGAAATGGATTGCGGCATAGTCCCGCGGCGCGTGGCGCCAGCAGAACTCGGTCCCGGTCCAGCGCGCACCCACCATCGCGCGGGTGGGCAGGTTCACCAGATGGCCGTGGCAGCCATGCGGACCGACATCGATCACGCTCTGGCTGGACATCTCGCGGGAGAAATCCCAGCTCGCGACGATCGTGGCGGGCGCTATTTCCGCTGGCGCCAGCGGGTCGGACCAGCCGGAGATGAAGGTCGGAAGGACCGTCGGGTCCTCCAGCTTGCCGGTATAGTGGCCGTTGGGGGCGGAGGCATCCCGCGCCGCCAGCAGCAAGGGCCCTCCGGACGGCAGGGTCAGGTTCGTGGCGGCGCCCGTCACCGTGACGGTCGGTCCGCCCTCGAGCGCCTGCTGCCCGACCAGGATGCGTCCGGTCGCCGGGTCGACGCTGACCCACACGCGATACCAGCGGCGCGCATGCAGGACGGATCGGGTCGAGATCGTGACGCCGTTCACGGTGGCCGAGGCACCGCCGCCGCCGATCGACAATTCCACGGCGCCGCCGCCGTATTCGGCCATCACGGTCTGGGCCTCGGTGGTGACGCCCGGCCAGACCAGGGCCGTCCAGGTCGCGGGCGCGTTGGGCGGGCGCGCCGGCATCCGTTCGATCACGGCGTGCGACCCGAGGCGGATTGGCTGGTTGATCCCCTCCATCGTCCGATCGAGCACGCCCGACAGATCGTCAAGCCGCAGTCCAGGACCGGCGGGATTCGGGTCGCCGGAAACGACCTTTACCAGGCGGACACGAAATGAACCGGGTGTGCGAAGGCCGATATGGGCAATGAAGGATTCACCCGGACGGTGGGAGAACCGATCGAGGTAGCCGGTGATTGGCATTTCATCGTATGACATGGGTTCGGACCGTGGGACGTGAGCGATGCGGGTGTCAATATCGCATCAACCCAGCTTGACGAGCGGTTTGCCGACGATCACGCTCATTGAACGGTGGTAAAGTCCCGTGTCCGGAGCGACAGGAGAACCTGGTATGCGAGTTGCGGCTTCAGCGGCCATTTTTGCCGCCTTTGGTGTTGTGCTGTCGTCAACACTCGCGGTGGCGGCCCCGTTCAAATGTCCGAACGTCGGCGGCAATTTCGTGTTCGGCCAGGAAGCCAACATCAACACGCTCGATCAGATGACATCGCTGACGATCTCGACCCGCAACATCGCGATGAACATGTACGAAACGTTGATGACCCGGGATGAGAATAACAATCCCATCCTGGAACTCGCGGAGGCCATGACGGAAGCGCCCGACGGGCTGACCTACACGTTCAAGCTGCGGCAGGGCATCAAGTTCCATAATGGCAAGCCGATGACGTCGGCCGATGTCGCGGCGTCCTTCGATCGCTATGCCAAGATCGGCATCCAGCGCAGCACGCTCGACAACGTCGACCGCTGGGAAACGCCCGATCCGTTCACCTTCATCATCCGCATGAAGCAGGCGCAGCCGACCTTCATCGAGGCGCTGTCGTCCTTCAGCGCCCCCATCGTGGTCTTCCCGTCGGAGCTGCGCGACACGCCTTCCATGCAGATGACCAAGCCAATCGGCACCGGTCCGTTCGAGCTGATGGAGGTCAGCCCCGGCAGCCATGTGAAGATGAAGCGGTACGAGGGCTACCAGCCCAACACCGCCTATCAGGAGCGGACGGGCTTCGGCGGCTACAAGCAGGCCTGCCTCGATACCGTCACCTTCCGCATCGTGACCGAGCCTGGCGCCCGCGTCGCCGGCCTGAAGACCGGAGAGCTCCAGGGCGTCGAGGATCTGCCGACGAAATCGCTGCCCGAGCTCAAGAAGGATCCGAACATCACGATCCTGGCGCTGAACAACTGGTGGATTCAGATCGCCAACCCGAACACCTCCTTCCCACCGACCGACAACGTGCTGGTCCGCAAGGCGATCCAGGCGGCGCTGGACATGGATGAGATTCTGGATGCGGCGTCGGACGGCAACTACCGCCTGAACGTCGGGTTCCAGTATCCGAACCAGCCGACCTACACCGACGCCGGCAAGGAAACCTACAACCTGCGCGACGCGGCGCTGGCGAAGAAGTACCTGACCCAGGCCGGCTACAAGGGAGAGCCGGTGATCCTGCTGACCAACAAGGACTACGCGCCGATGTACAACTCGGCGCTGGTCATGCAGCAGCAGTTGCAGGCCGTCGGGATCAACGCGCAGATGAAGGTCGTGGATTGGCCGACATCCGTGCAGATGATGCAGAACACGACCGAGGGCTGGAATTTCCACTTCACCGGCTGGGGCACCCAGCCCGCGCTTGGTCCCCTGGCCACGATGCAGTTCCTGGTGCAGCCGGGCGCGATGTACAAGCCCAAGGGCGGGATCGACGATGCCGATCTGCTGGCCGCCTGGAAGGACATGAACACCAAGACGACCGCGGCCGAACGCCAGGAAGCCTTCGCGCGCATGCAGAAGGCGGTGCTGGAGAAGGTCTACTCCCTGCCCTTCGGCTCCTTCACCAAGGTGCAGGGCGTGCGCTCGAACGTGAAGGGTTTCGTGCCCTTCCGCATCCCGCGCATGGCGAATGTGTGGATGACGAACTAAGGCGGCAGGCTTGATGAACGTCCACGCCCCTGCGCCCAGGGTACGGTTCAGGGGGAGCGTGGGCTGATGCTGGGGATATTGGTGCGCCGCCTGGCCAGCGCGGTCCCCATCATGCTGATGGTCAGTCTGATCACCTTCACGATGATCCACATGATCCCCGGTGATCCCGCCGCGGCCATCGCCGGCCTTGCCGCGACCCAGGACCAGATCGCCAATATCCGCGCCGACCTCGGCCTGGACCAGCCGGTCCTGACGCAGCTTCTGCGCTGGTACGGCAACCTGCTGCAGGGCGACCTCGGGCGGTCGCTGCTGCTGGGCCAGCCGGTGCTGGAAGCGACGATGGAGCGTCTGCCGGTCACCCTCGCGCTGTCGGCCTATGCCCTGGTGCTGACTCTGGTAATCGGCCTGGGCAGCGGCATCATCGCGGCGCTGCGGCAGAACACCTGGGTCGACCAGGCCGCCATGCTGTTCGCGATGATCGGCATCTCCCTGCCCAATTTCTACCTCGGGCTGCTGATGATCATCCTGTTCGCGGTGGAGCTTCGGTGGCTGCCGACCGGCGGCTATGTGCCCCTGTTGCAGGACCCGCTGGGCTGGCTCGCGACGTCCACCATGCCGGCGATCTCCCTCGCCTTGCTGCTGGCCGGGCTGCTGGCCCGGATCACCCGGTCGACGATGCTGGAGGTCCTGCGCCAGGACTATATCCGCACCGCCCGCGCCAAGGGCCTGCCAAGGCGGCAGGTCGTCATCAAGCATGCCCTGTCGAACGCACTGATCCCCATCACCACCGTCATCGGGATCATCGTCAGCCTGCTGATCTCCGGTTCCGTGGTGACCGAGACCTTGTTCTCCATCCCCGGCATCGGGCAATTGCTGACGCAGGCGGTGCTCAACCGCGACTACCCGATGGTGCAGGGCGGGCTGCTGATTACGACCGCGCTGCTCGTCTTGGTCAACATCGCGGTCGATGTCTTCTACGCGGTTCTGGATCCCAGGGTACGGTATGACGACGCCTGACACGAACCTTGACGACACCCTGCCGGAACGACGCCAGCACCCGCTGCGGGCCACCCTGTCGCGGCTAATGCATCACCGGCTGTTCGTCCTCGGCCTGGTCCTGAGCGGTGCCGTGCTGATCGTGGCGATCCTGGCGCCCTGGATCACGAGCGTCGATCCCTACCGCCTGTCGATGCGCAACAAGTTCAAACCCCCCGGCGCGGACTACATCTTCGGCACTGACAATTTCGGCCGGTCCCTATGGTCCCGCGCGGTCTGGGGCGCGCAGCTTTCCTTTTATATCGGCGCCGCGGTGGTGGTGATCAACGCGGTCTTCGGCACGCTGATCGGTGCCGCCGCGGGCTACTTCCGCTGGCTCGACAACTGGCTGATGCGGGTCAACGACGCGCTGATGGCCTTCCCGGCCGTGCTGCTGGCGATCGCGGTGACAGCGATCCTCGGCCCGTCCGTCAACGACGTCATCATCGCGCTGGGCATCGTCTATACGCCACGCACGGCCCGCATCGTCCGCTCATCCGTCATCGTGCTGCGGGAAATGGAGTATGTGCAGGCCGCCGTGGCCGCCGGCGCCGGCCATTGGCGCATCCTGCGCCGGCACATCCTGCCGAACGCCATGGCGCCCCTGATCGTGCAGTTGTCGTTCCTGTTTGCCTATGCCGTGCTGACCGAGGCGACGTTGTCCTTCCTCGGCGTGGGCGCGGTGCCGCCGACCCCGACCTGGGGCAACATCATGGCCGAGGGCCGGCAATACATGATCGAGGCCCCCTGGATCATCACCATCCCGGGCGCCGCCCTGATGGTCACCGTCCTCGGCCTCAATCTTCTCGGCGACGGCCTGCGCGACGTGCTGGACCCCCGGTTGAGGATCCAGTCGTGACGCATCCCGCCCCGCGGGCCGGACTATCGGACCTTGCGGACGAAGAGCCTGCTCGAGATATGGTCGCCGCCGGCGGCGCTGTCCTCGCGCATCTCCAGGATGCGGCAGCCGGAATTCTCGATCAGCGTGTGCAGTTCGGGCTGCGGGATCACATGCATTTCCGGCACGCCCAGGCGCAGCGGGGTAGCCAGGTACTTCTGCACGTCGAAGCTGTAGCCCAGCCGGTAGGTCGGCA
Organism: Acetobacteraceae bacterium UBA6159; assembly: GCA_002422345.1. Lineage (GTDB taxonomy): Bacteria > Pseudomonadota > Alphaproteobacteria > Acetobacterales > Acetobacteraceae > Rhodopila. The sequence continues at coordinate 15,334 of DIUL01000054.1, forward strand.
CCTGGAAATAGGCGATGCCGCCCAGCTTCAGCCGCCCCAGGATCGTCGTCAGCACATGATGGATGATCGGCGGCGGGTTGTGCTGCAGTACGATGATCGAGAAGAACGCATCGAACTCCGGCCCGGTCTTCAGGGCGGACAGGTCGGACACGTTCAGGAAGCTGATGTTCGGCCGTCCGAACCGGGTCGCGATCTCGGCCGCCATCCGCAGATGCGGCGCCGAAATGTCCGCGCCCACGACATTCCGGAATTCCTGCGCCAGCCAGATCGTGCTGCGCCCCAGGCCGCAGCCCAGCTCCAGGCAGGTGTTGAAGTGCGACAGGTCCAGCCCGCACCGCGCCGCGGTGTGCTTGAGCTGCATGACCGGGTTCTTGCCGGACTCGAAGAACTCCGCCTCGGTCGTTTCGATGTTGTTGGCGAGGAACTTGTCGGTGCTGAGCACGGACCAATGCGGCTCCGTCTCTCCCATATGGCGGAAATTCTGCTCGACCCGCGCAACCATCTGGCGAAACTGGTCCGGTGCGACGACCGTATCGACCTTGATCGGCGGCCAGGTCAGGGGTTTCAACTGGGGAGCGGCTGCCATGGGGCGATCCTTTTTCGACGACCAGGGAATAGGTGGCGGTCTCCTTACACCAATGCCCCCCTTGGCATGCAACGTTCAAACCGACCTGACCGCGCAATCCATGCGCCGGCATGCGCGTGACAGGGCCGCATAGACAGTCATGAGCATCCTCGAAATCCGCGACCTGACCACCGCCTTCCAGACCGGAAGCGGCCAGATCACCGCCATCGAGAACGTCAACCTGGACCTGGCGGAAGGAGAAATCCTCGGCGTCGTCGGTGAATCCGGCAGCGGCAAGAGCGTGACCGCCCTGACCGTGATGGGCCTGCTGCCCCGCCCGCCCGCCCGTATCCTGAGCGGCACGGTCCGTTTCGGTGGCGAGGACCTTCTCCGCCTGTCCGACTCCCGCATGCAGCGCATCCGTGGCCCCGGCATCGCCATGGTGTTTCAGGAACCCATGACCTCCCTGAACCCGGTCTTCCCGATCGGGGAGCAGATCATGGAAACGATCCGCGCGCATGAGAACCTGAGCCAGAAGGACGTCTTCGCCCGCGCTGTTGAAATGCTGGAGAAGGTCGGCATCCCCTCCGCCTCCACCCGCATGGCCGACTATCCGCACCAGTTGTCGGGCGGCCAACGCCAGCGCGTGATGATCGCGATCGCGCTCGCCTGCCGCCCGCGCGTGCTGATCGCCGATGAACCCACGACGGCGCTGGATGTCACGATCCAGGCGCAAATCCTGGACCTGCTGATGGACCTGCGGGACGAACTCGGCATGGCCATCATGATCATCACCCATAACATGGGCGTGATCGCCGAAACCGCCGACCGGGTCGCCGTGATGTATGCCGGTCGGGTGGTGGAGGAAGCGCCGGTGGCCCGAATGTTCGATGGTCCCCTGCACCCCTACACGACCGGCCTGTTGGAATGCGTCCCCTCCCTCGCCGATGACCGCGAACGCCTGGTGGCCATTCCAGGCACGCTGCCCGAACCGTCCCGACGACCGCCTGGCTGCCGCTTCGCCCCCCGCTGCTCCAAGGTCATCGCCGCCTGCCGCGAAACCCTGCCGCCCCTGGAATCCTACGGCACCGACCATCGCGCCGCCTGCATCCGCGCATCGGAATGGGCCGCGGCATGACCACGCTGATCGAGGCAACCGGCGTCACCAAGCACTTCCCGGTCCGGACCGGCGGCTTCCTGCGCCGAACGATCACCCCTTTGCGTGCCGTCGAGAATGTTGGCCTGCGCGTGGAAACCGGCGAAACCCTCGGCCTCGTCGGAGAATCCGGCTGCGGCAAGTCCACGCTCGGCCGTCTCCTGATCCGCCTGATCCCGACCACCGCCGGCCAGGTCCTGTTCGACGGCACGGACATCACGACCCTGGGCCACCGCGACCTGCGGGAAGCGCGGAAGTCGATGCAGATCATTTTCCAGGACCCCTACGGCGCCCTGAACCCGCGCATGACGGTCGAGGACATCGTCATGGAGCCGCTCTTTATCCACGGTGCGAAACGAAGTGCCGAAACGCGCGCATCGGTTGCAAACATGCTTTCGATGGTGGGCCTGCCCTCTCGCGCATTGGAAAGATTCCCCCATGAATTTTCTGGAGGACAGCGCCAGCGCATCGGCATCGCCCGCGCGCTGATCCTGCGACCGCGCTTCGTGGTGTGCGACGAACCGGTCTCCGCGCTCGATGTTTCGGTGCAGGCGCAGATCGTCAACCTGCTGCGCGACCTGCAGCGGGAACTGGGCCTGACATATCTTTTCATTGCCCATGATCTTGCGGTGGTGAAGCACATCTCCGATCGCGTCGCCGTCATGTACCTCGGCAAGATCGTGGAAGTTGCTGAAAAGCGAGAGCTTTATGCGACGCCATTGCACCCCTACACCCAGGCCCTGATCGCCGCGGTGCCGGTCGATCACCCCAGCCGCCGAGCGCGGGGAAGGGCGGAGAGGCAGCGGCTGGATGGGGATATCCCGAGCCCGATGCACCCGCCCTCCGGCTGCCGGTTCCACACCCGCTGCCCGCATGTGATGCCGATCTGCCGCGAGCAGGAGCCGCCGGTGACCGAGCCGACGCCCGGCCGCAATGTTGCGTGTCACTTACATTCGTAGTTTTTCGTAAGATTCTTTTTCGAACTCCCTTCAATTGGGTTTCGTCACGGTCATCTGGGGTTCGCCCACCGAAACGGATGGGCCGAAACAAAAAAGTAGACCGGGCCATGGAACATCACCACCTTACCACGACCGTTGTCGTGCTGGATCGTCACGCCCTGTTCCGTCGGGGTGTCGTGGCGCTGCTGCGGGACGCGCATCCTGATTGGCACTGCTCGGATGCGGACTCTCTGGACGCGCTTGATCCGATCCTGGACACCGAACAAGCTGTGCTGATGCTGATCGACCTCAATCATCCGGATCTGTTGGCCCGCGGTGGGCTGGAGCGGCTGATCGAGGCCCATCCGAACCATATGTTCGCGGGCCTGTCCGATGAGGATGACCGGGGCACGGTCCTGACCTGCCTGACGGCCGGGGCGCGGGGCTACATTCTTCGTTCCACCAACACAACGCAGTTCGTGCGCGCGCTGGAAACAGTGGTGGACGGCGCGGTCTACGCCCCCGTCGCACTGACCGCGGCACCGCGTCCCGCGCCGGAGGTATCCCCCGCCGCCACGTTGGCCACGCTGACGGACCGCCAGCGTGATGTGTTCAATCTGCTGGCGGAAGGGTGCGCGACCAAGACGATCGCGCGCCGGCTGGACCTCGCGGTCGGTACGGTAAAAGTCCATCTCGCCGCGATCTACCGCGCGCTCGGCGCAAGCTCACGGCTGGAGGCCGTTGCGAAGGCCCATCGTCTCTACGCCATGGGCTGACCGGTTATACCAGCCGACCTTGGCGATGACCCTCGTGGTCCCCACCTCGTCATGCCGGGCGAAGGCCCGGCACCCACGACTATTTCTAGTCGAGAACTGCAAGGTCGTGGATGGTGGCGCGGAGCCTGTCCTCGGGCCGGCTCTTCGCCGGACCCGGGGGGCCACCACGACGAATTAGCCCGCATTTCTCACACGCCTC
>DIUL01000091.1:0-2393 GCA_002422345.1 Acetobacteraceae bacterium UBA6159
GCGGCAGGAGACGGCATCATGCTGACGGTCGAGACCTGGCCCGTCGATCGCCTGATCCCCTTTGCGCGCAATCCCCGCAAGAACGATGCGGTGGTCGCGCGGATGTGCGGGGCGATCAAGGAGTTCGGATTCCGTATCCCGATCGTGGCAAAGTCCGATGGCACGGTCGTCGACGGGCATCTCCGGCTGAAGGCCGCCCAGCGCCTCGGCTTGGCGGACGTGCCGGTGGCGCTGGCCGACGACCTCTCCGAAGCCCAGATCAAGGCGTTCCGCTTGCTGGCCAACCGGTCCGCCGCCTGGGCTGACTGGGACGATGAACTGCTCGCCCTCGAGTTCCAGGACCTGCGCGATCTGGGCTTCGACCTCGGCCTCACCGGGTTTGATCCCGGCGAGATCGCCGCGTTCCTGGGCGAACCGGTTGTTGGCCTGACCGATCCCGACGACGTGCCGGCGGTGCCTGAGCATCCCGTCAGCCGGTTGGGCGATGTCTGGGTTCTCGGCGGCCACCGCCTGATCTGCGGCGACTGCACCGATCCCGCGACGGTCGAGCGGGTGCTCGCTGGCGTCACACCGCATCTGATGGTCACCGATCCCCCGTACGGCGTCGAATACGACCCGACCTGGCGCAATCGTGCCGGGGTCTCCGCCAGTGCCCGCACCGGCGCGGTACTGAACGATCATCGTGCTGACTGGCGGGAGGCATGGGCGCTGTTCCCCGGCGACGTCGCCTATGTCTGGCACGGCGCCCTACACGCCGCCACGGTTGCCGACAGCCTCACCGCCTGCGGGTTCGCCATCCGCGCCCAGATCGTCTGGGCGAAGGAGCGCCTGGTCATGAGCCGTGGGCATTATCACTGGCAACACGAACCTTGCTGGTATGCCGTCCGCGGCACCGGCCATTGGGCCGGCGATCGCAAGCAGACGACCCTCTGGTCCATCCCCAGCCGCGACCAGGACGCGGTGACCACCCACGGCACGCAGAAGCCGGTGGAGTGCATGCGCCGTCCGATGCTGAACAACTCCAGTCCGGGCCAGGCCGTCTACGAGCTGTTCTCGGGCTCGGGGACCACGATCATTGCAGCGGAAACCACCGGCCGCGGCTGTTACGCAATCGAGATCAGCCCCGCCTATGTCGATGTCGCCGTCACCCGCTGGCAGGCGTTCGCCGGCAAGGAAGCGCTGCTGGACGGCACTGACCGGACCTTTGCCGCGATTGCAGGGGAACGGGCTGCAAATATCGAGCAGGACACCGCATCGGCGGATCAGGCCGCAACCACTCCCCCCTGCCAGCAGGAGACGCCCGATGGCCGGACGGCCTGAATTCACCCCCACCGACGCCCAACGCGCACAGGTCAAGGCCATGGCGGCCTATGGCGTGCCGCAGGACGACATCGCCAAGGTTGTCGGTTGCTCGTCTCCGACCCTACGCAAGCACTTCTGGCAGGAACTGGACACCGCCGCGATCGAGGCGAACGCGAAGGTTGCGCAGTCGCTCTTCCGCAAGGCGGTCGAGGGCACGGGCAAGGAAGCCGTCACCGCCTGCATCTTTTGGTTGAAGTGCCGTGCCGGCTGGCGGGATGTCGCAGTGGAACCAGGCAAGAAGGAACAGGCCGAGACCATCGCCCGCACCGCTGAGCACGGCACGGGTTGGGAGAGTCTTCTCAATTGAGCGGCTGGTCCACCGCCTGCCCCGACTGGGGAGAACGCCTCCAGGCTGGCCGTTCTCTGATCCCCGACCTGCCGCTGGATGACGCCGCCGCTGCCCGAGCGGTGGCGATATTCAACCGACTGCGGTTGCCCGACGTGCCCAACCGCCCTGCCCTGGCCGACGCCGCCGGGGCATGGCAGCGTGATCTCGTCGGCGCCCTGTTCGGCTCCTACGATGCCGCGACCGACGTCCGCGCCATCCGTGAGTTCTTCTGCCTGGTGCCGAAGAAGTCCTCCAAGACCACGACGGGGGCGGCAATCATGATCACGGCGCTGCTGATGAACCGCCGCCCGCGTGCTGAGTTCTTGCTTGTCGCCCCCACGCAGGAGGTTGCTGATCTGGCCTTCCGCCAGGCCGCCGGCATGGTGGAGGCTGATCCCGTGCTGGCGGCGAAGTTCCATGTCGTTGAGCACATCAAGCGGATCACATACCGCCCGAGCAAGGCGTTCCTCAAAGTTAAGAGTTTCGACCCGAAGGTGGTGACTGGGTCCAAGCCTTCCGGCGTGCTACTCGACGAGTTGCACGTGATCGCCGAGGCGCACGACGCCGATCGGGTGATCGGGCAGCTGCGCGGCGGTCTCCTACCAAACCCGGAGGGGTTCCTGCTCACCATCACCACCCAGAGCGAGCGCCCACCATCGGGCGTGTTCCGGACGGAACTGCTGAAGGCGCGCAAGGTCAGGGA
>DIUL01000091.1:2535-3117 GCA_002422345.1 Acetobacteraceae bacterium UBA6159
CGACCTTGACGCTGGAGAGCCTGCTGGTGCGGTCGGAGGTGGTGACGATCGGTATCGACGGCGGGGGCCTGGACGACCTGCTGTCCGTGGCGGTGCTGGGGCGGGAGACTGCCGAACGACGCTGGTTGTCCTGGTCGAAATCCTGGGTGCACGCCTCGGTGCTGGACCGACGCAAGTCCGAGGCAGCCCGCCTGCACGACTTCGAACACGACGCCGACCTGGTCATCGTCGACGACATGGAGGCGGCGTTCACGCAGGTGGCGGCCCTGTGCGCTGAGGTGGACCAGTCGGGGTTGCTGGCGCAGGTTGGCCTCGACCCGATGGGCGTGGGTGCCATCGTCGACGCGCTGGCGGAGGTTGGTATCGCCGGCAACGACCGCGTCGTCGGCGTACCCCAGGGCTGGACGTTGAACGGGGCGATCAAGACGACGGAGATCAAGCTGGCCTCGGGAGCGCTGCTGCACGCACAGCAGCGGATCATGGACTGGGCGGTCGGCAATGCGAAGGCGGAACCGAAGGGCAACGCCATCACCATCACCAAGCAGGCAGCCGGGACGGGCAAGATCGACCCGGTGATGGCGC
>DIUL01000051.1 GCA_002422345.1 Acetobacteraceae bacterium UBA6159
GACCCATCACCCGCCCTACGCCGCATCATCCATATCGATATGGATGCGTTCTACGCCTCCGTGGAGCAGCGTGATGATCCGGCCTTGCGCGGGCTGCCATTGGCCGTCGGCAGCGCCAGGGAGCGCGGCGTCGTGGCGGCGGCGAGTTACGAAGCCCGTCGCTACGGTGTTCACTCGGCGATGGCATCGGTCACGGCGCGGCGAAAATGTCCCGAGCTGATCTTCGTCCCACCCCGCTTCGACGTGTACAAGGCGGTGTCCCGCCAGATCCACGCCATTTTCGCCTGCTACACGCAGATCATCCAGCCGCTGTCACTGGACGAAGCCTACCTGGACGTCACCGCGGGCCTGGAAAACGGTGGGACCGCCACCGCGATCGCGCGGGAGATCAGAACCCGCATCCAGGCGGAAACCGGTCTGACCGCCTCCGCGGGCGTGTCCTACAACAAGTTCCTCGCCAAGCTGGCGTCCGATCACCGCAAACCGAACGGACTGTTCGTCATCACCCCGCGCATGGGCCCCGCGTTCGTGGAAAGCCTGCCTATTGGCAAGTTTCACGGCGTTGGACCGGCCACTTCGCGCAAGATGGCGGAGCTTGGCATCGCGACGGGAGGCGATCTCAGACAGCACGCGCGGGCCGACCTAACCGCTTGGTTCGGTAAAGCCGGTGACTATTACTACAACGCCGCCCGTGCCGAGGATCATCGACCGGTGATGTCTGATCGCCAACGCAAATCCGTCGGCGCCGAGACCACATTTCAACGTGACCTGACGGCATGGGAGGAGGTGGTGCCCGCCCTCACGCCCGTGTTCGCGAAAGTGTGGGCAGCCTACAGCTCCACCGGGCTGATGGGTCACACCGTGACGGTCAAGATCAAATACGCTGATTTCCGCCAGATCACCCGCGCCCGCTCCCGCGTCAACGCGATCGCCTCCCACGCCGAGATCGAACAGATGGGTCTTGATCTACTGCGCCCGTTCTTCCCGACGTCGCTTGGCGTGCGTCTGCTGGGGGTCAGCCTGTCCCATCTCGACGCCGAGGCCGGCCCGACGCGGCAGTTGACGCTGGCCATCGCGTGAGATCTCGCCCCACGTGCGGGGGTGGCGTTGCACGGGATCGTTGTTCATTTTATGTTCCACGACCCTGATTCGAGGAGACCCGTGCCCATGGTCAACCACCGAACATGAGACGCCTGATCATCACCGAGAAGTCCAGTCAGGCCAGGGATCTGCGGGCGGCTCTCGGCGATCGGTTCGGACAGATCCTGCCGGCGGAAGGCCATCTGTTGCGGCTGGCGGAACCGGATGAAGTGAACCCCGCATGGAAGCAGTGGTCCTGTATTCTGCTGAAGCCGGACGGGCTTTATCCCACTCGCCCCTCGGCCGAGGGTAACAAGCCGGCCAAGCTCAAGGCGATCGCCGCGGCCATGAAGGGCTGTGACCAGGTGATCCTGGCAACCGACTGTGACCGCGAAGGGCAGTTGATTGGCGAGGAGATCCTTGAGCACCTCGGTTATCGCGGCCGCGTCCAGCGTGCGCTATTCACCGCGCAGGATCCTAAAACCCTGCAGCAGGCTTTCGCCCAACTGAAGCCGAACGCCGCGCTGCGGCCATTGTATCAGGCGGCCGTGGCGCGCCAGCAGGCGGACCAGATATTCAATCTCTCCCTCACCCGTACCGCCACGAAGACACTGCTCGGCCCAGGCGTGCGCGGGGTCATCGGGATTGGCCGCGTCAAGACGCCGACGTTGGGCATCGTCTGCCTGCGCGAACTCGAAATTCGTAATTTCCGGCCAGAGGACTACTTCGAGATCACCGCCACCGCGACGGTCGCCGCTGGCAGCTTTACCATGCGCCACGGACCGCCTGCCGCCCGTCGCGTTACCGATCGGGCTCGGGCCGAGGCGATTGCCCGCGCAGCCGCAGATTACCAAGGACCGTTGACGGTAAAGGTTGAGCATCGCCGGCAGGCGCCACCGCGATTATTCGATCTGCCGGCCCTGCAAAAGACCTGCAGCCAGCGCTGGGGCTGGAACGCCGACAAGACTCTAGCCGTGGCGCAGGAACTGTATGATGGCGACGGCAAGAAGCTGATCACCTACCCGCGGGCAGAGGCTCGCTACCTCAGCAAGAACCAGGTCGCCGACGCCCCGACGATCACGGGGGCGCTGCTCCGGCTACGGGGATTTGTGCATCTGGAGATTACCAAGCCGGTGATTCGCCGTGGCAAGGCCGGCCATTTCCATGACAAGGGACTGGAGGGCGTCGCGCATCACGCGGTGATCCCAAACGTGAACGTGCTGGACGATCTGCAACCCCGCCTCGACCGCCTGAGCGACGATGAGAAACGCCTGTTCGCGCTGATCTGCCGGTCCTACCTGGCCGCCGTGATGCCCGACTATGAATATCGGCAAACCGTTGCCACGATGCAGGTGCCTGTTGCCGGTTCGGCCGCTGCGGAGTTCAAGGCAACCGGCCGTATTCCACTGCGATTGGGATGGAAGGCGGTCTACGGCGTCATCATGGCGGAGGGCGAGGATGAGAGCGGCGATGAGCAAACACTGCCGCCGCTGACCGATGGCGAGGCCACGACGCTGACCGATCCGAAGGTGGAAGCCAAGCGCACCCAGCCGCCGCCGCGCTACAGCGAAGGCACTCTGGTTGAAGCCATGCAGAACGCCTGGCGGTTCGTCAATGATCCGGCCCTGCGTGAACGCCTGAAGGAGGCGAAAGGCATCGGCACGCCGGCAACCCGCGCGGAAATCATCAAGGGACTGAAACGCCAGAACCTCCTGGCTGCCGACGGTAAGTTCGTCGTCCCGACGACAGCCGGCCTGCAGATCTTTGAGTTGCTTCGGGCAGCCGCCCCCAGCCTGGTTGATCCAGGGACCACCGCGGCGTGGGAGATGCGGTTGGACGACATCGTCTCCGGGCGCGCCGACTATCGGGCTGTGATCGACGGGATTGCTGACGTGGCGGCAGAGATCATCGCGGTCCTGCAAAACCATGGCGCCGGCCGGATCGACCTGGATGTGGCCGACCCGACGCCGTCGCGCCGGGGAGCGCGCAGGACGCAAGGCACGCGGCGCAAGGCGGCTGCCGATGCCAAACCGCAGGGTGGTCGGCGACGGCGCACGCGGGCGGTCGAGCCGGACGGAATTGGCGACGCGGCAACAAATCCCGAAGCGCCGAGCAGGAGCGGGACGTCTGGCGGGGCGCCGACGGCGAAGATGCTTGCGTATGCGCGAAGCCTGGCCAGCAACAGGAACCTGGCTCTACCGCCGGGGTGCGATCAGGATTTCGCGATCTGTCGCCAGTTTCTTGACCAGCACGCGCGATGATGCTCGGCTGACACAGGCCCACGGCGTTGCACGCGCACGGGGGTCTGGCCCACTGTGATCGCTCAGTGCATGAACAATGCTGAAACACTTGCACACGCCGCATGGGGGATCATGGTCAGCCAGGAACGACGCGATCAGTTCGTCGCCGCCCTTCGCACGCTGGGTGGTTCGGCGGGGAACGGCCGCCTGCGGGAGCACCTCCAGTGGGAGGACGATCAATATCGTGCCGTCCATGCCGCTCTGATCCAGGACGGCAAGATCACAGCGGGCCGGGGCCGAGGCGGCTCGGTGTCGCTGTCCGCCGCTCGGCCCGCGGCACCGGACCAGCTCGACGTGCCCACCCCAGCCGCCCCCGCGCCCATTCCTACGGAGAAGCCGGTGCCCCCGCCGCCACGTCCCGTTGCCCACACACAGCCTCCGAAGCGTGAGCCTCCATCCTCCAACAACCAGTCCTCCCTCTCCGCCCTGATCTGGTCCGTCGCCGACCTGCTGCGCGGCGACTACAAGCCGCACGAGTATGGCCGGGTCATCCTGCCATTCACGGTGCTCCGCCGCCTCGACTGCGTGCTCGCCCCCAGCAAGCCGGCCGTGCTGAAGGAACTGGCGGACCGGGAAGCGCAGGGCATCAATCCCGAGCCGTTCCTGCTGCGCGTGGCGAAGCTGCCCTTCGTCAACACCTCCACCCTGGATATGCGCACCCTGATCGGGGACCAGGACAACCTGGCGATGAACCTCGCCTCCTACATCCGCGGCTTCTCCCCCGCGGTACGCGACGTGTTCGACCGCTTCCTGTTCGGCGACCAGGTCCTTCGCCTGCAGAAATGCGGCCTGCTGTATCAGGTCACCGAGAAATTCGCCCATTTCGACCTGCACCCCGACCGGGTGAACAACCACGACATGGGCCTCGCATTCGAGGAGCTGATCCGCAAATTCGCGGAAATCTCCAACGAAACCGCCGGCGAGCACTTCACCCCGCGCGAGGTNNCCGGCGAGCACTTCACCCCGCGCGAAGTCATCCGCCTGATGGTCAACCTGCTGTTCATCGAGGATGACGCGGTCCTGACCCCCGGCACCCCTGTCGTGCGCGCCATCTACGACCCTACCGCCGGCACCGGCGGCATGCTGTCGGTGGCGGGGGAGCATCTGCTCGCCCACAACCCGCAAGCCGTGCTGACCATGTATGGGCAGGAGCTGAACGACGAATCCTACGCCATCTGCAAGGCGGACATGCTGATCAAGGGCCAGGATGTCCGCAACATCGTCCCTGGCAACACGCTGTCCGATGACGGGCATGCCGGCCAGAAGTTCGACTACATGCTCTCCAACCCGCCCTTTGGCGTGGAGTGGAAAAAGGTCGAGAAGGAGGTCCGGCGGGAAGCCGAGCAGATGGGGTTCGCGGGGCGGTTCGGGCCGGGGTTGCCTCGGATTTCGGATGGCTCGCTGCTGTTCCTGCTGCATCTGATTGCCAAGATGCGGCCGGCGCAGGATGGCGGCAGCCGGTTCGGGATCGTGCTGAATGGCTCCCCCTTGTTTACCGGCGCCGCGGGCTCGGGCGAGTCGGAAATCCGGCGCTATGTGCTGGAGAATGACCTGGTGGAGGCGATCATCGCGCTGCCCACCGACATGTTCTTCAACACCGGCATTTCCACCTATGTCTGGATCCTGTCCAACCGCAAGCCGGCACATCGGCGGGGCACGGTGCAACTGATCGATGCGTCGTCGCTGTGGCGGAAGATGCGGAAAAGCCTGGGGTCCAAGCGCAAGGAAATGAGCGACGAGGACATCGCCATTGTCACCCGCGTGTTCGCCGCGCACCAGGAGGCCAGGCTAGCCACCGTGACGGCCGCCGATGGGACTGTCCGGACGGTTGTGGTGATGGACGGCGATACGCCATCGGACGCGCCCGAGGGCGGGTCGGTGAAGCTGGCGCCGATGGCGCGCGTGTTCCGCAATGAGGCGTTCGGCTATCGCACCATCACGGTGGAGCGGCCGTTGCGCGACGCCGACGGCGCTGTCGTGGTGGGGACGAAGGGGAAGCAGAAGGGTCGGCCACAGCCCGACGCGGCGTTGCGGGACACCGAGAATGTGCCTCTGGCCGAGGATGTTGGGGTGTATTTCGCTCGCGAGGTGTTGCCGCACGCGTCGGATGCCTGGATCGACGAGGAGAAGACGAAGATCGGGTATGAAATTCCGTTCAACCGGCATTTCTATGTGTTTGAGCCGCCAAGGCCGTTGGCCGTGATCGACGCGGAGTTGAAGCAGGTGACGGATCGGATACTGGCGATGATTGGGGGGCTGGCGGGGTGAGTTTTCCAGCTTATCCAGACTATCAGGATAGTGGAGTGGATTGGATAGGCACCATTCCAACCACTTGGCAGTTGAAGGCACTTAAGCACCTTCTTCAAGGAGACAATGCGGGTGAGGTAATAGATCGGACCACTGCTGTCCGGTCAATCA
>DIUL01000003.1:0-468 GCA_002422345.1 Acetobacteraceae bacterium UBA6159
ACCACGAAGGCGAGGCGCAGATTTCAGCCGCGTTGGACACGCCGATCGCGTCCGGGGAGACAGTCTACACCCATCGCGGCATCCACAAGATGCTGGAGGCGCGGGCCGCCGATGTGCTGATGCCGGATCTGCAACGGATGGGCGGGCCGACGGAGTTCCTCAAGGCCGGGCATTTGTGTGAGGCCTACAACATTCCCTGCGCCAGCCATCTGTTCCCGGAAATGAGCCTGGCGCTGCTCGCCGGCCTGCCCGGCGGATATTACCTGGAACACATGCCGTGGTTTGAGAGCCTGTATCGGGAGCGGATCGAACTNNATCGTGCCGGACCGGCCGGGCTGGGGGTTCAGTTTTGATCCGGACGCGATGCGGATTTACGGGGCGTAGGTTCGGCGGCGCCTATCGCGGCGGCGGCGGGCGGGGGGGGGCGGACACCACTCTCTCTCCCGTCATGGCCGGCCTTGAGCCGGC
>DIUL01000003.1:502-11007 GCA_002422345.1 Acetobacteraceae bacterium UBA6159
TCAAGGCCGGCCATGACGGAGAGAGGGGAGGCTGCGGCCGATCTCCGCCTCCCCTCTCCCCCTACCCGCCTTTCCTTACCAGCCTCCCCTACCCGCCCATCGCCCCTTCCAGATACCCCGTGTACCCAAACAGCCCCACCGCCCCGCCGGTGTGCAGGAACACCACCGTCTCCTGCTTCCCGATCACGCCCTTGCGGATCAGATCAATCATCCCCGCCATCGCCTTTCCGGAGTAGACCGGGTCCAGCAGGATCCCCTCCTGGCGCGCCATCATCTGCACGGCCTCGGCCATGCCGTCGGTGGGGATGCCGTAGCCGCCGCCGATATAGTCGCAATTGGCCTCCACCGACTCCCGCGGGATGCCGCCCTTCACGCCGCAGTATTCAGCGGTTTCCTCGGCGAGGCGGAACACGTTCGCCTCCTGCCGGTCCTTCGGCTGGCGGACGCCGATGCCCAGGACCGGAATCCCAGAATTCATCCCCTGCAGGCCCACGACCAGCCCCGCATGAGTGCCGGCGCTGCCCGTGGCGGTGACCAGGCGATCGATCACCAGCCCCATCTCATCCGCCTGCTGCACCAGTTCCTGCGCGCAGGAGACATAGCCGAGCGCACCTACTTTGTTGGAACCGCCGCCGGGGATGACGTAGGTGGACAGGCCCTGGGCGCGCATCTCCGCGCCTTTCTTCTCGGCCTCGGCGTTCATATCCAGGCCGGACGGGCGGTATTCGATGGCGCAGTCGAACAGCTTGTCGAGCAGCACGTTGCCGCTGTTCAGGTAGTCGCGGTCGTTGGTCTCGATCCGGTGTTCCAGCAGGGCAGTGCAGTGCATGCCAAAGCGGCGGACCACGGCGGCGGTCTGGCGGACATGATTGGACTGCACGGCGCCCTGGGTGACGATATGGGTCGCGCCCTGGGCCTGCGCTTCCCCGATCAGCCATTCCAGCTTGCGGACCTTGTTGCCGCCCGTGGCGACCACGGTGCAGTCGTCGCGCTTGATCCATATCTCGGGCCCGCCCAGATGCCGGCTGAGGTTTTCCAGCTTTTCCAGCGGGGTCGGTGTGGGGAACAGCCGCACACGCGGGAAGCGGGCGAGATGCATACGGGGAGCCTCCGGATGGGTCATGGGGCAGCCGCGGGAAAAATTCGTCCCCGGGCGGCCGGGAGGTGTAATGTCTCTCATCCTCGCGCGTCACACAATGCGGGACCGGTGCATCCAAGCAGCCCGATCCGGCGTAAAGACAGGCAAGGCGGAGCACACAGGACATGCACATCATCAGACGGCGCGGTTGGGAAATCCCCGAGCGGTTGGCGACCCCGGAAAGCCTGGTCATGAACCGGCGCGGGCTTGTGGCTGGCGCACTCGCGATGGCCGGGGCGGCCACGATCCCCGCGCCCGCGATGGCGCAGATGTCCGACAAGCCGCTGCCCGCCCCCCGCAACCCGAAATATGAGGCCGGACGGGACGTGACCGAGGAGAAATTCTCGACCACCTACAACAACTTCTACGAATTCGGCGAAAGCAAGGGCATCTGGCGCGCGGCCCAGGCGCTGAAGACCGATCCCTGGACCATCAAGATCGAGGGCATGGTCAAGGAGCCGAAGACGCTCGACCTGGCCGCCCTCCTCAAGCAGGTCACGCTGGAGGAACGCGTCTACCGCTTCCGCTGCGTGGAGGCCTGGGCGATGACCGTGCCCTGGATCGGCTTCCCGCTGGGTGACCTGGTCAAGCTGGTGGAGCCACTCGGGTCGGCGAAATACGTCGTGTTCGAAACGGCGGCCGAGAAGACCATGCCCGGGCTCAAGCAGCCGTTCTATCCCTGGCCCTATACCGAGGGGCTGGCGATCGATGAGGCGATGAACGAACTCGCGCTGTTGACGGTCGGGATGTACGGCAAGGTGATCCCGCCGCAGAACGGCGCGCCGATCCGGCTGATCACGCCGTGGAAGTACGGGTTCAAGCAGAGCAAGTCGATTGTGAAGATGACCTTCACCGACAAGCGCCCCAAGACCTTCTGGGAAGGGTTGCAGGCCCGTGAATACGGGTTCTGGGCCAATGTGAACCCCGAGGTCTCGCACCCGCGCTGGAGCCAGGCGCGCGAACGCCTGCTGGGCGATGATGAGATGGTGCCCACGCAGATCTATAATGGCTACGGATCGTTCGTCGCCTCCTTGTATACGGACCGGAAGTCCGAGAAACTGTTCATGTGATTGCCTCACGCATCCTCGCGGTCCTGTCCGCCCTCCTGTTGATCACCGCCGTCGCGCTGGCGACGTTCGGGGTTCGGAGCCTGTCGCTCGCCGCGATGCTGGCGAAGGCGGGCCCCGGATGGGTGGACGGGATGCGGGCCTGGGTGACGCGGCTGCTGGGGGACTGGACCTGGATGACGTTGGTCGAGCCCTTCATGATCCGCCCGTCCTGGCTGCTGCCGGCGTTTCTCGGGCTGGTCTGCTCGGGTCTGGCGGTGTCGCTGTCCTATGGCGGCAAGGCCAGCCGGTCCGAACGCCGGGGACCGCGCACACCGCGATAGCCCGCTTCCGTCGCGCGCCCGGTCCGCCTAGCATCGGCGCATGACACCGATCCCCAGCCCCTTCACCCTGCATGTCCCCGACGCCGAGATCGCGGACCTGCGTACCCGCCTTGCGCTGACCCGGCTGCCGGACCAGGCGCCGGATGCGCCCTGGGCCTATGGCGCCGACCGCGCCTATATCCGGGAACTCGTGCGGTACTGGCACGACCACTTCAACTGGCGCGCCCAGGAAGCGGCCCTGAACGCCTACCCGCAGTTCAAGGTGCCGCTGCACGACATCGACCTGCACTACATTCGAGTCGAGGGCAAAGGCCCGAACCCGATGCCCCTGCTGCTGATGCATGGCTGGCCTGGCTCAGTCTTCGAGTTCATCGACATCATCCCCCGTCTGACCGACCCCGCCCGCTTCGGCGGCAAGCCGGAAGACGCGTTCACCGTCATCGCCCCTTCTCTGCCGGGCTACGGCCTGTCCTTCGCCCCGAACCAGAAGCGGTTCAGCGTCGAGCAGATGGCCGACTGCCTGAACGACCTGATGGTCAAGGTGCTGGGCTATGACCGCTATGGCGCGCAGGGCGGCGACTATGGGGCGATCATCTCCTCCCGCCTGGGCTACGCGCACAAGGCCAACCTGCTGGGCATCCACATCAACCTGCTGTCCGTCCGCCGCGACCGGCCGCTGGCCGACGATGCTTCCCCCGAGGATCGCAAGTACCACGAGGAATTGAACGCCTGGCTGAAGGAGGAAACCGGCTATCAGTGGATCCAGGGCACCAGGCCGCAGACGCTCGCCTATGGGCTGACGGATTCCCCCGCCGGCCTCGCCGCCTGGATATCCGAGAAGTTCCGCGCTTGGTCCGACTGCGACGGCGTGATCGAGAACGCCATCGACCGCGACCGGATGCTCGGCAACATCGCGCTTTACTGGTTCACCGGCGCGATCGGCTCATCCTTCTGGCCCTATTACGCGCGCATGCACGGCCCCTGGCCGGTGCCGGAGGGCGGCGTCACCGTCCCCACCGGCTATGCCGCCTTCCCGAAGGAGATCATCCGTCCGACCCGCACCGCCGCCGCCCGGACCTATACCGATATCCGCCGCTGGACCGAGATGCCGCGCGGCGGGCACTTCGCGGCGATGGAACAGCCCACCGCCCTGACGGACGAAATCCGGGCGTTCTTCGCGCTGGTGCGATAAGGCAAAGGACCCTCCCCTTCACGGCGGCCCCGGGCTATCGTGGCCGCCGGCGCAGGCACGGGGCCTGCCGGGAGGGTACACATGGCTCAGCACGAAGGCC
Organism: Acetobacteraceae bacterium UBA6159; assembly: GCA_002422345.1. Lineage (GTDB taxonomy): Bacteria > Pseudomonadota > Alphaproteobacteria > Acetobacterales > Acetobacteraceae > Rhodopila. Next base: position 4,323 of record DIUL01000003.1, read on the forward strand.
TGCGTTTCGGAATCTTTCTCGCACCGTTCCATCGGGTTGGTGACAATCCCAACCTGGCGCTGGCCCGGGACCTGGAACTGATCGAGACGCTCGACCACCTCGGCTATGACGAGGCCTGGATCGGTGAGCATCACTCCGCCGGCTGGGAAATCATCGCCGCGCCGGAAGTCGTCATCGGCATCGCGGCCGATCGCACCAAGCGCATCATGCTGGGCTCGGGCGTGACGTCCCTGCCCTATCACCATCCCTTCATCGTGGCGCAGCGCTTCGTGCAGCTTGACCACATGACCCGCGGGCGGGCGATGCTGGGCGTCGGCCCGGGCGCGCTGGTGTCGGACGCCTACATGATGGGGATCGAGGCGGAGACTCAGCGCACCCGCATGGACGAATCCCTCGGCGCGATCATGGCCCTGCTGGCCTGCAAGGAACCCGTCACCCTCAAGACCGACTGGTTTGAACTCAAGGAAGCTCGGTTGCACCTTGCCCCCTACACCAAGGGCGGATTCCCGATCGCGGTGGCGAGTGCGACGACCCCCTCGGGCGCCCTGGCCGCGGGCAAGCATGGCGTCGGCCTGCTGTCGCTGGGGGCGGGGCTGCCGGGCGGATCGGCGAAGCTCGCCGAGTACTGGGGTATGGCGGAAGCCGAGGGCGCCAAGTACGGCAAGACGCTGAACCGCGACAACTGGCGCCTGGTCGTGAACATGCACTGCGCCGAGACCGACGAGGAAGCGATGGACCAGGTCCGCGCCGGGGAGCGGATCGAGACCCTGTCCTACTTCTCGGAAACGCTGGGCCGCCCGCCGATGCGCAGCGAGAACCCGCTGGCCGAGGGGCTGGCCGCTGGCTCCACGCTGGTTGGTTCTCCGGCCACGATCGCCGCGGGGATCGAGCGGCTGCTGGGCTTCACCGGCGGTGGTGCGGGGGCGGTGCTGTTCCGCAGCCATGAATGGGCGAACCGGCGGCATACGCTGGAGAGCTATGAGCTGTTCGCCCGCTGGGTGATGCCGCGCTTCCAGGGCACGCTCGACATGCCGACCGCGAGCCGGAACTGGGCCAGCGAGAACCGCGCCGGCATCTTCGGCCCGGCGATGGGCGCGCTGCGGAAGGCCTTCACCGATGTCGGGCAGGATGTGCCGGACACGATGCGGATGAAGCTGCACACGGGGAAGGTGGATATGTCCTGAAGATGCATGTCAGCCGCCCGGCCGACTGGCTGAACTGACCCGACCGGGTGGTTCATATAGCATTGACTTTGGCGTGCCCGCTCCCATAATGGGAGCGGGGTTGGGTGGTGCATGAGGATCATATCGGTCGGCACCTTGAAGGCGTTCTGGGAGAACCCCTCCCATCGCGACTCCGAACAGCCCCTGCGAACCTGGATCAAGGTTGTTCGGGTGGCCGAGTGGCCTGATCCGCCAGCGATCAAGCGCATGTTCAACAGCGCGGATATCCTCCGCGATGGTCGCGTGATCTTCGATATCGGCGGCAACAAATACCGATTGGTCGCCTGGGTGAACTTCGATTTTGGGGTCGTGTATGTCCGGTTTATTGGAACCCATCGCGCCTATGACCGGATCGACCCGCAGTCGATCTGAAACCCCGCTGCGCCCGATCCGCTCGGACGCGGATCACCGGGCCGCGTTGTCAGAGATCGCCGGCCTCATGCAGGCCCGCGCCGGGACACCGGAAGGTGATCGGCTGGACGTGTTGACGACACTGGTCGAAGCCTGGGAAGAACGAGCGTCCCTCATCGAAGACCCCGATCCGATCGCCGCGATCCTGTTCATGATGGAGCAGAAGGGGTTGACCCGGCGAGACCTCGAACCCGCCATCGGTAGCCGAGCGCGCGTGGCCGAAGTGATGAACCGGAGGCGGATGCTGACATTGCCGATGATCCGTCGGTTGACTGTCCTACTCGACCTGCCGGCCTCGGTTCTGATCCAGCCCTATTCGCGCATCGGCGCCGCGTAACGCGTCCTACAGCACTGCCAGGATCGCCCGCTTCACCGGCTCCGGCTGCTGCTCCACCGCCCGCAGCACGTCGCCCAGCTGCGCCCGCAGGTCATAGACCTGGTCCATCAACGACAGGACCAGCGGGATCGCTTCCTCATGCAGGTCCATCCGGCGGCGCAGGTCGTGGATCAGGCGCACCCGCGCGATATCGATCTCGTGGAACGTCCAATCGGCATCGGCCGGCTCGGGGCGGACCCAGCCGCGCTCGACCCAGATGACCAGTTCGGCTTCCTCAAGGTCCACGAACAGCGCGGCGACGGAGCGGATGCGCATCATGCGTCCTCCAGCCCTTGCCGCGGATCGAACGCGGTCTTTGGTTCCCATGTCTTCAGGAACGCGGCCAGGTCTGGCTCGTCTCCCGGCGGCACGACGACCTGAAGCTGGACATACTGATGCCCCTCGCGGATCCCCCGTCCGCGCAGGCGCAGCCTTGTCCCGGTGCCGGAGCCCGGCGGGATCGTCAGCCGCACCTTGCCGGAGATCGTCGGCACCTCCAGCGTCGTGCCCACCACGGCTTCGCGCAGGGACACCGGCAGTTCGATCACGATGTCGTCGCCCTGGCGCTTGAACAGGGGATGCGGCGCGACCGAGATTTCGACCATTGCGTCACCCGCCGGCCCGCCACCGATGCCCGGGTTGCCCTGGCCCTTCAGCCGCAGGACCTTGCCATCCTCCACCCCCGGCGGGATGCGGACATCCAGGGTGCGGCCGTCCGGCAGGGCGATCCGGCGCAGCGTGCCGTTGGCGGCATCCAGGAACCCGACCGTCAGCATGTATTGGGCATCCGCCCCGCGCGCGGTGAAGCGCTGGCCGCCCGCGCCCGGGCGTCCGCCGAAATTCTGGGTGAAGAAGGAGTCGATATCCTCCTGCGTGAAGCCACCCGAGGTCCGGTACCGCTCCTGCCCCGGGGTGTCGCGGTAGTAGGTTCGCTCGCTCCGGACCTCGTTCCCTTCCGCGTCGATTTCCCCGCGGTCGAACCGGGCGCGCTTGTCGGCATCCGACAGCAGGTCGTTCGCGGCGTTGATTTCCTTGAATCGCTCCGCCGCCTCCGGCTTGCCGGGGTTGAGGTCGGGGTGATGGCGTTTGGCCAGCTTGCGATAGGCCGCGCGGATCGCGGCCTCATCGTCGGTGCGCTGTACGCCGAGGGTTGCGTATGGGTCTTTCATGGGCATCGGTTACGTGAGCAACCATACCGCCCGGATCAAGGGGGCGATGTTACGTTCCCGTCCAAACCGGCGGGCGTTTGGCCAGGAAAGCGTCGATCCCCTCCCCCGCGTCGCGGGCCAGCATGTTCCGGGTCATGACCTCGGCCGCGTAGGCATAGGCGGCGGGCAGGTCCATCTCCGCCTGGCGGTGGAAGGCTTCCTTGCCGATCGCCAGCGTCAGCGGGCTTTTCGCCGCGATCTGGCGGGCGAGGCCGAGGGTCGCGGATGCCAGTTCAGCCTCCGGCACCACGCGGTTGACCAGACCGATCTCCCGCGCGCGGACGGCGTCGAACAGGTCGCCGGTCAGCAGCATCTCCATCGCGGCCTTGCGCCCGACATTGCGGGTCAGCGCGACCATGGGGGTGGAGCAGAACAGGCCGATATTGACCCCCGGCGTGGCGAAGCGGGCGGTGTCGGCCGCGACGGCCAGGTCGGCGGTGGCGACCAACTGGCAGCCGGCCGCGGTGGCGACGCCATGGACCTGGGCGATCACCGGCTTCGGCAGGCGGACGATCGTCTGCATCAGCCGCGAGCAAAGGGCGAAGACCTGCTGGTAGGCTTCCCTGGTCGGGTCGGCCCGCATCTCCCGCAGGTCGTGGCCGGCGCAGAAGGCGGGGCCGGCGGCGGCGAGGATCACGACCTTCACCGCCGGATCAGTGGCGATCCGGTCGAGTTCGGTGACCAGTGCGGTCATCAGCCCCAGGGACAGCGCGTTGCGCGCGGCGGGCCGGTTCAGCGTCAGGGTCGCCACGCCGTCGGCGTCGGTGGCGGACAGAAGGTCGGGGGGCTGGGTCATGGACCGTGTCTTATGCCGGAGCCGAGCGGTTCGTCCATGTCGGATCCCATATGGGGGTCAGGGGCGGGACCGGTTGAGGATGAGGGCACCGTGCGCGCGGGCAAAGGCCTCGGTGCAGATCGGGCCGGTGCGGCCGCGCAGGCGGGGGATTTCGGCCTCCAGTTGCGCCAGGGTCGCGTTTTCCTTCACCCGCGGATGCGCCACGCAGACGGCGCCGTCCGCGGTCCATCCGGCCTCAAAATGCAAAGCCGGATCAAACTCGGGCGGCTGCGAGTCCATGGAGTCGTTGATGTCGATCTGCATGCCGTTGCGGGTCTTGGGGGAGTCGTTGCCGGCATAATCCCCGCGGATCATCAGGATGCAGGCGTTGTAGAAGGGCAGCAGCGCCACGCCTGCCGGGGTCGCGCGCCAGGGGTGGTAGCCGAAGCGGACGCATTTTCCGTGGGCCGCGTCGGTGCAGGCGATTTCGAAGATGTTGTCCTCGGCTGGTTCCAGCTTGTAGGCGGCGCCTCGACGGCCGCGCAGGGGGAAGCCGGCGGCCTTGCCATCCGGGCCGGGCGCGCAGACCGGGCCCCAGGAGCCGTCGGGCCGCAGCATCGACAGGCTGTGCAGCCAAACCGCGTCGTCCAGCGATCCGGTGGGGGCGCGGTCCATCGGGTCACGCTCCACCGCGTCGATCCGGACCCGGTGGAGCTTGCCGTCGACCAGGAGGGTCAGTTCGGCGCCCACCAGGTCCGGGGAGCGGTGTTCGGCGCCGTCCGAGGTCGTCACGACAAAGGACGTGCCCTGGATGCGCAGCGCGGTTGGGACCGGCGGGTCGGCGCGGGCTTGGGTCGCCAGCGCACACATCACCATCAACAATCCCCCCAGCCAGCCAAACGCTCGGCTTGCGGTCGAAAAACGGTTGGGGGTGCGGGTCATGGCGGGTCCTCTGGTCGTGGGTCGGAGAGTCCGGTCATGGGGGGGTGACCGGACTCTTTGGGGCTTACCGCCGAGCGGGGAGGCTGATGCTGATGCTGATGACGCGGGTGCCGGAGGTGTGGACGGGGGCGGAGGTGCCGTTCTGGGTGTCGAGGCCGTTCTGGCCCAGGAGGCCGTTGCTGGAGTCGAGGCCGTTGTTGCCCTGGTAGCCGTTGGTGGCTTTGAGGCCGTTGCTGCCGAGCAGGCCGTTGGTGCCCAGGTAGCCGTTGTGGGTGCTGAGGCCGTTGGCACCCTGGAAGCCGTTGTGGGTGCTGAGGCCGTTAGTGCCTTTGAAGCCGTTGCCGCTCTTCAGACCGTTCCCCGTGATCAGACCGTTGCCCGTGATCAGGCCATTGCCCATGCTCAGGCCGTTGCTCATGCTCAGGCCGTTGCTCATGCTCAGACCGTTGCCCGTGATCAGGCCATTGCCCATGCTCAGGCCGTTGCTCATGCTCAGCCCGTTGGCCATGTTCAGACCATTGCCCATGCTCAGACCATTGCCCATGCTCAGGCCGTTGCTCATGCTCAGCCCGTTGCTCATGGTCAGACCGTTGTCGACGGTCACGCCATTGCAATAGCACGCGGCGGACGCTTGTTGCGGGGCAGCGGCCATCAGGCTCAGGACGGCGGCGGCGGGCAGCAGGATGTTGCGGATCATGGTCGGTTTCCCTTGGCGTTGGTTGCGGGAGAGTGGCGATCACTCTCGACATCCCGAACATGCCGGACCTTTGTTTCCGCATCGTCCCGTCGGATTACCCAGTTTGTAACAATTGTTTCCGCTCGGCGGCTCGGCCCGAAACAAACCTCCACCCACTTGGCCTGGGGCGGAGTGCGCGCTTCCATGCGCGGGCCAGACAACATACTGAAATATTGCCAGAAATAGACGACGCCAGCCGAACCCTGCCCGGGTTCGACCGGCGCGCCCGTCCCGGATCAGTCGATCGGAATGAAGATCGAGTGCCGCATCTTGCCGCCGATCGATTGCGACAGATGGCCCTTGCCGCGGATGTCCTCGACCAGAATGACCTCCCCGGCGCCGATTTCCCGCGCTTCCCCGCTGCTGGCGGTGATCTTCACCCCGGCGTCGAGGTTGATGATGTACTGCCGCCGCGGCGCGGGATGCCAGCTCAGGTCATAGTCGCCCGAGGTCTCCCGGAAGATGATCCCGGTCGCCGGCAGGCGCTTGGACAGCTTGGAGCCGTTGCGCTCCTCCACCCACTCGACCTCGATATCGCGCCAGTGGGTTTCGCCGTTGTCGTCGACATAGATGTTATGGATACGCATCTTAATTGGCTCCACATGATGGGTACGACCAAATTTTTCTAAATCAGCCCCCGGAGACAGATAACCGTCTGGGTGTGATCCGCGAGGCTTCCAGTGACACGAAAAAATCATCTCTTATTCGACGGGGCGCGCTCGGCAACCTCATATCCGCTGGGATGTAGACTAGACACAAGCCCGCATCTTTGAGGACTTGATCCAGTCGCCTTTTTGAATACGCAGCTTCCAACATCCCATCCTTGGCGAACAGCACAGGACCGTTTTTTAGTACGCGCCCAACGGAGCTTACAAATCGGCCATGCTGGTCCACAATGGTCGCACACGAGCCCAGCGTTGAGGGTTTTGCCATCTATCGGATCCCCTCAATTGAAGTCGGGGGAAACCACCGATCTAACATTCTATCTATCTTCACTGCTGTCCGGTCAATCAC
>DIUL01000038.1 GCA_002422345.1 Acetobacteraceae bacterium UBA6159
GCCGTCAGCGTTGAACAGCCGTGCTCGGACAGGCGGACGAAGTCCTGCCACAGGCTATCATAAGTTACAGTCCACAATTCCTCGATGGTCGCGCCTCCGATCGCGACATTGTCGAAGGCTTCGTGAACAGACCAAGGCTGGCCGGGAAGCCAATGCTGGAGGTTTCTCTTGCAAATGTCGTGCATTCTGGTGACGATCCCAAGAACGCCGCCATTGCGGAGTTCTGCCACGATGTCCCATAGAAGGGGCTGGGACAGGTCGGGGACAACCATCCTCATGCCAAGCGCGCGCGCCACCAGGGCTGGAGCGGACTGCTCCGCCATCCAAGGGGGCATGCTCATGGAATGGATGCCCTGATACATGGAATCCCCGATCGCCATAATGTCGGGTGCTTCGGAATACTTGGTCATGGCCCGTATCCTCCGTCGATGTGTGGGGTGGCTGCATTGCCCGCGAGGTACGACCATAGCGCTGGAAACGATAAAGAAACAATATCGCACCCAGGTGGATGGTGGCCGGCCCTGCCGGCGACGCCAAACACCCCCGTTGCCCCCAACCTCGCCGCATGGCACCGTCCGCCGCAACGGAAACCCAAGCTTATCGGACAGTCTCGTGACCCTGATCCTGGCCAGCCGGCCCAACGTCTATTCCTGTTCCCCCCTCGACCGCATCGCCACGCGGCGCGAAGACCATGCCTGGATCGAGCAGGAGCGTCACAACCCCGACAGCCTCTATGTCCCGGTATGGCGCAACCGCAACCTCGTCGCAGGCATGGAGGCGAACAGCCCTGAGGCCGTCTACATCTCGGGCGCCACGGCGCAGGCGCTGCACATGGCGGGCGGCCCCTGGGCCTTCCTCGGCCTGCTCGACGGCAAGGCCGTCTTCACCATCGACATCAGCGTGGCCGAGGACCCGATCCCGCTGCTACCCGAATCCGTCGGCCAGTTCGTCGACCTCCGCTCCGTCGGCTGGGGCGTCGCTCGCCCCGAGGCCTCGGTCCTCGCCCATGCCCGCGGCCTGATGCACTGGCGCGCCCGGCACAAGTTCTGCGGCGTCTGCGGCGGCGTGTGCGAGATCAAGTCGTCCGGCCACATGATGCAGTGCACGGCGTGCGAGGCGCAGCATTTCCCCCGCACCGACCCCGCGGTCATCATGCTGGTGCACCAGGGCGACCGTGCCATCCTGGGGCACTCCACCCGCTTCCCCCGCGCGGCCATGTATTCGACGCTGGCCGGCTTCGTCGAGCCAGGCGAGACACTGGAAGAAGCGGTCCGCCGCGAAGTGCTGGAAGAAGTCGGCGTCACCTGCGGCACTGTCCACTACCACTCCAGCCAGCCCTGGCCCTTCCCCGGCAACATCATGCTCGGCTTCTATGCCGAGGCGCTGAGCGAGGAGATCACCATTGACCCGGAGGAGTTGAAGGACGCCCGCTGGTTCTCCCGCGATGACATGCGGAACTGCGACAAATTGGGCTTCGCGCTGCCGCGGGTGGACAGCATCGCCCGCCGGCTGATCGAGGATTGGCTGGTCGCCGGCTGATGACCGACCAGCCCGAGATCCTGACCATCGGATACGAAGGCTGCACGATCGACGGCGTGCTGGAAACGCTGCGCGCCGCGCGGGTCGGGCTGTTGCTCGACGTCCGCGCGGTGGCGGCTTCCCGCAAGCCAGGGTTTTCCAAGCGCCAGCTCGCGGCGGGGCTGGACGCGGCGGGGATCAAATACCTGCATCTTCAAGGGCTGGGAACGCCGAAGCCGGGGCGGGATGCCGTCCGGGCGGGCCATCCGGAGCGGATGGAGCCGATCTTCCGCGAACACATGACGTCCGACCGGGCGCAGGCGGAACTCGCCCAGGCCCGGGTGCTGGCGCGGCAGCAGCGGTGCTGCCTGCTGTGCTTCGAACGCGACCACACGACCTGCCATCGCCAGTTCGTGGCCGAGATGATTGCCGATGAAACCGCCCAGGGAATCGTCCATCTGGCGGTGTGATGGCGGGCGAAACTCCCCCTCGCTCCGTCATGGCCGGGCTTGACCCGGCCACCCACGCACCGGCCGTCGTGCAACCGAAACACCGCGTTGCGGACAGGCCATCGGGCGTGTGGCCGGGTCAAGCCCGGCCATGACGGATTGGGAGGGGGAATAACGCCCCGCTACCCGTCCACAACCTTCTTCTCCGCCCCCTTCTCCACGGGCGGATACCGCCGCAACAGCCAGATCATCAGCCCCATCGAGGGCCAGGCCGCAAACGTGCAGATGATGTAGAAAACCTGGAACCCGACCGCCTCGGCCAGGAACCCGGTCATCCCGCCGATCGTTCGCAACCCGATCGCCGCGACCGAGGACAGCAGCGCATACTGCGTCGCCGTGAACGCGACCGAGCACAGCCCTGACAGATAGGCAATGAACGCCGCGTCGGCCAACCCGCCGGCAAACGACTCAATGAACACCGTCGCGTACAGCACATGGACCTGGCCCGGGGAGTAGGCGAGAACGACATAGAACCCCATCACCGTGCTCTGCACGCATCCGGTGATCAGCAGCGCCCGCCCGACTCCCAGGCGCGCCACCAGGAACCCCCCGATCGCGGTGCCCGCCAGCACGGCGGCCAAGGACGGCAGGAAGTTTGCAACCGCGATCGCCGCTCGGTCGAAGCCAAGTGACCGGTAGAACGGCGCGGCCATGACGCCTGCCATCGCCTCATCCAGTTTGAACAGCGCCACGAAGGCCAGGATCACGAAGGCGCCCGGCCGGCCCAGGAACTCCCGCAGCGGGTCGATGATCGCATGCCGCACCCGCGCGATCGGTCCGCCGTGGACGACCGTCTCCGGCGTGTCCCGCGTCACCGCGGGTTCCGGGGCCAGCAGGGTCACAAGGATGCTGAGCGCGATCAGTGCCGCGACGCCCAGGAGAGCAACGTTCCAGCCGATGATTCCGGCGGATGCAATGACGCCGGACCCGGAGACCAGCAAGGCCCCCCGATACCCCCAGACATAGGCGGCGAGGGCGGCGCCCTGCAGCCGGTCCTCGAACACCTCGATGCGCCAGGCGTCGATCACGATGTCCTGGCTGGCGGACAGGAAGGCAACCATCGCCGCGGCGGCGATCGCGGCGACCGGGGCGGCGGCGGGATTGGACAGCGCCAGCAGCGCCGCCGACAACGCCAGCAAGGGCTGGATCGCCAGCAGCCAGCCGCGCCTCTGACCGAACCGGCGCAGCGGGCCGAGCGGCGCCGCCTGGTCCAGCACCGGCGCCCAGAGGAACTTCAGCGTGTAGGACAGCCCGATATTCGCCGTCAGCCCGATCATGGCGAGCGAGACACCGCCCTCGGACAGCCAGAGCCGGAAGGTGAACCCCGAAAGGGGCAGCGGCAGCCCGGCGACCACGCCATAGGCCGCCATGATCCAAAGCCGTCGATCCGCGAGCATGCCGATGGGAATCCGGGGTTAAGGGAGACTTACCCTGGCATGTTGGCGTCGCCCCGGCCAAGGGCGCGCTGCATGTAGACGACGTCGAGCCACCGGCCGAACTTCACCCCCGCCGATTTCAGCACGCCGACGCGCTGGAACCCGAGGCTCGCATGCACGCCGATCGAGCCGACATTGTCGCTGTCCCCGATCACGGCGATCATCTGCCGCATGCCCTTGCCGGTGGCATCGTCGATCAACTGGCCCACCAGGGCCTTGCCGACGCCCTGGCCGCGCACGTCGTCGCGGACATAGATGCTGTTCTCGACGCAATAGCGATAGGCGGAACGGTCACGGAACTGGGTGTAGTAGGCATAGCCGAGGACGCCGGTGTTGTCGGCCGCGACCAGCCAGGACCAGCCGGCGTCGCGGACATGGCGGAATTTCTCCATGACCTCGGCGACCGGCGGCGGGTCTTCGTCGAACGTGCCGGTCCCGTGCAGGACATGGTGGGAATAGATCGCGTGGATCTCGGGGATGTCGGCCTCGGTGGCGGGTCGGATTTCCATGGTCGGGCTCCGTGGTCGCGGGTTTCGGCGGACCCGCTGGCGGCATATGGCGGTGGATCGGGGGGTGCTGTCCAGACGGGGGGTCAGGTCTTCACCAGCCGCCCCACGAAAAACCCGTCCATTCCGCCCCGCTCGGCCCACAGGCCCGGATGCGTCCGCAGGTGGCCGGCCGGTGTCAGCGCCTCGGGGAGCATCGCGGCTTCCTCGGCCCGGAACGGGTCGGGCTTCGCGTCGCCCGATGCCAGGGCGGCGGCCAGGCGCGGCGCCCTTTCCTCGGGTTGCAGGGAGCAGACGGCGTAGACCAGCCGCCCGCCAGGCTTCAGCAGCGCCAGGGCCGAGGCCAGCAGCCGGTCCTGCGACTGCACCAGGCTGGCGACATCGGTGGGCCGTTTCAGGCGTGGCACGTCGGGATGGCGGCGGATCGTGCCGGTGGCGCTGCACGGGGCATCCAGCAGGATGGCGTCGAAGCGTTCGTCCGGCTTCCAGTCATTGGCATCCGCCTGCACCAGTTCGGCGGCCAGCCCCCAGCGGTCCAGGTTCTCGGCCAGCCGCTTCATCCGCGTGGCGTCCCGTTCCAGCGCGACGACGGAGGCCCCGGCCGCGACCAGTTGCCCCGTCTTGCCGCCCGGCGCGGCGCAGAGATCGGCCACCCGTTCCCCGGGCCGGACGTCCAGCAGACGGGCGGGCAGGGCGGCGGCGGCGTCCTGGACCCAGAGCCTGCCCTCGGCGAAGCCCGCGATGTCGCCGACGCCGGTCCCGGCGGGGAAGCGCACCGAACCGGTGGGCAGGACGATGCCTCCCTCGGGCGGCGGCGTGGCGAGGCCGAGGGTCACGTCCAGCGGCGCCTCGATCTGGTGGGCGGTGGCGATGGCCCGCGCCTCACTCCCCCAGGCGGTCCAAAGCCAGGACGGCGTATCCAGCCGCGGTGAATCGAGGTCGGCCATCGCCGCGGCCCCGTTCTCCGCCACGCGGCGCAGCACGGCGTTCACCATGCCGGCAAAGGGCGTCAGGCCGCGGGCGCGCGTCAGAGAGACGGCGGTGCCCACAGCCGCATGCACGGGCGTGTCCAGCAACAGAAGCCCGGCGGCGCCGATGCGGAGCACCTGGCGGACGGGGGCCGGCGGCTCCCGCCGCAGCCAGGGTTCCAGCACGGCATCCAGCGTGCCCATCCGCCGCAGCACCGCGGCGGCGAGGCGATGGGCGGCGGAGCGGTCGCGCGGCTCGATCCTGGCGGGCAGGGCGGAGAGCGCCTCCTCCAGCGGGCGGTGGCGTTCCAGCACGGCGGTCAACAGATCGAAGGCGGCTTCGCGGGTCGGGTCAGACATGGGCCGGTTCATGCGCCACCGGCTTGCGCCGGGCAAGCGGGTTGGTGGGGGGCGATGCCTTTGGCGGCGATCCCCGACCCAGCGAACGGCGTCCCAGGCCCCCGAATCGTCATCTCCACCGTTGTGCCGGGGACCGGTCGCGGCAGGGTGCCGGGGATGGTCCCCGCGACAAGCGCGGGGATGACGTGGGGGAGAGGCCGGGAGCGGGCAGCCATGACGGGCTCTTCCCCATCCGGTACAACCCCTCCAGACCAAGAGGGGAGGAACCGTCATGCGGAAATTCGTCAACGATCCACGCGCCGCCATGCGGGAAATGCTGGAAGGGATCGCCGACCTCTCCCCCAACCTGGCACTGCTGGCCGAGGCCGGGGTGATTGCCCGCGCCGACATCCCCACCGGCCCGGCCCTGCGGGGCGTGGCGATCCTGTCCGGCGGCGGCAGCGGGCATGAACCGGCCCATGCCGGCTATGTCGGGGCGGGCATGCTGCATGCCGCGGTGGCGGGGGATGTGTTCACCTCGCCATCCGTCGACGCCGTGCTTGACGGCATCCGCGCGGTCGCCGGGCCGGCCGGGGCGGTGCTGATCGTCAAGAACTACACCGGCGACCGGCTGAACTTCGGCCTCGCCGCCGAACTCGCCCGCGCCGAGGGCATCCCGTGCGAGATCGTGGTCGTCGCCGATGACGTGGCCCTGCGCGACACCGTCCCGCACGACCGCAGGCGTGGCATCGCCGGCACGGTGCTCATCCACAAGATCGCCGGCGCCGCCGCCGCCGCCGGGTTACCCCTGCACGCCATCGCCGAACGCGCCCGCCTCGCCGCCAGCCAGCTTGCCACCATGGGCGTTGCGCTCGGCGCCTGCACCGTGCCCGCCGCCGGGCGACCGGGGTTCGACCTGGCGGATGACGAGATGGAACTCGGCCTCGGCATCCATGGGGAGGCCGGGGTCCTCCGCGCCCCCCGCGCCCCGGCGGATGCGATCGTCGCCCGCATCCTGGCAACCATCCTGGACGAGGAACGCCTGGTCCCGGGCGACCGCGTGGCCCTGCTGGTCAACGGCCTGGGCGGCACGCCACCGATGGAACTTGCCATCCTCGCCCGCCACGCGCTGGCGGTCCTGCGCGGCGCCGGCCTGACGGTGGAGCGCGCCTGGTGCGGGTCGTTCCTGACGGCGCTGGAGATGCCGGGCTGCTCCCTGTCCGTGCTGCGCGTGGATGAGGAGCGGCTGGCGGCCCTGGACGCTCCGGCGGCGGCCCCCGCCTGGCCGGGGCCTGGCCTGATCCCCGCCGCCCGCACCCTGATCCATGCCCCGCCCCGCCACCCCACGGACACCGGCTCCCATGTTCCCGACGTCAGGCTGCGCGCGATGGCGCATGCGGTCGCGGCGGCGTTGGACGGGGCGGAGGCGTCGTTGACCGCGCTAGACACCGCCACGGGGGATGGGGACCTGGGGCTGAGCCTCGCGCGCGGGGCGGCGGCGATCCGCGGCCTGCCGGATTCCGCCTGGGTCGATCCGGCGACGGCGCTGACGCGGATGGCGGGGGTGCTGCGGCATGCGATCGCGGGAAGCTCGGGGCCATTCTATGCGACGGCCCTGCTGCGCGCGGCGTCCGTGCTGCCGCACCCTGGGCCCGCCGGTCCCGCCGACTGGGTCACGGCGATGCGCGCCGCCGTCGCGGCGATCGGGGAACTCGGCGGCGCGGCGCCGGGTGACCGGACGATGCTGGACGCGCTGCACCCGGCGGCCGAGTCCCTTGCCGCCGCTCTGGCGCGCGGGCTGGCCCCGTCGGCCGCTTGGGCGGAAGCGGTCGCGGCGGCCGAGGCCGGTGCCGAGGCGACCCGTACGATGCATCCACGGTTCGGCCGAGCGAGCTATCTGGGGGAGAGGGCTGTTGGGCATGTGGACGCGGGGGCGGCGGCGGTCGTGGTCTGGCTGCGAGCGATCGTGCCCAGGGCGGCATGAACAGGGCGGCATGAACCGGGCGGGCACGATCTGGGCGGGGACGACTCCGCCCCGCCGGCCGGACGAATGAAACCGCTCGAAATGTAACAACAGTAACGGGACGGTAACGGTGACGGGGATGGGATGTCCTGCCATGAACAATTGTAACATCCCGCCATTTTGACTTGAAACCTCGGTGAAACGTCTCCCCTAAGTGTTTCGTACATCACCACGAACGAATGGGAGTCCGGGGCACCATGGCAACGCCAGGCAAGTCGGTCACGATCAAGGGCAGCACCGCCAGCATCACCTTCGACGACAAGGATGACTGGGGCTCGGGCTTTGTCGGCGCGGTGTCCTTCACCAACCTCAAGACCACCGGTCTCGGCAACTGGACCATCGAGTTCGACCTGTCGCAGAACATCACCTCGATCTGGAACGCCGAGATCGTCAGCCATGTCGGCACACATTACGTCATCCGCAATGCGTCGTACAACGGCGCGGTCGCAGCGGGCGGCACGGTGTCCTTTGGTTTCCAGGCGGACAGCGGCAATCCCACGCTGCCATCGAGCTTCGTGCTGAACGGCGTGACGATCTCCGGCGCCACGACACCGCCCCCGCCCCCCCCGCCGCCGGAACTGCCCACGCTGGCAATCGCTGACGTGACGGTGACGGAAAGCACGACCGCGAACATCCGCGCCATCTTCAAGGTCACATTGTCGGAAGCCTCGGACAAGGTCGTGGTCGCGCGCTGGACGACGGTATCGGGCACCGCGGTCGCCGGAGAGGACTTCATCGCCCGCACTGGCTCGATCCGCTTCGACCCCGGCCAGACCCAGCGCAACATCATCATCGACACCCGCCCGGGCGACGATCCGCGCGTAACCTTCAAGGTGGAGCTTTCGGCCCCGCGCAACGCCACGATCGAGGACGGGTCCGCCACCGGCACGATCATCAATCCCTCGGCCGTGGAACCGCCCCCGGTGATCACGGTCGCCGATATCACGGTGAACGAGCCGCCGGTGACCGACACACCGGACGGTCCGAGCAGCCTGCTGCCGAACGGCTTCCTGCATACCGAAGGCAACCAGATCGTCGACGCCAGCGGCAACGCGGTGAAGATCGCCGCGGTCAACTGGTTCGGCATGGAGACGACGAACTACGCCCCGCACGGGCTGTGGACGGAAAACTACAAGGTCCTGATCGACAAGATGGTGCAGGTCGGCTTCAACACGATCCGCCTGCCGTTCTCCGACCAGTTGTTCGCCGCCGGCAGCACGCCGAACGGGATCGACTTCGGCAAGAATCCCGACCTCGCGGGGCTGACCGGCCAGCAGATCATGGACAAGATCATCGGTTATGCCGGTGAGAAGGGGATGAAGGTCTTCCTCGACCATCATCGCAGTTCGGCCGGCAACGGGCCGAATGGCAACGGGCTTTGGTACGACAGCAACTATTCCGAAGCCAAGATGATCCAGAACTGGGTCCAGCTCACGCAGCGTTACGCCGGCAATTCGACCGTCATCGGCATGGACCTCGCGAATGAGCCGCACGGGCCAGCCACCTGGGGCGATGGCGGAGCGAATGACTGGGCCGCGGCGGCGACCCGGATCGGCAACGCCATCCTGGCCGCCAACCCGAATCTGCTGATCATGGTGGAGGGGATCGAGACCTACAAAGGCCAGTCCACCTGGTGGGGCGGCAACCTGATGGGGGTGACAGACCATCCGATCGACCTGAACATCGACAACCGCGTCGTCTACTCCCCGCACGACTACCCATCCACCGTCTACGCGCAGCGCTGGTTCAGCGATCCGACCTATCCCAACAACCTGCCCGCCGTCTGGGACCAGTACTGGGGCTATATCTACAAGACCGACACCGCCCCGGTGCTGCTGGGTGAGTTTGGCACCAACCTGGAAACCGCCTCCGACCGCGCCTGGCTGACCAAGCTGGTGCAGTACCTGGATGAGTCCTCGGCCAATGGCGGCCTGCCGGTCAGCCCCGACGAACTCGGCCCAAGCTGGGCGTACTGGAGCTGGAATCCGAACTCGGGCGACACCGGCGGCATCCTGGAGAATGACTGGCGCACCATCGACGCCGAGAAGGTCGATGCGATCGATCCGATCATGTTCCATGATGAGGGCACGGACCCCGGCGGCCCGTCCGAGCCCGTGCCGAATGGCACCGCGAACTTTGTCGTGAAACTGTCCAAGGCGTCGAACGTCGCCGTTACCGTCAAGTATCACACGGTCGACGGCACCGCGAAGGCCGGGGACGACTACGCCCCGATCGCCGGCACGCTGACGTTCCAGCCCGGGGAGACGACGAAGATCCTGTCGACCCAGTTGTTCGCGACGCCCGAGGATACGGGGCAGATGCAGTTCCTCCTGGCGCTCGATTCGCCGGCGAACGGGACGCTCGGGACGGTCTCGGCCAAGGCGATCCTGGTGCATGACAGCGTGGTGACGACACCCACGCCGACGGACCCCGATCCCACGCCGGTCAGCGGCGATCCGGTCAGCCTGACCGTGAACGACAACTGGGGTTCGGGCTATGTCGGCACCGTCGCGGTCAGGAACACGACGACCGGCGCGGTGGGCGGCTGGACGGTCGAGATCGACACCAACGACCTGATCACCAATGTCTGGAACGGCACGATCCTGAGCCACACCGCCAACGGCTACGTCATCGGCAACACCGCCTGGAACGGTTCGCTCGGCTCGGGGGCCGCCACATCCTTCGGGTTCCAGGCGAGCAACACCGACCCGACCGACACACTGTCGGCGCAGTTGGTGCGGTTCGGCTAGGGCCGATCGCCACGGACGCGTGACCCGGGGGAGAACCGGTCGCGCGTCCAGGGAGGGACCGGGTGTGCCCGTCGGTCAGGACTGATCGTGCGTGACCAGCACTTTGTCCCTCCCCATCACTGTCGTCACCGGAACTGCCGGCCGTTCTGTCCGGCGGCGTTCGGCCGGCGGGTTCCATCCCAATGATCGCAGGGCCACCAGCAGCAGCTCCCCATTCAGTTTCATGAGCAACGACTCCCGCGCGCGGGCGCCGATCCGGGCGCGTTCGTCCGGCTGGTCCGCCAGCCGGCGCAGGCGGGCGGCGGCGTCCGCGATGTCAGGTTCCGCCCAGAGCGCGTCGCGGTAGACGCCGCGATCGTCCTCGGCCGGTACCAGGCGGTAGTCCACCAGCTCCGCGTTCGATGGGTCCATGAAATCGCGGTTGCCGGACCAGCCGGTGGCGACGACCGGCTTGCCCAGCAGCATGGCCTCGGCCGGAACCAGCCCGAACCCCTCGGCCCGATGCAGCGACAGGACGATGTCGCTGGCTGCGGTCAGCGCGTGATGGTCGGGTCCGGACAGGTCCTGATTGATCACGCGGATATTGGACGCGCGGGCGGCCTGCGCGATGCGGGCGAAGTCGTCGGGCGCATGGTCGGCGTGGCAGATCTTTACGACCAGCACGCGATCCGACCGGTCACCGAAGGCGATCCGGAAAGCCTCGATCGCCGCCAAAGGGTTCTTCCGCGCGAAGGATGACGCGAGGTTGAAGGATACCAGCACCACGACCGCGTGTTCAGGCAGGCCGAAGGCGGCCCGGTCCAGGCCGGATGGGAGGGGCGGGGCCAGGGCCAGCGCGGGCGGGACGACATGCACCCGGTTCGGCTTCAAGGGCTCGATCGCCGCGGCGGTGAAGCGGGACGGCGTCCAGATTTCGTGCACCAGCGGGGCGGCCGCGTGCCACTCGGGCGGCACGGATGGCAGTTCCCAGGCCCAGCAGGCGACGATGCGGCGGTCGCGGACCAGGTCGCAGGGCAGGCGCAGCAGCGCGAGCGGCAGGACCGGCGCGTTGACATGCAGGATCAGCGGCACCCCGGGCGGCGGGTGGCCCACCAGGCTGGCATGCATGCGGCCCCAATGGGTGGGCGGCGGGATGTCGACCGGCCAGACCGGCACGCCCATCGCCCGCGCCGCCCGGATCATCAGGCGCGCCGATTCGCCAAGGCCGGAGGGGCAGGACAATTCACCCGCGATGGCAACTCCTTGGGAGGCCGCGGGCGGGGAGGCAGCAGGGCGAGGTGCCAGCAGCGCGGTCGCGCGGGCCAGCAGGCGGCGGCGCTGGGCCACCGGCAGCCAGCGCCACAGGCGGTGGGGCAGGCCGATCCGGAACTTGGGTGCGGACGGTGACATGCCGGACAGGATGCGGGGTCCGGGTTAACGCGGGCTTAATTTCGCCGAAGATCATTTTCCCGTCGCCGCGTTAACCTTTCCGCAACTCCCTGCCGTCATCATCCGTCCCATGGCGGACAATTTCGTGATCGTGGCCGAACAGGACTGGAACTTGCGCAACGTGCTGCGCCAGCACCTGGACGGCCTGGGCTTTCGCACCCTCGTGACCCCCATCGCCGGCGAGGCGGAGGATTTCGCCCGCCGCGTGCTGGCCAGGCTCGTGCTGCTGGATGTCGAGCTGCCGGGGTTCAGTGGCTATGAGGCCTGTGCCCGCATCCGCCATATGGCGGATTACCGCGGCGTGCCGATCGTGCTGATGACGGCGGTCAGCTCGACCCGCCGGCAAACCGCGGCGCAGCGTGCCGGGGCGAGCGCGATGCTGCTGAAACCCTTCTCCATGAACGACCTGGCTGGGGAGATGGAACGGTTCATGGTCGACCCCGACACGATCCCGCAACGCCCGAGGTCCGCCGACACCCGTCCCCCCGTGCCGGGCTTCGCCGAGGCGCAGGTGAAGGTGTGGGAACCCGCCGCCAGCCTGGCATGGCGGTTCGGTGAGGGATCGGAACTCTCGGCCGGCAAGCGGACGCTGGAGATGATGCGCTCCAACGCGCGGCGGGACGGGTAGCGGGCGGAGCGGTCGCCCCGGCCCTGCTGGGGGGCTTGAATTATCACGCCTCCTGCGTCACCATCCAATCATGCACAGCATAAGTCATGCTTAAAACATGATTACCGCCGCTCAAATGAGAGCCGCGCGTGCCCTGCTGGGGATCGACCAGCGGCGGCTCGCGGCGCTGTCCAACCTGTCCCTGCCCACCATTCAGCGCATGGAGGCCAGCGAGGGCGTCGTGCGCGGCAATGTCGACTCCCTGATGAAACTCGTCGGCGCCCTCGGTTCGGCCGGGATTGAGCTGATCGGCGACAACCAGCCCAGCACGGCCGGGGGCCGCGGGGTCCGCCTCGCGCCGAACCAGCCAGGCTGACGCGGTATGACGATCGTCCTCACCGTCATCCTTGGACTGGTGGTGCTGGCGATCCTCGGCGTGGTGACCGCTCGGCTGCAGGCCGGCCGGATGCTGGTCTATGGCGGCTGTCTGGTCCTGTGTCTGGCGCTGCTGGTGGCGGGGATCGAAGCCTTGGCCGCCCCCGTTGCCGGCCTGTCCCTGCCGATCGGCCTGTCCCTGCCGATCGGCCTGCCGATGACCGGGACGCAATTGCGGCTTGATCCGCTGTCCGGGTTTTTCCTGGCGCTGACGGGCCTGGGTGGGGCGGGCGCCAGCCTGTTCGCGATCGGCTATGGCAGGCACGAGGAAGAACCCTGGCGCGTGCTGCCCTTCTATCCTCTGTTCCTCGCTGGCATGACCCTGGCCATCCTCGCCGATGACGCCTTCGCCTTCCTGTTCGGGTGGGAGGCGATGTCGCTCGCGTCCTGGGCCTTGGTGATGACGCACCATCAGGAACACGGGAATGCCCGTGCGGCCTATATCTATCTGCTGATGGCGGTGTTCAGCGGCCTGACCCTGCTGCTGGGGTTCGGCGTGCTGGCGGCGGGCGGTGGCGGCTATGGTTTCGAGGCGATCCGCGCCCATCCGCCGACCGGCGGCGTCGCGGCGACCGTCCTGGTGATCGCGCTGATCGGCGCCGGGGCGAAGGCGGGGCTTATGCCGCTGCATGTCTGGCTGCCGCTCGCGCACCCGGCCGCGCCCTCGCATGTCTCCGCGCTCATGAGCGGGGTGATGACCAAGGTCGCGATCTACGGCTTCATCCGCATCGTCTTCGACCTGGTGGGCGGCGCGCCGGCCTGGTTCGCGGTGATCGTGCTGGTCCTGGGCGGCATCACCGCCGTCATGGGCGTGCTGCACGCAATGATGGAGCGGGACCTTAAGCGCCTGCTCGCCTACTCCACGGTCGAGAACATCGGCATCATCTTCGTCGCGCTGGGCCTCGCCCTGGCGTTCAAGGCAAATGGTGTGACGGCTGGCGCGACCCTGGCGCTGACGGCGGCATTGTTCCACGCGCTGAACCATACCGTCTTCAAAAGCCTGCTGTTCTTCGGTGCCGGCGCCGTGCTGCACGCGACCGGCGAACGGAACATGGAGAAGCTGGGCGGCCTGATCCACCGCATGCCCCGCAGTTCGGCGGCGATGCTGGTGGGCTGCCTCGCCATCGCCGCCCTGCCGCCGCTGAACGGCTTCGCGTCCGAGTGGCTGCTGTTCCAGGCCATCCTGCTGCGCCCCGACCTGCCGCAATGGGGGCTGAAATTCTCGATCCCGGTGGCGGGCGCCCTGCTGGCCCTGGCCGCCGCCCTCGCCGGCGCCTGCTTCGTCCGCGCCTATGGGATCATCTGGCTCGGCCGCCCGCGCACCATCGCGGCCGAACAGGCGCGGGAGACGGACCCGCTTTCCGTCATCGCCATGGTGGTCTTCGCCGCCTTGTGCCTGCTGGGCGGGATCTTTCCGGGCGTGGTCATCGATGCGGTGGCGCCCTTGGTGCAGGGGCTGACCGGCGCGCGGATGGAGCGGCAGTTGCAGGACGCCTGGCTGACCGTGGCGCCGATCAGCACGGCCCGCAGCTCCTATAACGGGTTGCTGATCTTCCTGTTTGTCCTGGGCAGCGCCAGCCTGACCGCCTTTGCCGTGCATCGGCTGGCCTCGCGCGGGGTGCGGAAAGCCCCGCCCTGGGATTGCGGCTTCCCCGACCCCAGCCCCGCCACGCAATACACCGGCGACAGCTTCGCCCAGCCGGTGCGGCGGGTGTTCGGGGCGATCGTCTTCCGCTCCCACGAGACGGTGGACATGCCGGAGCCCGGCGACAACCGCCCCGCCCGCATGACCAAGGTCACGCATGATGTGGTCTGGGAGACGCTGTACGCCCCCCTGGCCGGGTTGGTCGGGCGGATCGGAACGGTGATGAACCGGATGCAGTTCCTGACCATCCGCCGCTATCTGAGCTTCGTCTTCGCCGCCCTGATCGTGCTGCTGCTGGTCCTGGCGGTGAGACAATGATCCCCGATCTGATCGCGCAGCTCGCCCAGATGGCGGTTGTCCTGGCCCTGGCGCCGTTGCTGACCGGGCTGGTGCGGAAGGTGAAGGCGCGCATCCAGCGCCGCCGTGGCCCGCCTCTGATCCAGCCCTACCGGGACCTGAAGCGGTTGCTCTCCAAGGAAGCGGTGGTCGCCGAGAACGCGTCCTGGCTGTTCCGCGTCGCGCCCTATGTCGTCTTCGCCTGCACCTGGGTCGCCGCCGCTTTGGTGCCGACATTCGCCACCAACCTCCTGTTCTCCTGGTCCGGAGACCTGATCGTGATCACCGCCCTGCTCGCCAGCGCGCGGGTGGCGCAGGCGCTGGCCGGCCTCGATGTCGGGACCAGTTTCGGGGGCATCGGAGCCTCCCGCGACGTCATGTTCGCGACGCTGGCCGAACCGGCCATGGTGATGATCGTGTTCTGCGTGGCGCTGATCGCGGGCTCGACCAAGCTGTCCACCATCGCGGAATACATGGCCTCGGGCCAGGTCGGATTGCGGGTGTCCCTGGCCCTGGCGCTGGTCGCACTGCTGATCGTGGCTTTGGCCGAGAACGCGCGCATCCCGGTCGACAACCCCGCCACGCATCTGGAACTGACGATGGTGCATGAGGCGATGGTGCTGGAATATTCCGGCCGGCATTTGGCGATGATCGACCTGGCGGCATCGTTGAAGCTGCTGGTCTACGTCTCGGTCATCATCTGCATCTTCCTGCCCTTCGGCATCGCCGTCTCGGGCGCCGGTCCGCTGGCGTATCTGAGCGGGGTCGGTGCCTGGGTGGTGAAGCTCGCCGCGGGCGGGGTCGTGCTGGGTATCTTCGAGATGTCGATCGCCAAGATGCGGGTGTTCCGCGTGCCCAACTTCCTGGGGGCCGCGCTGATGCTGGCGCTGCTCGGGCTTCTGCTCCTCTTTGTCTCCCGGGGGATGTAGCCGATGCCCGGTCTTCATTACGACATCGCGCATATGCTGGCCGGGTCGCTGGTGCTGGTCAGCCTGATGATGCTGTACCAGGTGCGGCTGACGGCGCTGCTGCATGTGCTGGCGCTGCACGCGTTCGTACTGGCGGCCTCGGTCGGGTGGCAGGCGTATATCCAGCAGTCCCCGCATCTGTATATCACCGCGGCCATCGCGCTGGTGTTCAAGGGTATCCTGGTGCCGGTGGTGCTGCGGCGGATGATCTTCCGCATGGGCGTGCACCGGGAGATCGAGACGGCGGTCAGCATCGGCCTGACCATGCTGGCCGGGATCGCCCTGGTCGCCCTGTCATTGCAGGTGATGCTGCCGGTCACCGCCGCGGTCGATCCGATCGCGCGGGAGGACCTGGCGCTCGCGCTGTCCGTCGTGCTGATCGGGCTGCTGATGATGGTGACGCGGCGCAACGCGGTCAGCCAGGTTGTGGGGTTCATGTCGCTGGAGAACGGCATCAACCTGGCCGCCACCGGCGCGCGCGGGATGCCGCTGGTGGTGGAGATCAGCGTGGCGTTCTCAATCCTGATCGCGTTCATCGTGATCGGGATCTTCCTGTTCCGCATCCGGGAGCGGTTCGACACGGTCGATGTCGGCGCGCTGGACCAGTTCCGGGGGGGACGGTCGTGAGGGCGCGCCGGTTCGGGGGGGCTTATCTCTCTCCGTCATGGCCGGCCTTGAGCCGGCCACCCGCTCGATGGCCGTGGAGCGCGGGTTTGCGCGCGTTTGTCCCAAGCATGGGGGCGGATGGCCGGCTCAAGGCCGGCCATGACGGAGAGAGGGGTGATGCCGTTCGGCCGCTCCTCCTCATGTCCACGGGGTTTGAACCAACCCCATCCCAACCCACCCGGTGGTCCCAACCTCGGCCAACCCTCCGGCAATCCAATGACTGAGCCGGTCATCCTCATCCTCGCGATCCCGCTGCTCGCGGCCGGGGTCCTCGCGCTGATCCCGTCCTACCGGGTCTCCGCGCTGCTGAACGTCGCCGCCAGCGCGGGGGCCCTGGCCTGCGCGCTGTCCCTGCTGGTCCGCCGCCCCGCACCCTTGCCGTTTCTGCTGGTCGACGACCTCAACATCGTCTTCGTCGTCCTCAACACCTTCATCGGCTTCACCACCAGCGCCTACAGCGCCAGCTACATCCGCCACGAGCTTGAAACCGGCCGCCTCACCCCCGGCCACCTGCGATTCTACCACGCGATGTTCCAACTCATGCTGTTCGGCATGAGCCTCGCCCTGCTCGCCAACAACATCGGCCTGATGTGGGTGGCGGTGGAACTCGCGACCCTGACAACCGTCCTGATGGTCGGCCTCTACCGCACGCACGAAGCGTTGGAAGCCGCCTGGAAATACTTCATCCTCGGCAGCGTCGGCATCGCGCTGGCGCTGTTCGGCACCATCCTCGTCTACCTCGCCGCCCGCCCCTCGGTGGGGGAGGGCGTGGACGCCATGGTCTGGACCACGCTGCTGGCCCATGCCCGCACCTTCGATCCCTCCCTCCTGAACATCGCCTTCGTCTTCCTCCTGCTCGGCTATGGCACCAAGGTGGGCCTCGCCCCGCTCCACGCCTGGCTGCCCGACGCGCATTCGGAAGGCCCGACGCCGATCTCGGCCGTGCTGTCGGGGCTGCTGCTGAACGTGGCGCTTTACGCGCTGCTGCGCTTCAAGATGCTGATCGCGGCCAACCCCGCGGCCATCGCGCCAGGGCCGCTGATGATCGGGATGGGCCTCGTCTCCCTGATCTTTGCCGCCTTCATGCTGTATCGCCGACGCGACATCAAACGCCTGTTCGCCTATTCCTCGATCGAGCACATGGGCATCATCGTCTTCGCCTTCGGCATGGCGGGGCCGCTGGGGAACTTTGCCGGCCTGTTGCAGATGACCATGCACAGCCTGACGAAATCCGCGATCTTCTTCGCCGTCGGCCATATCGCGCAGGTCAAGCGCACGCAGATGATGGCCGGGATGGGCGGCCTCACGACCTCTCACCCCGTGCTGGGCTGGTGCTTCGTCGCCGCGGTCGTGGCCATCGCCGGCCTGCCGCCCTTTGGCGTCTTCACGAGCGAGTTCCTGGTCGCGTCGTCCACCTTCGCGCAACAGCCGGTCCTGGCGGTGCTGTTCATCCTGGGCGTGCTGACCGCCTTCGGGGCGCTGCTGATGCATATGACTGCGATCGCCTTCGGCCCGGTGCAGGGGCCGGTCGACCCCGTCGATGCCTCCTATGTCCCGATGTTCGCCCATCTGCTGCTGGTTCTGATCGCCGGAATCTGGTTGCCGCCGCCGCTGGTCGCCTGGTTCCAGCATGTTGCGGTGCTGCTGGGATGAGCGTCCTGTCCGACATCCTGGCCCTGGGCCGTTTCGTCGAGGGCCACGCCCCCTTGCCCCGCGTTGAGGTCTCCGCCGCCGTCTGGCAGAGCGCGATCGAGGCCCTGAGCGCCGGCGACCTGACACTTCTCAGCGTCTGGGCCGAGGTCGGCCGCGTCCACATGGCGCTGCTGAGTGGCGACGATCCGCGCCTGGCCATCCTGACATTGGCCTGCCCCGAGGACCGCTACCCCTCGATCGGCCGGCACCACCCGCCGGCCATCCGCCTGGAACGCGCTATCCGCGACCTGTTCGGCATCGAGCCGCTGGGCCTGGAAGACGCCCGCCCCTGGCTGGATCACGGCCGCTGGAGCGGGGCCACGCCGCCGGCCGCCAGCTACCCGTTCCTGCCGGTCGAGGGCGAGGCGCTGCACCAGATCCCCGTCGGCCCCGTTCATGCCGGCATCATCGAGCCCGGGCATTTCCGCTTCACCTGCGACGGCGAAACCGTCGTGCGGCTGGAGCAACGGCTGGGCTACGTCCACAAGGGCATCGACTCGCTGCTGGCCGGCGCGCCGATCGACCGCGCGCACCGCATCGCCTCCCGCGCATCGGGCGACAGCACCGTGGCCTATGGGCTGGGCTTCAGCCTGGCGGTGGAGGCGGCCTTGGGCGTGGCCGTTCCCGATCGCGCGGTGCGGCTGCGCGGGGTGATGGCCGAGATGGAACGGATTGCCAACCACATTGGTGATTTCGGTGCGATCTGCAACGATGCCTCGGTCGGGATGATGCTGGCCCATTGCGCCGTGCTGCGGGAGAAGGTGCTGCGCTGCGCCGCGTCCTGCTTCGGACACCGGCTGATGATGGACCGGATCGTTCCGGGTGGTGTGGCTGTTGATCTGGACGCCGAGGGCGCTGGACGCATCCTGGCCTTGACGGACGAGGTCGCGGGCACGCTCGGGCCGCTGATCCGGATGTACGATAACATGGCGTCATTGCAGGATAGGACCGTTTCCACTGGCATCCTGCGCCCGGAGCTGGCGCGTCGTTTCGGGGCCGGCGGGCATGTCGGGCGCGCCTCGGGCCGGGATTTCGATGCCAGGCGCGATGTGCGCTACGCGCCGTATGACGAAGTGTCCTTCACCGTGCCGACCCGGAAGGAGGGCGATGTCAACGCCCGGGTCTGGATCAGGCTGGAGGAGATCGGGCAGAGCCTGTCGATCATCCAGCAACTGCTGCGCGGGCTGCCGGATGGCCCGGTGCTGACCCCTCTGCCGCCGCTGGACGGGATCGCGGCGGAGGGGATGGCGCTGGTCGAGGCCTTCCGCGGGGACTTGCTGGTGTGGCTCCGCATCGCCGATGGCGGCATCGCCAGGTGCCATCTGCGGGACGCGTCATGGTTCCAGTGGCCTCTGCTGGAGGCGGTGATCGAGGGCAACATCGTGGCGGATTTCCCGCTGTGCAATAAGAGTTTCAATTGTTCCTATTCGGGGCATGACCTTTGATGGCTGGCGATTTGATCTTCGTCTCCAGGTCAGGGCGCGGGATGGGTCGCGGCCCAGGTTCCTTCTATCCGTCATGGCCGGGCTTGACCCGGCCACCCGCGCCGCGCCCGTGGAACAACGCGCGGTTGTCGTGGCCCCATCGTCCGGGGGCGGGTGGCCGGGTCAAGCCCGGCC
>DIUL01000186.1 GCA_002422345.1 Acetobacteraceae bacterium UBA6159
GTGATTGACCGGACAGCAGTGATCACGTATATTAATAACAGGTAGTGATTAGAATTTTCCATATGCAGGAAATGCGGTGTATGTGCGTATACTTCAAATAATAACACGATGGACGGCACCAACAGGCAGAATATCAGCAGTGTGTTAACGGACAGGAACCACCCGCCATTCATCCAGTTTCCCTTCGCCTGCCGATACCAATCAGCAAGATTTACGGCCGGAACGCCAACGCCAAGAAGCCAACGCTGGTATCCCCGTGCGACCGCGTCGACGCCGGATTGCATACACCGAAGATACGCCAGGAGTGTTCTCGCATGACCGGCGGGATCGGGGACGCCCTTCGCGGACAGGTATCCGTATTGGTCCCAGAAATTCCTCTGGTCGAGCAGTGTCATGGACCGCAAGGCAGCGTTCAGACCTCGGATCGCCTTAAGCGCGGTTTTGGTATCCTCCGGTAAACTGTCGAACGGCTTCCTGACATCAGTCAGGTAAACCACGCTCGTCGGTTTGCGGAGATCAAGCATTACGCATGCGCTGACTGCGTCCGTGCAGTCAGGATCGAGGTCTTCTCCGATGACTTGCAGCCAGGGTATGGTCGTGCCGCTATCAAGTCCGGCCTCTACCCTCAGAGTCCTGCAAGCCTGAAATGGGCTCGTCGCCATCATGGGGGCAAGCGGGCTGCCCAATGATTTATGGAAGATGGCCGCAGCATCCCGTTCGCTTGGGCCATCGGAGCCGACGCTCAGGATGATGTGGGCACTCTGGAGCAGAATGTCGCGTAACGCTTCCTCGCCTGCCTTCGGATCGAATGGTACCGACGACGCCGCAGGGCGCATGAAGGGAACAACTTGGAGCGCATCGACCTGCGACGGATCATCGGGATCTCCGACCATCCCGGCTTCCACGACCACGATGAAGGGGATTTTCAGTTGACGGGCCAGGCGGATTGCCAGCTCGCTCGTTGGTGTATTCGTAGCGGTCATGACACGCAGGGCCCCATGGCATGCCTCGTGCAACCCTCGCATAAGGTCCGTCATTGTACGAAGGATGCCGGGCGTCGCAAGCGACTGGCCAACCACGGACAGGATGATCGGATAATCCTCGGGACGTGTGACCGGCGCGTGCATCTCGTGCTTCCAATGTCTCATATCTTCACCGACACAGCTTCACACCAGCCGCAACGAACGGCAACCCACCCGCCGCCCTTCTGCAAACCCGCCCGCTCGGCCTAGACTGCCCAAAAGCCCCGTCCAGGAGCACGCCATGTCCCTCAGCCGCCAGTTCGCCGCCTTCGTCCACGGCCTCACCTACGACGCCCTCCCCGACGCGGTGAAGGACCGGGCCAAGGGCGTCCTGCTCCAAGCCCTCTGCTCCGCCCTGCTCGCCCGCGACATGCCGGCCACCCGCCAGGCGCTCGCCATCATGGCCGAGGAGGAGACCACCGGCCCCGCCACCGCGTTGTGTTCCGGCACCAAACTCACCAAGGCCGGCGCCGCCTTCGTCAATGCCGAGATGATCCTCGCCGGCGGCAAGTGGGACACGTTCCGCATGCTCACCCATCCCGGCACCGCCATCATCCCCGCCGCGCTGGTGGCCGCCGAGACGACCAACGCCGACGGCCGCACCCTCCTGACCGCCATCGCCGCCGGGTATGAGGTCATGGAACGCATGGCGGCCGAGTTCATCCCCACCCTCATGTCCCGCGGCTTCCATGCCGGCCCGGTCTTCGGGATCTTCGGCGCCGCGGTCGCCGCGGCCAAGGTCCAGGGCCTCTCCGCCGACCAGATCAACGGCGCCATCGCCCAATGCGTGAACCTCGCCGGCGGCAACCTGGAGGGTATTCGTTCGGGCGGCAGGTCCCTGCGGGAGGGCGGAGCGGTCCGCAACGCCCTGCTCGCCGTCGCTTTGGCGAAACACGGCACCCCCGGCGGGGAAACGACGCTGGAGGGCGAGGCCGGCTTCTACCACGCCTATGCCGGCAACAACTGCGGCCAGCTCCGCTACAGTTTTACCGGGAAGAATGACACCGACATCGCCGCCATCACGAAGAACCTCGGCCAGGACTGGATCTTCCTGGAGACGCTGTATCGCATCTACTCCACCGCCGGCTACAACATCGCCCATATCGACGTAACCGCCGCGCTCTGCCGCGAACACAACATCACCTATCCCGACATCGACCGGATCGAGGCGGTGGTGAACTGGTTCGAGACTGAGTACCCCTCCCCTGCCTTCCCGCTCCCCAGCGTCGACGGCAAGCCGCGGGTGGGCAGCACGCAGTATTTCTCGGCCTGGGGCGCGGTGACCGGGGGCTATCCGCTGGCGCGCGGCGCGGGGCCCACGGCGGACAGCCCCGACCCGCCCGAGGTCCTGGACCTGATGCACCGCGTTACCCTGATCCCGATGGTGCGCCAGACCCTGTTCGGCCCGCGCGTCACCGTGTTCACCAAGGATGGGCGCGTGCTGACGAAGCAGGGCACCGGACGGGAGTTCATCTGGGACTTCGAAACCCATGCGACCCGGATGCGGGAGATCACGCCGGCCACCGGGATCACGCCCGACCAGTTCGAAACCCTGATCGACACCTGCCGCACCCTGGATACAAAGGACCGGGCCGCCGAACGGCTCATTGGCCTGACGCTGACGTCAGGCGGCGCGTAACCCCCGCGCCGTCACCACCTGGGCCACCAGTACCGGCAGCGCGACCGCCAGCCCGGTCAGTGTCGCCGTTGTCCCCGGCGCCATCAGCAGCAGGCCGGCGACCCCGGCGAGCGTTCGCTGCCAGACCGGCATATGCGCCAGGGCGAAGCCGGTCAGCGCCGCGGCCAGGCTGATCACCCCCGCCGCGCAGGTCACGCTCACGAAGACAAAGTTCCCCAGCGTGAACCCTTGCGTGACGATCAGCATCGAGGGGCCATAGACGAACACGAAGGGCACCAGCGCCTTGGCCAGCGCCAGCCGGAACGCGGTGTTCCCCGTGCGGAACGGATCGGCGCCCGCCATGCTCGCCGCGGCATAGGCGGCCAGCGCCACCGGGGGCGTGATGTCGGCCAGCACGCCGAAGTAGAAGACGAAGAAATGGGCGACGATCGGCTCCACCCCCAGCATCCCGAGGGTCGGAGCCGCCACCGTGACCATGATGATGTAGGTCGCCGTGGTCGGCACGCCGCAGCCAAGCAGGATGCAGACGATCGCGGTCATGACGAGGGTGAAGAAGAGGGTCAGCGACTTCGCGTCGAACAGGAAGGCGGGCAGGACCGAACCGCTCAGCTCCGCCAGGACACCGGCCGTCGTGGTGACGATGCTGGAGATCTTGAAGCCGACGCCGGTCAGCGTCACCACGCCGATGATCAGCCCGACGGTCGCGGCGGCGGCCCCCACGGCGATCGCGTATTTTGCGCCGACAACGAAGGCGTCCCCGATCTCGGCCAGGCGTTCCCGGCCCAGCCGGTCGCGCGTGACGCTGACGGCGCAGGCCGCTGCCGCGATGGCGAGGATCAGCAGCGTGACCCACCCCTCGGACAAACCACCCGCCAGGTCGGCCAGGACGACCATCGCCAGGAATCCCAGCGCGACATCGCCGCGGCGGTTCGTCAGCCCCACGACGACGCAGGCAGTGATCCCCCAAAACGCCGCCAGATAGGGGGTGAAGCCCGAGAACAGCACGATCAGCAGCACGAACAGCGGGATGGAGGTCGGCCAGTCCCGGCGCAGGACTTCCCGCACATTCGGCAGTTCCTCGACCGGGATGCCGCGCAGGCCCAGCTTCTTCGCCTCGAAATGCACCTGCCAGAAGACGCCGAAGAAATGCATGCAGGCCGGCACGACGGCCGCCAGGATGATGGAGGCGTAGGGGAGGTTCAGGAACTCCACCATCAGGAACGCCGCCGCGCCCATGATCGGGGGCGTGATCTGGCCGCCGGTGGATGACGTCGCCTCCACCGCCGCGGCGAAATGGCGGGGGTAGCCCAGCCGGGTCATCGCCGGGATGGTCAGCGACCCCACGGTCACCGTGTTGGCGATGGAGGACCCGGAGATCATCCCGAACATCGCCGACCCGAAGATCGAAACCTTGGCCGGCCCGCCGGCATAGCGGCCGGCCAACGCCGAGGCCAGATCGATGAACAGCCGCCCCAGCCCGATCCGCGTCGCCAGCACCCCGAACAGCACGTAGTGGAAGACGTACGTCGCCACCACGCCCAGCGCGACGCCATAGATGCCCTGGCTCGTGAGGTACTGGTGGTTGACGATGCTGGTCCAGCTATTGCCCGGATGCGCCAGGATGCCGGGCATGGAACGGCCGAACATCGCATAGGCCATCAGCCCGATGGCGATGGCCGGCAGCGCCCAGCCGATGGTCCGCCGCGTCGCCTCGAGCAGCACCAGGATCGCGAGACTGCCCATGATGACGTCGCTGGCCAGCGGATTGCCGACCCGGAAGGCCAGATCGTCATAGATCCAGGGCACATAGAGGCTGGCCGTGACGGCGGCGATGGCCAGCGCCCAGTCGAACAGCCCGATCCCGCCGGGATGATGCCAGGACGCGCGGGGCGGGGCGGTCAGGCCGCTGCTTCGTGCCGGAAAGACCAGGAAGATCAGCGCGGCCACGAAGGCCATGTGGATGCCGCGATGCGTCGTCTCCCGCAGCAGCCCGAAGCCCGCCGTGTAGAAATGGAACATCGACAGCGAGAACAGCAGCCCCGCGATCAGCCATCCGGTCCCGGGCAGGACCGGGCGGAAGCGGACCTCGGGGTCGAATGTTTCCTCAAGCTTCTGCAGCGACGCGGGGTCGGTGAGTCCAGCCGTCATGAACGATCCACCGCGTCGCGCGGGCGCATCCCGTCCGGGACTACTTCAGCAGCCCCGCTTCCTTGTAGAACCGCGCCGCGCCGTCATGCAGCGGAATGCCGAGGCCCAGCAACGCGGTCTCGGGCCGGATCGCCTTGCCCTTGGCATGGCCGGCATCCAGCATCGCCCGCGTCTTCTGGTCCCACAGCCCCTTGGTCACCGCATACACCAGGTCGGCGCTGATCTTGGCCGAGGTGATCCACTGCGCGCCGACCGACAGCGACTTCACGCCCTTGGCATCCTTGTAGGTCCCGTCCGGGATTTCGTCGGCGGCGAAGAACTTGAACTCGGCCATGATCTTCTGGGCGGGCGCGCCCTCGATCGCCAGCAGTTCGATCCCCGCGGTGGACGCGAGTTCCGTCACCGCCGCGGTCGGATAGCCGCCGGTGATGAAGAACGCGTCCAGCCCGCCATCCTTCAGCTTCTCGGCCGAGGGGCCGGGCTTCAGATTCTCGGCCTTGTACTCGCCGTCCTTGATCCCGTAGGCGGCCAGC
The DNA here is from genome assembly GCA_002422345.1 of Acetobacteraceae bacterium UBA6159. Lineage (GTDB taxonomy): Bacteria > Pseudomonadota > Alphaproteobacteria > Acetobacterales > Acetobacteraceae > Rhodopila. Next base: position 5,343 of record DIUL01000186.1, read on the forward strand.
ACGGTCTTGGCGTTGATGATGGAGCCCGAACCAGGCTCATCAATCGACACGCGCTTGCCCTTGAGGTCGGCGACGGTGCGGATCGCGGAACCCTTCTTGACGACGATATGGACTGTTTCGGGATACAGGTTGGCGATGGCGCGCAGTTCCTCGACCTTCGGGCGGCCCTGGTAGACGCCGGTGCCGGTATAGGCCCAGGTCGCGACGTCGGACTGGCTGAAGCCGGATTCCATCGACCCGCCGACAATGCCGTTGACGTTGGCGACCGAGCCGTTGGTGGCGACCGCCGAGGCGTCGACGGTGCCCGAGGTGATCGCGTTGGCGATCAGCCCGCCCACCGGATAGTACGTCCCGGCCGTGCCGCCGGTGCCGATGCGGAAGAACTGCTTGGCCTGGGCCTGAACCCCGAACGGCAGGAGCAACGTCGCCGCCCCCGCGAGGCCGAACTGGATGAAATGGCGACGGGGGAGATGCATGGGGGGTGCTCCGTGCGATGCGGGGAGACCGTCCTTAACCCACATTTAACAGACAC
>DIUL01000163.1 GCA_002422345.1 Acetobacteraceae bacterium UBA6159
CACGGTGGGGGGCTTGGGAGTTACGGTTTCTTTGCATTTTATGGAACTCACCCACACGACTTCCTCACCGACGGGAGATCGATTTTTAGAATCCCTCCCCCAACAAATGCACCACCAACTCCCGCCGAGACCCAACCCGCCGGTGCTCCCAAAGATAAACCGCCTGCCAAGTCCCCAGCGCCAGCCGCCCCTCCACCACCGGGATCGACACCTGGGTCAAAGTCAAAGCCGCCTTGATATGCGCCGGCATATCATCCGGCCCCTCATCGGCGTGGCGGTAACCGGCCCCCTCCGGCACCAGCCGGTTCAGGAACTCCACCAGGTCCGCCCGCACATCGGGGTCCGCGTTCTCCTGCACGATCAGCGAGGCCGAGGTATGCCGGCACCACACCGTCAGCAGCCCGGTCTCGATCCCCTGTTCCGCCACAAAGGCGCGTAGCCGGCCGGAGACATCCGTCAGCCCCGGCCCGCGCGTGTCGATCGTCAGGGTTCGCACCGCCTGTCGCATCGGGCGGTCTTGCCCAAGGCCGCGACAACGCGCAAGACGGCGGCATGGCTCCGGTCTTCCATACGCTGCGCATCGCCCGCGTCCGGCGGGAAACGGTGGATGCCGTTTCCCTGTCCTTCGATGTCCCCCCTGACCTGGCCTGGGCCTATGCCTTCCGCCCCGGACAGTTCCTGACTCTGAGGGCGACGGTCGGGGGACAGGATATCCGCCGGACCTACTCGATCTGTTCCGGCCCCGGTGAACCCATCCGGGTCGGGATCAAGCGGGTGCCGGGGGGCGTGTTCTCGACCTGGGCGAACGAGGCGTTGCGGGACGGGGACACGCTCCGCGTCATGACCCCCGACGGGCGGTTCGTCCTGCCGGACCCGCCACCGGCCCCCCGGACGATTGCCGCCTTCGCCGCGGGGTCGGGGATCACGCCGATCCTCGCGATCCTGAAGGCGGTCCTGGCGACGGAACCGGAGGCTCGGGTCTTCCTGTTCTACGGCAACCGGACCACCGAGGGGATCCTGTTCCGGGATGAGATCGAGGACCTGAAGGACCGCCATCTGTCCCGCCTGTCCGTGTTCCACGTGCTGTCGCGGGAGGCCCAGGATGTCCCCGTCCTGAACGGCCATCTTGACGCGGCCAAGGTCCGGGTCCTGCTGAGGTCGGTCCTGCCGGCCGGGGCGATTGATCAGGCTTTCATCTGCGGCCCCCAACCGATGATCGAGGACCTGCCCCAGGCGCTGCGGGACCTCGGCGTGCCGGGGGAACGGGTGCATGTGGAGCGGTTTGCGGTCGGCGGGATGATGGGGGAGGGGCAGACAAGCGCCGCCCCCGTCGACGTCCCCGCCGCCGTCTCGCCCCCCGCCCCAACCACCGTCATGGCCGGGCTTGACCCGGCCACCCACTCGACGGCGGCGCCGCAACGAGGGGGCACCGACCCGGGGCAGGTGGCCGGGTCAAGCCCGGCCATGACGGTTGGGGCGGGGACGGCGCCACAACGTGGGGGCACCGACCCGGGGCGGGTGGCCGGGTCAAGCCCGGCCATGACGGAGGGGGACGCGTCCCCAACCCCCACCCGCGTCACCCTCATCCACGAGGGCGCCCAGACCACCATCCCCGTCCGCGCCGACGAACCCATCATCGACGCCGCCATCCGGGCCGGCCGGGACCTGCCCTACTCCTGCAAGGCCGGCATGTGCTGCACCTGCCGAGCCCGGGTCACCGAGGGGCGGGTCGAAATGGCGGTCAACTACTCCCTGGAACCGTGGGAGCTGGCGGCCGGCTTCGTCCTAACCTGCCAGGCCAGGCCGCTCACCCCCACGGTCACCGTGGACTTCGACGCGGTCTGATCAGGGCATCACGATGACCATCCAGCTCACCCCGAACCGGTCCGCCGTCATCCCGAACCGGGGGGAGAAGAACGTGGCCCCCATGGGCATCTGGATCTGCCCGCCCTCGGACAGGGCGGCGAACAACCGGTCCGCCTCGGCTTCGTCGGCGGCCGTGATGGACAGGGAGAACCCCTGGAACCCGGTCGATCCCCGGCAATCCCCGTCCGAGGCCATGACCGTCGTCTCTCCGATCCGGACGGCGGCGTGCATGACCTTGTCCTCGCTGCCGGGGGCGATCATGCCGGGCGGCGGCGGGTCGGGGCAGTCGCGGAAGCGCATCATCATGGTGACCTCGGCGCCGAGGGTCTGGGCATAGAATGCCAGGGCTTCCTCGCAACGGCCGCCGAAGAACAGATAGGGTTGAATGAGCATGGGATGGTCCTTTCCGGGTCCCGCCCTCTCGCACGAAACCGGACCTCGCCGACACCCCAATGCGGCGGCGGGCGAGCGGACCAATCGCCGGATGGCGGCAACAGGGGACAGGGCATGACCGAGACGCTGAGAGAGATCGACCTGACCGGCTTCGCCACCGCCGGCATGGGGGCCAAGCAGGCCTGGGCGAGGGCCATCGCCGGGGAGCTCCGGCGCCTGGGGTTCTTCGTGATCACCGGCCACGGCGTCCCGGCCAGCCTGATCGACACGACCCTGGACACCGCGACCGCCTTCTTCGACCGCCCCCTGGCCGAGAAGATGGGGATCAAGAGCACCGTCCAGGGCTCCCCCCGCGGCTACCTGGACTTCGGGCTGGAAACCCTGGCCCTGTCAGCCGGCACAAGAACGCCCCCCGATCTGAAGGAGGGGTTCGGGATGGGGCCCCTCGGCGTCGCCGAACAGAAGGACGTGCTGGGCGGGATCGGCGCGACCTACACCCCGAACGTCTGGCCCGCCGAACCGGCCGGTTTCCAGGCCGCCATCACCGCCTATTACCGCCAGATGGAGCGGCTGATGGATGTTCTGATGGAGCTGTTCGCCATCGGCATGGACCTGCCGCCCCGGTTCTTCGTGGATCGGTTCGCCAACCACAACTCCACCCTGCGGCTGAACCATTACCCGGCGCAGGAGGAGTCCGCTCTGCCCGACCAGCTCCGTGCCGGCGCCCATACCGACTACGGCGCCCTGACCATCCTGCTGGGCCAGGACCGGCCGGGCGGCTTGCAGATCCGCACGCCGGACGGAGGCTGGATCGACGCCCGCACCAACCCCCACAGCTTCGTGATCAACATCGGGGACCTGATGATGCGCTGGTCCAACGACACCTGGCTGTCCAACCAGCATCGGGTCGTGAACCCGCCCCCCGGCTCGGGCGGCGCGGCCCGCCGTCTGTCCTTCGCCTATTTCTGCAACCCCAATGACGACCTGATGATCGAGTGCCTGCCGACCTGCCAGTCCGCCGAACGCCCAGCCAAGTACCCACCGATCCGGGCTGGCGCCCACCGCTTCGCCAAGATCGAGGCTTCCAAGAAGGCCGCCCTTGCCGCCTGAACCGCCCTACCGCGTCTCCCCAATATCCGGAAACTCCCGCGGCCGAGCCGGCGCGGCCGCTCGGCCGATGCCGGAACGGGCCCAGGCGATCTCGTGGATGTAGACAGCCGGGGGACGGATCAGCTCCCCGATCACGGCAAAGCCGAGCGTCTGGTAGACGCTGCCAAGCAGGATGTAGGAGACCGCGAGGGAATCGGCGATCGAGGCGACCCGATAGGTCACCGTCTTCCAGACCGTGCGGAGCCAGAGCGGCATCTCGGACTGGTCCGGTTCCGCCTCGACCCGCTCCAGCGCCAGGCGCTGCTGGGCGTATTCCTCGGGTCCGATGGCGCCGGAGTCTCGCAGCCTGTCCAGGGCGCGCAGGCGGGCGGTGATCAAGGCATGCGCCATCTCGACCCCGGCAAAGGGCATCGGCGGCAGTTCGACATCCTCGATCCGCCCCCGGACGCCGCGTTCGACCGGGTCCCGCATCCAGGCGGCCCAGAGGCCAAGCTGCACGATGGCGGCGGACCGGGCGGGGTCGTCGGCGATGCGGGCGGGGTTCCAGGGATTGGTGGCCCAGGGACCCGCCGCGTCGGATGGCGGCGGGAAATGGTAGCGCACGTCCAGCATCCGGGGCCGCACGCGGGCGCGGAAGCCGGCCATCAGCCAGGTCTCGGGGATCGTGACGCCGCGCCCCCGCAGCCAGTCCCGGGCGGCGATCCAGACCGGCGCTTCCGTCCCGCCGGCGACGACCAGGTTGGCGAAGCCGCACAGCCCATCCTGCGGCGTGTCGTAGGCTGTGTAGGCGAGGTAGATGTCCGACCGCTCACATTCGGCCGAGGTCCCGAAGATCGCGGTCGAGGGAACGGGGTTGGCGCGGGCCAGGATCACCCCGGCCACGCGCTGGTCCTTGATCTGGGCGAGCACGATGGATTGGATCGTGCTCGGCCCCTCACCCTCCCGCGTTTCGGCCGCGACGACCCAGCCGCCGGCGGGAAGCGGGACCTGGACTGCGCCCATGGGGAAGACCCGCTCCACGCTGTCGCCGGGGGCCGCGAGGCCAGGGGCTGCGGTTGCCAGCAGAACCAGCAGCGTCAGGACGAGCCGCTTCATGGCCGGCCCTCCGCGATGAACTCCATCCGGGCCGGCTGGCGAGGCCACTCCCACGCCAGTTCGTTGCCGTAATAGACCGCGCTGTGGGTGATGCTTTGCCAGGCCGCGAGCGTTGTGGAGGTGGCCGCATCGGCGGTCAGGATCATCCCGATCCCGAAGGAGATCGCGGTCTGCATCATCCGGTTCGTCGCCAGCTTATACAGGCTGAGCTGCCAGACCGGCATTTCGTCGGAGGTCTCCGTCGCGGCTTCCGGCGTCAGGGCGGGCAGCGCGGGGACGGGCGCGCCAGGGGTCAGAAGCGCGGACTCGAGGCGGCCTTCCATCAGCTTCGTCCAGCGGGCCTGGAACCCATCGGCCGGGATCGCGGCGCCGACCGCGCCAAACCGGGCGGGATCGAAGCCATAGCGCGCTTCCAGCACATCCCGCCGGTCACCGACCCGGGCGACCGCGAAGGCGAGGGTGGCCGGCAGAGTCAGGCCTCGGCGTGCGGCCTCCGCCATCCCGGCGTTCCAGGCGGGCAGGGAGGTCAGGGCAGGGGACCCGACCGGCAGCGTCTCGGCAAACGCGCAGGCGATGTTGCGGGCGCTGGTCCGCGTGCCGGTGGTGAAGACGGCCGAAGCGCAGGCCTCCGGGATGCCCCAGCCGCCCTCGACGGGCAGGGCGTTGGTTTGCAGCAGGGCCAGCGCCTCGATCCGGCGATCCGTGATCTGGGCGAGCAGGACGGCCTCGATCGTGCCATAGGCGCCGGGCCATTCCCCCTGCACGCGGCCAAAGCCCTGGGAAAGACGGGTCCATTCCCCCGGCGGCAGCGGCAGGCGCTTGCCGCGCAGGACGATGTGGTCGCGGACGGATTGTCCCTCGATGGCCCCGGTGACGGCGGGCTGCGTGGGGATGGGCTGGGTGACGCCGGGCTGCGTGACGGAGGTCTGGGCGGAGGCCGGTCGCTCGGCCAGCAGAAGGGCGAATGTCAGCAGGCAGAGTCCGAGATATCTCAAGGCCGCGCACCCCTCACTGATCGTGACACTGCTTGTCGGGTGGTTTCCGGGGCGAGGCAAGGGGGCGGAATCCGATCGACCCAGGCTCATCTGTCCAGGGCTGAGCCATACGCGGTGCAGGTCGTCGCATCCTTCCGATTGCCCCGGCGCGGCCCGACGTGGCAGGAAACGCCCATGCTCACTCGTCGTCTCATGCTGGCCGCTGCGCCCGCCGCGATTGCCGCGCCGGCGCCGGCCTCCGCCAATAGCTTCGAAAGCTTCGTGTCCGGGGTCCGGGCGGAGGCGCGCAAGGCCGGGATCAGCCAGAAGACCCTGGACGCGGCCTTCGCCGGCGTCTCCCCCAATCAGAAAGTGATCGAGCGGGACCGCCGCCAGGTCGAGTTCACCATGACTTGGGCGCGGTATCGCAACCTGGTGATCACCGACAAGCGGATCGAGGAAGGCCGCAAGGCCGTCGTTGCGAACCGGGACATGCTCAACCGCGTGGTCGACCGCTTCAACGTCTCCCCCCGCGTCATCACGGGCATCTGGGGTCTGGAATCGTCCTACGGCGCCATCCAGGGCGACTATCGGGTCATCGAGGCAGTGGCGACGCTCGCCTGGGAAGGCCGGCGGGCGAAGTTCTTCCGCGGCGAGCTGATGGCCGCGCTGAAGATCCTCGAACAAGGGAACATCGCCCCCTCCCGCATGCTGGGCAGCTATGCCGGCGCCATGGGGCAGCCGCAGTTCATGCCCAGCAGCTACCTGTCCTACGCCGCCGACTATGACGGCGACGGCAAGCGGGACATCTGGAACAACCGGGGCGACGTGATGGCCTCGATCGCCAACTACCTCGCCAAATCCGGCTGGCGTGGCGGGGAGAACTGGGGCCAGGCCGTCACCCTGCCGCCCAGCCTCGACGAAGGATCGCTCGGCCGCGACAACCGCAAGCCGGTCAGTGAATGGGCGCGCATGGGCGTGCGTCCCTTGGAAGGCGTGTGGGACGCGCCAGGGGACCGCCCGGGCGCGATCGTGATCCCGAGTGGGGGTGAGGGGGCCGCCTTCATGGTCCACCAGAACTTCATGGCGATTCGCCGCTACAATCCGTCTGACTTCTATGCGCTCGCCGTGGGCATCCTGGGCGACCAGTTGGGCGCATGACAGGCGTGCTGATCCCCGGCTTGGTGCAGGCCCAGCGGCTGGTCGTGAAGATCGGCAGCGCGCTGGTGGTTGACCAGGACCAGGCGGCGCCCCGCGCGGCCTGGCTGTCGGGCGTGGCCAAGGACATCGCGGCCCTGCGGGCGCGCGGCGTTGACGTCATCGTCGTCTCCTCCGGCGCGATCGCCCTGGCTCGGCGGACACTGCGCCTGACCCGCAAGAAGCTGCGGCTGGAGGAAAAGCAGGCCGCCGCCGCCGTGGGACAAATCCGTCTGGCGCAGGCCTGGACTCAGGCATTGTCCGAGCAGGGCCTGACCGCCGCCCAGTTGCTGCTGACGCTGGATGATACCGAGGACCGGCGCCGCTATCTGAACGCCCGGGCCACGCTGAACACGCTGCTCGGCCTCGACTGCATCCCGGTGATCAATGAGAACGACACCGTCGCCACCACGGAAATCCGGTTCGGTGACAATGACCGCCTCGCCGCGCGGGTGGCCGAGATGGTGCAGGCCGACCAACTGATCCTGCTGTCGGACATCGATGGACTTTACACCGCCGATCCCCGCCGCGATCCGGCGGCCGAACATCTGCCCGTGGTGCCCGTGCTGACGCCCGAGATCGAGGCGATGGGCGGGGAGCCACCGCCCGGATACTCGTCCGGCGGGATGCGGACCAAGCTGGTGGCGGCACGGATCGCCACCCAGGCCGGCTGCGCCATGGCGATTACGCGTGGGGACGTGGAACGTCCGCTGACGGTGCTGGAAGCCGGGGGCCGCTGCACCTGGTTCCTGCCGGCGCCTGAGGGACGGTCCGCCCGCAAGCGCTGGATCGCCGGGTCGCTGTCACCGATGGGAACGCTGCGGGTCGATGCCGGCGCGGCGCGCGCTTTGGCCGCCGGCCGGTCCCTGCTACCCGCCGGGGTCCGCGCCGTCGAAGGCCTGTTCGAGCGGGGTGATCCCGTCATGGTCGTCGGCCCCGATGGCGGTGCCGTGGCGCGCGGCCTGTCCGCCTATGCCAGCGCGGACGCCGAACGGATCGCCGGCAACCGATCCGACCGGATCGAGGAAATCCTGGGCTGGCGCGGCCGGGATGAGATGATCCACCGCGACGACCTCGTGCTGCTGGGCTGAGGCCCTTTTTTTGGGAGAGTAACGCCATGATCAAGGCTCTGGGACTGCTGACCCGCAAGGAAGGCATGACGCACGAGGAATTCGTGAAGCATTGGTATGAAATTCATGGGCCGCTTGCCCTGGCCGTGCCGGGCATCCGCCGCTATGTGCAGTCGCACATCACCGGCACCCGCAGCCGGCCCGATATCCCCGAGACGGATGTGGATGTCGATGGGATCGCGGAACTCTGGTACGACGACATGGAAGCGATGAAGCGCGCAGGCGCCTCACCGGAGATGAAGCGCCTGACCGATGACGGGGCGCTGTTCATTGGCAAGATCAAGTCCTATGTCATCGAGGAGCGGGAGATCATTCCGCTGAAGAAGTAATACCAAACGACGCTGACCCTTCTGGCCGCCATCTCGTCATGGTGGGCGCAGGCCCACCACCCACGATTTTTTCTCGACTGGCACTGCAAGTCGTGGATGGCCCGCCTGCGCGGGCCACGACGGGGAGGCGCCGGCGATGGGACATGATCAAGGGCGGTTGGAATCACTCCGCCCAAGCCCCGTCGATCACCCCCGCTCATACCGGATCGTCGAGCCATCCCGCGCCGTCAGCCGCAGCCCCAGCCAGGTGGACTTCGCATCGTACCACGTGTCCAGATCGGGGTCCCCGCGCATTGTGACGTGCAGCGCCTCGACCGGACCCGAGGCCGTCACGACCCGTCCCGGACCGACCTGCTTCACGACCGGACGCAGCAATTCCCCCGTCTGGGCGCTGATCATCGGCCCATCGAGCATCGCCTGGTTCCAGTAGGTCAGGGGCAGGGCCGTCAGCGGCGCCTGGTAGCGGGACGCCTTCTGGCCCTGCACGTCCAGCCATTCGGCCTCCCGCCGGACGGTGGTGCGGGCCATGGTGCCATTGTCGTTGGTCTCGGCGTCCAGGGATACGAAAGTCCCGGCCTGCCAGCGTTCCTCGGCCCGGTGGGTATAGCGGTAGACGGTGATGGGGCCGACGCCCACCTTGATGTCGGTCGCGACCAGGACCGTCAGGGCACTCTGGGTCACGGCAAAGGTCAGCCGATGCGTGCCGATCTGCCCGTCATTGCGCAGGACGCGAAACACCAGGTCCCGCCCATCCGCGGGCTGGGCCAAGACGGCGCGCGCGAAAGCGGCTCCGCCAAGACCGGACAGCAACGCCCTTCGGGAAAGGTTCACGGCTTCTCCAGCGTATAGAGCCCGACATCGATGGCGCCGGACCGGAAGCCGCCCTCGCAATAGGCCAGGTAGTAATCCCACATCCGGCGGAAGCGGGTGTCGAAGCCCTGCCGCTCGATCTCGGGCCAGGCGTCGTGGAAGCGCCGGCGCCATTCGGCCAGGGTGCGAGCGTAGCTCTGCCCGAAAGTCTCGACCGAGACAAGCCGCAATCCCGCAGCCTCGGTCTGCTGGCGCATCCCGGTCTGGGTCGGCAGCATGCCGCCCGGGAAGATGTAGTGCTGGATGAAATCGGTGCAGGCGCGATAGGCGTCGTAGCGGTCCTCGGCGATCGTGATCCCCTGCAGGACCGCGATCCCCCCGCGCCTCAGCCGCTCCTGCAGCGTCCCGAAGTAGCTCGGCCAATAGGCTTCACCCACGGCTTCCAGCATCTCGATCGAGACGATGCGGTCGTACGTCCCGCTCTCATCCCGATAGTCCCGCAGATGCAGGGCCGTCCGCCCCTCCAACCCCGCGTCGCGCAGGCGCGCGGTGGCATGGGCAAGCTGGGCGGGGGACAGGGTCAGCCCGGTCACATGGCATCCGGTCGTGGCCGCGATCCGCTCTGCCAGGCCGCCCCAGCCGCAGCCGATTTCCAGCACGCTTTCCTGCCCTGTCAGCCGCATCAGGGCGATGGCGCGGTCCTGCTTGGCGGTCTGCGCGTCCTCCAGCGCCTCGGCCCCGGTCGCATACAGGGCCGAGGAATAGGTCATCCCCGCATCCAGCCAGCACCGGTAGAAATCGTTGCCGAGGTCATAATGATAGGTGATGTTCCGCCGGCTGCCGGCCAGGGAGTTGTCGTTCCACCGGTGGCGGACGCGGTTCCACAGGCGCGACAGCGGATGCCCGTCGATCGAAGGGTTCAGCGTCGGCGCGTTGCGCGCGGCCAGCTCGATCAGCGACGGCAGGTCGGGGCTGGACCAGTCGCCGTCCATATAGGCTTCGGCGAAGCTGATATCCCCCTGCAGCAGCAGCCGGCGCAGCGTGCGCCAGCGATGCAGCACCAGGATGCCCTCGGGCCCCGGTTCCACCTGCAGGCTGGACAGCCGGATGCCGGACGGACTGACGATGGTCAGTCGCCCGATGCGGATGCGGGACAGCAACAGCCGAGCGAGACGGCGGGCAAACCAGCCTGCGTCGGCGGTGGGGGAGGCGGGGCGGGACAGGCCCGTATCCAGGGACAGATCAGCCATGGAGCCGTACTCAGCCGGAAGCGTGGACGGGACGATCGATGATCGGGTGGAAAGCCGAACGGTCAAAGCCCGCGCCTATTCGGCGGCGGTCCTCTGACCTTCCCGTTCGGCGATCAGTTGCTTGGTCAGGGGCAGCAGGGAGCGGCCGTATTCGATGTTGTCATCCAGGGGATCGAAGCCGCGCACCAAGAATGTGTCGACGCCCATGTCGTAGTATTCGACCAGCGCCTCGGCCACCTGCATCGGCGTGCCGACCAGGCCGGTCGTGTTGCCGCGCGCGCCGGTGGCCAGCGCGGCACCGGTCCAGAGGCGTTTGTCCAGCCGCTCGCCCTGGGCTGCGGCGGCGAGCAGGCGCTTCGAGCCCTCGTTCGCCGGTTCCTTCGTCAGCAGGCCGGCCTTGGCGCGCAGTTCGATGATCCGCTGCTTGATCCGTTCGGCCCGCGCCCAGGCTTCGTCTTCGGTCGGGGCGAGGACGGGGCGGAACGACAGGCTGAACCGCATGGTGCGGCCATACTTCGCCGCCTCGGCCCGCAGGCGGGTGGTGATGTCGCGCACCTGGGCGTGGGTTTCGCCCCACAGCATGTAGACATCGGCGTGCTTCCCGGCGACCGCGATCGCGGCTTCCGACGCGCCGCCGAAGAAGATCGGGATGCGCGGCTGCTGGAAGCACCGCAGCGTCGTGGAGGCGCCCTTGATCGTGTAGAACCGGCCCTCGTGGTCGACGGTCGGGGCGGGATCGGTCCAGATCTTCTTCAGCACATCCAGGTATTCATCGGTGCGGGCGTAGCGGTCTTCCTTGGTGGAGACATCGCCGTCGCGCAGCATCTCGGAATCCTCGCCGCCGGTGATGACATGCATCGCCACGCGCCCGCCGGTGATCTGGTCCAGCGTGGCGAATTTCCGGGCGGCGACCGGGGGTGAGATGAACCCAGGCCGGTGCGCGACCAGCATGCCCAGGCGTTCGGTGTATTGCGCGGCGAGGGCGCCGACCAGGAACCCGTCGGCCCCGTCGGCGAAGTAGCCGATCAGGATGCGGTCGAAGCCGCCAGCCTCGGCCGCCTGCGCGAAGTCCTTGATGTAGCCGCGATCCAGCACCATCGGGCCGGCGGGGCGGATTTCCGAGCCCTGCTTGTGATGGATCATGCCAATGAATTCGACGCTCATGCCAGTTCCCCCCAGCGAATGCCGGCCAACAGTTCGGCCAGTCGTTCATAGTCGTTGACGTCATTGTAGGCGAATGCGGACAGTCTAAGCCAGATCGCGCCGTCCAGCACATGGACCGGTGCATCGGTGCCGGCTGCCAGCAGGTGGTCGCGCAATGGCCCGACCCGGTCGGGCGGTCCCGGCAGCCGCACCAGTCCCATCGCCGCCATCATGGACGGGTCCGCACCGGCTTCCGTACCCAGCCGATCCGCTAGCAGCCGTGTCGCCGCCAGGGCCAGGGCGCGGTTGCGTTGCCGCAGCGCCAGCCCGCCCAGCCGCTCATGAAACTCGATCGCCGCCGGCACCGACAGCATGGCGGAGAAATCGCGCGTCCCGGTCCAGTCGAATTCCGCCAGGTACCCCTGCTCGAAGCCATGCGAGATGATCGTCGGATGCAGCCCGACCTGGCGTGCCGGCGCGCTCCAGAGGAACGCGCTGCCCTTCGGGGCGCAGAGCCATTTGTGGCAGTTGCCGATGTACCAATCAGCGCCGGTCGCCGGCACGTCGAGGTCGATCTGCCCCGCGGCATGCGCGCCATCCACCAGCACCGGCACGCCCCGTTCGTGGCACAGGGCGGCGATCCGGGCCACCGGCAGCACCAGGGCGCTGGCCGAGGTGATGTGGTCGATCACTGCCAGCCGCGTCTCGGGCGTCAGCGCTGCCGCGACGGCATCAACCACCGCGTCCTCGGTCGGGCGCGGGAAGGGGATCACCGCCTCGATCATTCGCGCGCCCGCCCGCTCGGTCACGAAGCGGACCGTGTTCCGCACCGCGCCATAGCCGTGCGACAGGACCAGGACCTCCTGTTCAGCGCGCAGCCGCAGTGACCGGAGGACCGCGTTGCAGCCCCCTGTCGCGTTGTCGACGAACACCACGTCGTCCCCGCGCGCACCGATGAAGCCAGCTAGCCGCTCTGCCGCCGCCCGCAGCGCGCCTGGCAGCACCGTGCGCATGAAGCGGGATGGCTGAGCCTCCATCCGGTCGCGCCAGGCCTGCTGTTCGGCCAGCACCGCGAGCGGAGTCGCGCCGAAGGAGCCGTGGTTGACGGTCAGGAACCCGGGATCGAGCCGCCAGAGGTCCCGGACATGCGCGCCCAGCGTGTTCACTTGCTGACGGTGACCCGGTAATCGACCTCGAAGCCCACTTCCATGCTGCGGGTCTCGAACGCGTCGGTGCCGGTGAAGCCCGGGTTGGGGCGGTAGGCGACGCGGGTCTGAGCTTCCAGCACGTCGATCTGGACGGTCCCATACTGCGGCGGGCGGGTAACCTTCAGATACGGGCCGTAGGGCATGCCCCGGTTGCTTTCCGAACTCATCATCCAGCACCAGCCGCCATCATTGTTCATCACGATCGTCGCGATCGGGTTGCGGTAGGCCCTGCCCACCACGTTCTCGCCTCCGACGGCACAGGCGGAGGAGGCCGTGAGCGGCGGTGCCTCCTTCAGTCGCGGCGGGATGTCGCCGCAGGCGGCAAGGGACAGGACCGCCAGCAGGGCGATCGGCAAGACAGGGCGTGCGCGCATGGTTGTTTCCCCTCGGGTGCTTGAGGCGCTACCCCAATAGGGCCACAGTGGCCGCGAGAAAGAACAGGGGGAAACGATGTTCACAAGACGAATCCTGACCGCCGGGCTGATGTTGGGCATGCTCGCCGGCCCCGCGGGGGCGCAGACCGTCGACCCTGCCATGGTCGAGGCCGCCCGCAAGGAAGGCACCGTCGTTTGGTATACGGGCATGATCGTCAATCAGATCGTACGCCCGCTGGTCGAGGCGTTCGAGGCGAAATATCCCGGCGTCAAGGTCCAGTACTCCCGTGCCGCCGGCAATGACAACGCGCTCAAGATCATCAACGAGGCCCGTGCCCGCCGCCCCCTGGCGGACATGTTCGACGGTGTTTCGGCGCTGAACCCTCTGTTGGATGCCAAGCTGGTCGACGTGTTCCGCCCGAAGGAAGCCGAACGCTATCCGGCGTCGCGCAAGGACCCGTCCGGGCTGTGGACGTCACCGAACGTCTATTACTACACGGCCGCCTACAACACGTCCCTGGTGAAGCCCGAGGAAGTGCCGCAGACCTACGAGGCGCTGCTCGATCCGAAGTGGCAGGGCAAGATCGCCTGGACCTACGACCTGACGGCCGGTGGCCCGCCGGGCTTTATGATCAACATCCTGCGCTCGATGGGCCAGGAGAAGGGCATGGAGTATCTGCGCGCCTTCGCGAAGCAGAAGCCGGTGACGATCCCCGCCGCGCAGCGCGTCGTGCTGGATAAGGTCATCGCCGGGGAATACCCGCTGGCGGTGATGACGCTCAGCTATCACTCGACCATCAGCGCGGCCAAGGGCGCGCCGGTGCAGTGGCTGAAGATGCCGCCGATGGTGTTCACCGCCAACCCGGCCGGGATCGTGAAGAACGCCCCGCATCCGAACGCGGCCAAGCTGCTGATGGAATTCCTGCTGACCAAGGAAGCCCAGGTGATCTTCGCGGCCAATGACTACATGCCGGCCGATCCGGAAATCCCCATCAAGAATCCCGACCTGGTGCCGGAAATCGGCAAGTTCGCGATCGGCGTGATCACGCCCGAGGAAGCGCGGGCCGAAGTGCCGAAGATGATCGCGATCTATAACGAGCTGTTCAAGTGACGGCGTCCTCGACGGCGGCCGAGGCGTCGGCCGCCGCGAGGGCCAACCCCAAGACAAGCTGGCTGAGCGGGGACCCGCGGCGGCTGATCGCGGGTATCTTGCTGGTCGTGCTGGCGCTGCTGATGCTGCCGCCGCTGTGGATCCTGTTCCTCGACAGCTTCACCGAACAGGACGCGATCGGAGAGATCACCGGCTTCACGCTGGGCCACTTCGCCAAGCTGCTGGCCGACAAGCGCGCGGTCGAAAGCGCCTGGAACAGCATCGTCTTCGCCATCGGTAGCACCATCCTGTCGCTGCTGACCGGCGGCGTGCTGGCCTGGCTGGTGGAGCGGACGAACGCCCCCTTCAAGGTGCTGGCCTATCTGGCGACCATCATTTCGATGGGCACGCCCTTCATCCTGCACGTCATCGCCTGGCTGTTCCTGCTGGGCAAGGTCGGGCCCCTGAACGACCTGTATCGCATCGTCACCGGCGCGGACGACAACCTCTTCAACGTCCACTCCATGACCGGCATGATCCTCATCGAGGGGTTCCTCTGGTCCCCCCTCGTCTTCCTGATGCTCGGCGCCACCTTCCGCGCGGCCAACGCGGACATGGAAGAAGCGGCGCGCATGAGCGGGGCGACCGTGTTCGACACGCTGCGCCGGGTCTCCCTGCCGCTGGCCAAGCCCGCGCTGCTGGCCCTGTCGCTGTTCGTCTTCATCCGCTCGATCGGCGCCTTCGAGGTCCCGGCCCTGGTCGGCATGCCCGCTCGGCTTTACGTGCTGACGACCGATGTCTACGCGGCGACGATCCATGTGCCGCCCGACCTTGGCTACGCGGCGGCCTTCTCGGTCGTCATGGTCGCGATCATGGCCGTGCTGCTGTATTATTACGGTCGGCTGTCGCGGAACGCGGAGCGGTTTGCCTCGGTCACCGGCAAGGGCTACCGCCCGCGGCCCTTCGATCTGGGCACGGGCCGCTGGATCGCCGGCGCCATCATCATCTTCAATTTCATGATCGTGCTGGTCCTGCCGCTGATCACGCTGATCTGGATGTCGCTGCTGCCGTTTCCGAAGAGCTTCGGCCTCAGCGGCATCCCCCTGCTGACGCTCGACAACTTCAAGGCCGTGTTCACCGTCGGCGGCTATACCGAACTGGCCGTGAACAGCATCACCGTGGCCGCCGGCGCGGCGACCGTGGTCATGCTGCTGACCGCGTTGGCCGGCTGGATCGCCGCGCGCAATGGTCCGGGCGGGCGGGTGCTGGACCAGTTGGCGACGATCTCGCTCGTGTTCCCCAGCATCTGCCTCGGCGTCGCGGTGATGGAGGTCTATCTGCGCGTGCCGCTGCCGATCTATGGCTCGCTGTGGATCATCGTGATCGCTTATGTCATCCGCTACATGCCGTTCGGCATGCGTTACGTCTATTCCGGCGTGCTGCAATTGCACAAAGAACTGGAGGAAGCGGCGGGTGTGGCGGGCGCGGGGGCGATGACCACGCTGCGCCGGATCGTGGCGCCGCTGCTGAGCCCGGCGCTGATCGCGGGGTGGCTGTTCATCTTCCTGATCGCCAACAAGGAACTGGCGATCGCGGTGTTGCTGGCCAGCCCGACCTCCAAGGTCATCGCGGTGGCGATCTTCGACCAGTACGTGAACGGGCAGGGTGGGGAGCTCGCGGCTTTCGGCCTGTGCTGGACCGTGCTGATGACCGGGATCGCCGTGATCTTCTTCGCGCAAATGCGACGCGGCGCCGCCGACGTCTATGGGAACTGACGCATGCTCTCCGTCGCCAACCTGACCAAGATCTACGCCAACAAGTTCGACACCCAGGCGGGCGGGGTGCGCGATGCCTCCTTCGAGCTGGCATCGGGCACGTTCTTCACCCTGCTGGGGCCGAGCGGATGCGGGAAAACGACGACTCTGCGGTGTATCGCGGGGCTGGAGAGGCCGGACAGCGGGCGCATCGCCGTCGGTGACCGGGTGCTGTTCGATCACCAGCTGGGCATCGCCGTCCCGCTGAACCTGCGTGGCATCGGCATGGTGTTCCAGTCCTACGCGATCTGGCCGCACATGACGGTGTTCGAGAACATCGCCTTTCCGTTGCGCGTGTCCAAGGACCGCAAATACCAGCGTGATGAAATCACCCGGATGGTGGAGGAGGCGTTGGATACCGTGGGCCTCGGCGGCTACGGCGAACGCCCGGCCACGCGCCTGTCCGGTGGCCAGCAGCAGCGCGTGGCGCTGGCCCGCGCGATCGTGTCACGTCCTCAACTGCTGCTGCTGGATGAGCCGCTGTCGAACCTGGACGCGGCTTTGCGGGAGGAGATGCGGGCGGAACTCCGCCGACTGCAGCAGCAAATCGGGGTGACGACGATCTATGTGACGCACGACCAGTCCGAGGCACTGGCGATGTCGGATCTGATCGCGGTGATGGAGAACGGGCGGATCGTGCAGTTGGACGATCCGCGTACGATCTATTTCCGTCCCGCGAGCGCCTTCGTGGCGGGCTTCATCGGTGCCGCGAACCTGATTACCGGTACCAGCCAGGACGCGGTGGCGGCCGACGGGATCGGGGCGGTGCGGCTGGAGGATGGCAGCGCGATCGCCTGCCTGTTTCCGAAGGGTTCGGCCGCCGGGGCCTCGGTCACCGTGGCGCTGCGGCCGGAAAGCATCGAGGTGGTCCCGGAGGGCCAGCAGGCTGCATCCGGGGAGCACATGCTGCGGGGCACGGTCGCCTCCGCGAGCTTTCTGGGCGGATCCGGTCGGTACGATGTGCAGATTGGCCCGCGGGTCCTGCGCGTGGTCGGATCGGCGGAGACGATGGTCGGTGCGGGTGCGACGGTGGGTCTGACATTCCCGCCCACGGCCGCGGTGGTGGTGGGAGGGTAGGGGGACACGCTCGGAGAAGGGCGCACGTTCCTTCTCCCCCTCCCCTTGAGGGCTTGGGCCGCGAAGCGGACCGAGGTTGGGGGGAGGGGTAGCAACCCCCAAGTCCCGTGCCGCTGCCACCCCCCACCCCAACCCTCCCCCTCAACGGGGGAGGGGGCGTGACGGCATCATCCCTGCCTCAATGGCCTCACCCCGGCGCGGTCATCCGCCTGATCGTGCCGGTCGTGCTGTGCCCTTCCTCCAGCGTCACCAGGACGACCTTCCCGCCCCAGCCCTGCACCAGGTCGCCACCCACCACCTGGTCCACCGTGTAGTCCGATCCCTTGATCAGCACGTCGGGCCGCAGCGCGCTGATGGCCTGCAAGGGCGTGTCCTCGTCGAACAGGATCACCAGGTCGACCGGCGACAGAGACGCCATCACCGTCGCCCGCGCCATCTCGTTCTGCACCGGCCGCGTCGGCCCCTTCAGCCGCTGCACCGACGCATCCGTGTTCAGCGCCACGATCAGCCGGTCGCAGGCCGCCCGCGCTTCGGACAGCAGTCGCACATGCCCGGGATGGATCAGGTCGAAGCAGCCATTCGCGAAGCCGACCTTATAGCCCCGGTTGTGCCAGGCGGAGACGACCGAGCCCGCTTCCTCCAGCGTCGCGACCTTGCGGTCGTTGGCGACCAGGTCCTCCAGATGCAGCGAATCGAGCAGTTCCTGCCGGCTGACCGTCGCCGTGCCCTGCTTGCCCACCGAAATCCCCGCGTTCGCGTTGGCGAGCATCGAGGCCGCGGGCAGCGACGCCCCGGCGGCCAGCCCGACCGCCAGCGCCGCCACCAGCGCGTCGCCGGCGCCGGAGACATCGGCGACCTCCCGCGCGCGGGTCGGCAGGTGCATCGCCTCCGAGTCGCGCCGGACCAGCGTCAGCCCCTTGGCGGAGCGGGTGACCAGCACCGCCTCCCCCTCGGTTGCGTCCAGGGCGGAACGGCCGGCGCGATCAGCCTCGGCGTCGTGATCGGCCTCGATCCGGGTCGCCAGCCGCACCTCGTGTTCGTTCGGCGTCAGGATCGAAGCGCCGCGATAGGCGGAGAAATCGGCGCGCTTGGGATCGGCGATCACCGTGCGGCCAGCCAGGCGGGCCATCGCGATCACCTCGGCCAGGACGGCATCGCACAGCACGCCCTTGGCATAGTCGGACAGGACCACGACCGCGACGTCGTCCAATGCGGACCGCACCTGCGCCAGCAGGGCATCGGCCCACTGGTCGGCGACAGGCGTCGTCGTTTCCTCATCCAGGCGGAGCAACTGATGCGATCCGGTCATGAACCGGGTCTTGGACGTGGTCGGCCGGCCGGGGATTGTCACCAGGGCCGCGTGCAGGTTGGGCGCCTTGGCGACCAGCCCGCGCAGGATACCGCCGGCTTCATCCTCTCCGATCACGCCGATCAGCACCGCGTGCCCGCCCAGCGTGGCGATGTTCATCGCGACATTCGCCGCCCCGCCCAGCGTGGCGCGCTGCGTCGCGGGGCGCAGCACCGGGATCGGCGCCTCGGGCGACAGGCGCTGGACGCCGCCGATCACGTAGCGATCCAATATGATGTCACCGATGACCAGAACGCGCGCGGTATGAAATTGACGGACGATATCGGCGAGTTCCCGGTCCGAGGCGGGGCGATGCGTGGCGGCGGCCGGGTCCTGGTTCATCGAATTGTTTCCATATGTATGCGGTGCGAAGACGGGCGACGGTCAGGCCGGGAATAAACACACGCTCCCCTGCCGTACGGCCAAAAAAAAATCCACCCTGTTCCATCGGCCGGCTTTATAACGGTATGGAGGGGTGCGGTTGTCGTTGAAGGGCGATCCGTGTCCGCCATGCCAGGAGGCTCCGTGAAGTACCTGCCACCGTTCGATCTGATCAAGCGCCCACTTGATATCAAGGCTGTTGATGGGTCGCTGCGTATCACCCTTTCGTACGATGAATTCGTTAACATTCTGCGAATGATGCTGCAGGGAGTCGAAGTCGACGAGGCCTGGTACAAGACCGCCTATCCCGATATCGGGCAGGCCATCGACGAAGGCCGGGTGCCTTCCGCTCGGCATCACTTCCTGAACGATGGCTGGCTGGAGGGGCGGCTGCCCTTCGCCATGAATGTCGAGGAAGACTGGTACCTCAAGCAGTACCCCGATGTGGCGGATTTCCTCCGGCGCGGACTGCTGACCTCGGCGCAGGGCCATTTCGATGAGGATGGCTATAAGGAAGGCCGGCTCCCATACGCGGTGTGACCGGGATCATCGTCCCCTGTCTTCTCTCCCGGGTAATCCGGCGCGACAAGGGCGACGCGATCATACGCAATGCTTCAGCACGCGGGCTTGCCCCGCGGAACGTTTCAGAACGCGGGCCTTGCCCGCGACGGACAGGACAGGACGGCGTCCGACCGGCGGGCCATGGAGCCGCACGGATCGGGCGTCCAGCAATAAGGATGGCATGGTGTTGAGGCGCGGGACGGCATGACCAGCAAGAAGTCATCAACATCGGGCCGATCGCAGGCCGCGTCGCGAAAGCAGGGACGCCGCAAGGCCGAATCCGCGTCCGCGACCGAAGCGACCCTGCACGAGGCGCCGTTGGATGAGGCGCCTCTGGACGAGGCAAGCGCGGACGAGACGACAGCGGTCGAGGCACCGGAACCGGCACCTGCCGGAGAGCCGCCGGCACGCCTGCCCGTCATCATCGAGGTCGATCCCAGGGTCACCGGCGGCTTCCTGCTCGACCGGTTCGACGTCATGGTCCGCGCCCGGATCGTTTCGGTCTCCACCATCCAGTCGGCCGCCCTCGTCGCCGATGACGGGGACCGCTCCACCACCACCTTCGGGCCAACGCCCAGCGACATGACCCAGACCCTGCCCAACGGCATGGTCGTCCAGCAGCGCACCGTCCAGTTCAACCTCGCCCGGACGCGCGACCGCGCCGGCGATCCGTGCCCCTGCCGCATCATCGCCCTCGATGTGAACGGAGAGGTCTACGAGCAGGACTTCCAACTGACGATCGAGCCGGAAGGCTCCCCGCCCGTCCATGTCAGCGACGGCCCCCTGCTGCCGGAAGCCGCCGCGACCGGTCGCGTCCCCGCGATCCTGTATGTGGAGCGGGTGGCGATCGACGCCGACGGCATCCTGACCGTCGATGGCTGGGGCATCTCGCTTAGCCCCGTTGTCATCGTCCAGGCCTTCGCCGGAGAGATGCGGGTCCCCGCCAAGATGGGGATCGAGCGCGGGGACGTGGCCGCCGCCTATCCGGCCTATCCGCATTCAGGCAGTTGCGGCTTCCGCATCTCGGCCGAATTGCCCCCCGACCAGCGCGACATCGACAGCCTGCGGGTGGAGATGCTGTGCCGGGAGGGCCTGGCCCATGACGTCGTCATGCCGGTGCATCACGGGGACTACAGTGAGCCCGCGCCGGCGCCGGAACCCGATCGCACCGTCCATATGTACTGCGACGAAATCCGGCTGGAAGGCGACGGCCAGCTTGTCGTCAACGGCTGGGCCACCAGCGCCGCCGGCATCGCCCGCGTGGCGCTGATGCTCGGCGACGATCGCGTGGGCGTGGCTGAACTCGGCCATGACCGGCCGGATGTCGGCGAACTGCACCCCGAAATCCCGTCCGCCCGCTTCAGCGGCTTCCATTTCGACCGCCACGTGATCGACCGGATCGAGGGGGAGCACCGCGTCAGCGTCATCGTCACGACCGGCCTCGGAGACGACCGGATCGAGGAGACGATGGTCCTCGCCACCCCGGCGCCCCCGCTGCCGGAACCCGAGCCGCCCCCGCCGCCGCCCACCGAATCGGGGCCCGAGGCCGACCCGCGGGAGATGAAGTTCCAGCTCGACAGCCCCCGGGTCGTCGATGGCCGTGTCGCAGATACCGTGACCGGCCGGCTGACGATCGATGGCTGGGTGCTCTCGCGCTCCGCCATCACCGGTATGGAAATCTGGATGGGGACCCAGCGTCTGGGTGACGCCCATCACGGCTTGGCCCGCCAGGACGTCGGCGCGGCCTTCCCCGACTGGCCGAACTCGGTCCGCAGCGGCTTCGCCTTCCACTGCCCCCCGCGCAGCCTTCGGGACGGGGAGCATGTGATCCGCCTGATCGTCCGCTGCGAGAGCGGCTACGTCTACGAGCAGTCCTTCCAGGCCGAGGTCAAGCGCGCCGACGCCGATCGGGACTCGGTGAACATCCGCCGCCGCCTGCCGCGGATCGGACGCACGTTCTTGCAAGGCCTGCTCGACCGGATGGAACACCGGCCCAGCTTCACCGTGGTGCTGCGCCAGGATGGGCCCGTGGACGCGGAGCGGCTGCGGACGACCTTCTACAGCCTCACGTCCCAGGCCTATGCCGCTTGGCGCCTGATCATCCTGTGCGACGACGCAGCGACGGCCGACACCGTGCGGCCGATCATGGATGAGATCGGGACGGACCTGACCTGGCGCGCCTCGGTGCTGTCGGTCGGTGACGCCGGCTGGACATCGCCGCTCGCGCGGGATCCGGATGCGTTCCACCTGATGCTGTCCCCGGGTGACGAACTCGGCGTCGACGCGCTGGCCGAACTGGCGCTCGGCAGCGGCCTGCACCGGGACGCTGACCTGATCTACGCCGACGAAACCCGGACCAGCCCGATCAGCCAGGAGCGGGAGCCGTTCTTCAAGCCGGACTACTCCCCCGACCTGCTGCTCTCGACCAACTACATCGGGCGGCCCTGGGTCGCGACCGGCGCGCTGCTGGCGCGGACCGGCGTGACGCCCGAGTCCCTGCACGCCCAGGGCGAGTACGACCTGGTCCTCCACTGCGCCGAGAACGCAGGCCTGATCCACCACGTGCCCAAGCTGCTTTGCCAGCGCGGAGCCGATGACCTGGACACCGACGCGCAGTGCCAGGCGGCGCTGCAACGCGCGGCCGACCGGCGCGGGATCGAGGCGGAGGTGCTGCCTACCGCCGTACCACAGGCCTGGCGCCTGCATCGCACGGCCAAGGTCAGCGGCAAGGTCTCCATCATCATCCCGACCTGCGCGGCGCATGGCTATATCGAGACCTGCATCACCACGCTGCGGGAAAAGACCGCCTACAAGGACTTCGAGATCATCGTCATCGACAACATTCCCGATGACCAGGTGGCCTGGAAGGTGTTCGTCGAACAGAACGCCGACAAGGTCGTCGACATCCCCGACGCCTTCAACTGGTCGCGCTTCAACAACCTCGCGGCGGAACAGGCGGATGGTGAATTCATTCTGTTCCTGAACGACGATATCGAAATCGAGCATGAAGACTGGCTCGACGTCCTTCTGGAAAGCGCCGCTCGGCCCGAGGTCGGCATCGTCGGCCCCCGGCTGCTGTATCCGGCGCGCACGGTGCAGCACGCGGGCATGTTCCTGGCGACCAACGGCATTGCCCGCCACGCCTTCCGCTTCGCCGGCGAGAACGACCCCTGCTATTTCGGCCTGGCGATGACCCAGCGCAACGTCATGGCGGTGACCGGCGCCTGCATGCTGATGCGCCGCGAAGTCTTCGACGCTGTCGGCCGCTTTGATGAGGCGCACCAGATCGTCAACAACGACCTGGATTTCTGCCTGCGCGTGCATCGGGCCGGCCTGCTGACCGTCTACACGCCGCACACGACGCTGATCCATCACGAACTGGCCAGCCGCGACAAGCTGAAGGACGTCTACGACTTCAGCCACTTCAACTCGATGTGGGCGGACCGGTTCACCGCGGGCGATCCCTATTTCAACCCGCGCCTCTATCGCCACGCCGATGATCATCGTCCCGATGATGAGCCAGTGGATACCGTGTTTTCCGGCCAGCCGCTGTTCACGCCGGACGAAATCCGGCGGCTGCTGGTCGTGAAGCTGGACCATATCGGCGACTTCATCACCGCCCTGCCGTCGATCCGGCGGTTGAAGGAGTTGTTCCCGGCGGCGAAGATTACCGTCCTGTCCGGACCGGCCGCGCAGTCCTTCGCGGCCTATGAACCCGCGATCGATGAGTTCATCGCGTTCGAGTTCTTCCACGTAAAGTCCGGCATGGGCCGCAAGGAAGTGACCGATGATGACCTGCGGGAACTCGGCGCGCGGTTGGCCACGCACCGGTTCGACCTCGCGGTCGATCTCCGCAAGCAGCCAGACACGCGCGATGTGCTGAAATACAGCCGGTCCCGCTATCTCGCAGGCTTCGACCACCAGGCGCAGTTTAACTTCCTGGATGTCGCGCTGGAATGGGAAACCGACCGTAGCCTGCACAACAAGCGCAACCATGTCAGCGACGACCTGCTGAACCTGGTGGAGGCGGTGGGCCAGGCCAGCCGGTCGCATCAGCCCAGCCTTACGGTCCCGCCCGCGGCCGCCGCCGAGACGCTGGCGCGCCTGCCGGATGATGTCCGCGCCTTGTTCAGCAAGCCCGTGGCCATCATCCACCCCGGCGTCGGATCGGCGGTGAAGCAGTGGCCGTTGCCCTATTTCTCGGCGCTGATCGACCTGCTGGTCGCGCGCAACGGGCTGAGCGTTATCCTGATCGGCAGCCCCGATGAGGCCGAACTGGCGCAGGAGGTGATGGACGCGGTGGCCGACAAGTCCGCCGTTGCCTCCCTGGTCGGCAAGACCCCGCTGCGGGAACTGCCGATGCTGCTGGCCAACGCGGTGCTGTATGTCGGCAATGACAGCGGCCCCAAGCACATCGCCGCCGCCGTGGGCGTGCCCAGCATCGGGATCCATTCGGGGGTTGTCGATACGATGGAGTGGGGGCCGGTGGGTCCGTCCGCCATCGCGCTTCGCCGCAACATGGCGTGCAGCCCGTGCTACCTCGCGCGGGTCGATGACTGCCCGCGCGGCATGGCCTGCATGAAGGGGCTAGAGCCGACGCTGGTCTATGAAGCAGCCGTTGCCATGCTGGCCCAGCCCGTGCCTCGGGTGGAACCGGTGCGGCTGGTCTACCCCGAGAAGATCATCCGCTCGATCGAGACACCGGTTGCCGTCGAGGCACCGCAGGACAACCAGGAGCAGACGGCCATGCCAGAACCGACCAAGAAGCCGCGCCGTCGCCGGTCCGCCAAGGCGGTCGCGTGATGGACGATCGCGCGCTGCTGGAACTCGCCGTGGTGCTGGCCGACAAGGCCGCCGTGGTGATCCGCGAAATCCGCGCCCGCGGGTTCGAGGGCAAGAGCAAGGCCGATGGCTCGGTTGTGACGGAGGCCGACAACGCGGCCGAACTGATCATCGCCGCCGGCCTGCGCGAAGCTTGCCCCGACATCCCGGTGATCGCCGAGGAAGAGGCCGCGGCGGGACGCATCACCGAGGCCAGCCCCTGCTTCTGGCTGGTCGACCCGCTGGACGGGACGAGCGAATTCGCCAGCGGCGGGGACGACTTCGCGGTGAATATCGGCCTGGTCCGCAATGGCAGGGTCGTGCTGGGCGCGGTGGGCGTGCCGGCGACCGGAGAGATGTTCGGCGCCATCGTGGGGCAGGGGGCGTGGAAGCGCCTGAACGGGAAGGAAACCCCGGTCGTTGCCCGCAAGGTACCGGAGGAAGGCCTGACCGTCCTGGCCAGCCGGCGGCATGGCGATACGGCGACGCTGGACGCGTTCCTGCAAGGGCGGAAAGTGGCCAAGCTGGTCAATTTCGGCTCCAGCCTGAAATTCTGCCGCCTGGCCGAGGGCATCGCCGATCTGTATCCGCGCTTCGGCCGGACGATGGAATGGGACACCTGCGCGCCTCAGGCGGTGCTGGAGGCCGCGGGCGGCTCCGTCCGCACACTGGACGGCAAGCCGCTGCTGTACGGCAAATCCGGCTGGGACAATCCGCACTTCGTGTGTGCCGGGCGGGAATAGCACTGGGGGCTTGTCTGATGGTCGGGGGTGGGGGTGAAACCCCAACCCGTCACCCCAGCATCCCCAGCCAGCGCACCACCATGCGCGTCCGGTCCGTGAACAGTTTCGCGCCGAAATAGGCGCCGACCGCGCGTTTGCCGATTTCCGCCCGGGTCGGATAGGGCACGATCATCCCGGCCAGCGCCGAGAGCTTGATCCGTTGGGAGATAGCCAGCGTCCAGGTCCCGATCATCTCCCCCGCATGGCTGCCGAGGATCCCGGCGCCCACGACCCGCCCGCGCGCGATCACGATCTTGATCATCCCGACCGTGTCCCGTTCGGCGATGGCGCGGTCGTTCTCATGCAGGTGCCAGCGCAGGATGGTGACATCCAGGCCGGCCTTGCGCGCCTCGGCCTCGGTCATCCCCACCTGCGCGAGTTCGGGGGCCGTGTAGGTCACCCGGGGCAGAGCGCTGTAGTCGACCTTAGCCGGCAGGCGGAACAGCGCGCGCCGGATGACGATGCCGGCGTGGTAGGAGCCGACATGGGTAAAGGCGCGCGGCCCGATGCCCACCGGGTCGGCGATGTCGCCAACCGCGAAGACCCTCCGGTTGGACACGCTGCGGAGGCCGGCATCCGTGCTGATCCCGGCGCGGGTTGCCGTAATGCCCCCCTTCTCCAGGTCTAGGTCCTCCAGATTCGGCGTCCGTCCCGTGGCCACCAGCAGATGGCTGCCGCTGATCCGTCTGCCATCTTCCAGCACCAGCGTGGGGCCAGGCTCGACAGCGGTAACGGCGGCGTTTTCCTCTATGGCGATGCCGCGCGCCAGCAGCACGCCGCGCAGGGCGTCGACCAGTTCCGGTTCCTCCCGGTTGGCGATCGTGCTGGACTGCACGACGGTGACGCGGGTGCCCAGGCCCGAGAAGGCCTCCGCCATCTCCAGCCCGATCGGCCCACCGCCCAGGATCAGCAGATGATCCGGCTTCTCCGGCAGGCCGAACACGGTGGCGTTGGTCAGATACCCGACATCCTGCAACCCAGGCACGGCCGGCACAGTGGCCCTGCTGCCCGCCGCGATGATGATGCGCCGAGCGGAGAGGGTCTGACCGTTGACGGTGATGCGATCGGGGCCGGCGAAGCGGGCTTCGCCGCGGATCACGGTGGCGCCCAGGCCGCGGAACCGTTCCTCCGAATCGACCGGCGCGATGGCATCGATCACGCCCTGCACGTGCGTGTTCACCGCCGCCCAGTCGATCAGGGGCGCCCCGAAGCGGATGCCCAGCCGCTCCGCCTGGGCGGCGGCGCGGACGGCGTGTGCGGATGCGAGCATGGCCTTGCTGGGCACGCAGCCGGTGTTGAGGCAGTCGCCTCCCATCCTGTCGCGTTCGATCAGCGCCACCCGCACGCCAAGCTGGGCGGCGCCGGCGGTGACCGACAGGCCCGCCGCGCCGGCACCGATGACGATCAGGTCGAAATGGGTGGGATCAGGTCGGGCCATCGGACTTCCTCCAGGTGCGCCAGGCGACCGGCAACAGGGACAGCAGCGCGAGGCCGATCAGCGGCCCCAGCACGGGCAGGGACAGGATGATGGACAGATCCGGCTGGCCCCCGGTGGCCAGCACGCTGCCGATCCCGGCGCCGACCGAGGCGAAGACGAAGGTCCCGGGCGCGATGCCCAGCAGGGTGGCGGCGGTGAACGGCAGCAGGCGCATCCCGCCCAGGGCGGCGGCCAGGTTGACGAGCCAGAAAGGGAATATGGGGATCAATCGGATCGCCAGCAGATAATTGAAGCCGTCCCGTCTCAGCCCTTCGCGCACCGTCTGCACGAAGGGGCCGCCGCGGCTGGCCAGCGAATCGCCGAACGCGGAGCGCGCCAGGAAGAACAGGATGACCGCCCCCAGGGTTGCCCCCAGCACGGCCAGCGCGCCGCCCAGGATGGTGCCGAACAGCAGGCCGCCGGAGATGGTCACCACCACGGCCTGCGGCACGGACAGCGCGACGAAGATCGCATACAGGGCGACATAGGCGATCGGGGCCAGGACCGGCCAGGCGGCGACCAGGGCCAGCAGGCTCGCCTGATGCCGAGCGAGTTCGTGCCAACCGAGGTACTCGGTGAGGCCGCTGAGCCAGACCCCGAGTCCCAGCGCCGCCAGGACCGCGAGCGGCAGGATGGATTTCATCGACCACCTGGCCCTGACGAGGGGCGTTCCGGAGTCGGGCGTGGTCCAGGGCGCATGGGAACTCTCTTTTTTCTACGTGCCATATAAGGTCTTGCCACAACGGGCAGCGTTACGCGTTGACGTTCGTGACCCTCCACCCTATAAGCCGGCCCCTGCGACGGGCCATCCGAAAGGGTGCGCCCGCCCCGCGCTGTTGCGGGTCCCAGGAGTCTCGGAGAGAAGACGTGAAGCGCACCTATCAACCGTCGAAGCTGGTCCGCAAGCGCCGGCACGGATTCCGGGCCCGCATGGCCACTGTTGGCGGCCGCAAGGTGCTGGCCAACCGCCGCGCCAAGGGCCGCAAGCGCCTGTCGGCCTGAGCGCTGCCAGGGCTGGTATGGTGCCATGCCAGCAATCCAGCACACTCGGATATTGCCGCAGGACCCCGCATCGTCCGATGCGGTATCCTTGCATGCGGAACCACCCGGCCGGCTGAAAAAGCGGGCCGAGTTTCTGCGCGTGGCATCCAAGGGCCGCAAGGCCCCGATGCCGGGCCTCGTCCTGCAGGCCATGCCGCGCCAGGACGACCTCCCCGCTCGGCTTGGGTTCACGGTCACCAAGAAGGTCGGCAACGCCGTCGTTCGCAACCGCACCCGCCGCCGGCTCAAGGAAGCCGCTCGGCTTTTGCTGCGCGAGCATCCAGTCACCGGGGTCGACCTTGTGCTCATCGGCCGCGATGGCACCCGCGCCCGTTCCTTCCCGGCGCTGCGCGATGACCTGGTCAAGGCGCTCAAGCGCGCGGGGGTCACATGAGCCTGGCGGCCCAACTCGCGATCGGGGTCGTGCGGACTTATCAATGGACGATCCGTCCCGTGATCGGGGCGAATTGCCGGTTCTGGCCAAGCTGCAGCGAATACGCCATCGAGGCCTTTCGCAGCCACGGCGCCCTCAAGGGCAGCGGCCTGACCACGAAACGCATTCTGCGCTGCAATCCGTGGCATGAGGGGGGAATAGACCTCGTGCCACCCCGCGGCGCAGACACCGCTCCCTTGCGGGAGCACGGGCCGACAGCCGATCCGATCCTGAGTAACAGCGGTAAAGGCGGTCCGGTTCCGGGTCGCGACAGTCAAACGGGGCATTGATGGACCAGAAGCGGCTCTTCCTGGCGATCGCGATTTCGCTCGCCATCATGATCGGCTTCCAGACGCTGCTGGCGCCGAACCTGCCGCAGCCTCCCGCGAAGCAGACGACGACCGAGGCCGCCAAGCCGGCGACCGCGGGCGGCGCCGACGCGACGCCGGGGGCCTCCGTGGGTGGTTCGGCCACCGCGCCGGTCACCGCCGCGGCCGCCGTGCCGAAGGAAGTGCCGCGCGTGCCGATCGAGGCCCGCCGCGTGAAAGGCTCCATCAGCCTTCTCGGCGCGCGCATCGACGACCTGGTTCTGACCGACTACCGGGAGACGATCGACCCCGCCTCTCCCTTCGTCCGGCTGCTCGAACCCCGCTCGGACGCCAAGCCCTATTACGCCCAGTACGGCTGGACCGCCCCGCCCGGCGAAACCATCAAGGTGCCGGACAACGATACCGTCTGGACCTCATCGGGCGGCACGCTCGGGACCGACAAGCCCGTCACCCTGTCCTGGAACAACGGCGCCGGCCTGACCTTCCTGCTCGAAATCTCGGTCGACGACGAATATCTGTTCAGCGTCCGCCAATCGGTGAAGAACGCGACCGGAGAGGCCGTGCGGCTGTTCCCCTGGTCGCGCATCCGCCGCGACTACAAGCCGCAGGTCCTGGGCTACTACATCCTGTTCGAGGGCCTGCTGGGCGTCGTTGACGGCAAGCTGCAGGAAATCACCTACGATTCAGCCAAAAGCGACGGGCCGAAGAAAAAGGGCATCGCCTTTGAATCGGCCGCGGTCGGCGGCTGGACCGGCATCACCGACAAGTACTGGCTCGCGGCCCTGATCCCCGACCAGCAGATGCCGTCCAAGATCTTCTTCCGCTACCTCGGTGAGAACGGCGACCACTTCCAGGTCGACACCATCACGCAGGACCCGCAGGTCACGCCCGCGGGCGGAGAAGCCACGCTCGCGTCCCATCTGTTCGCCGGTGCCAAGCAGGTCTACCTGCTCGACCACTACCAGGCGCAGCTCAATCTGCCGAACTTCGACAAGGCGGTCGACTTCGGCTGGTTCTACTTCCTGACCAAGCCGATCTTCTCGGCCATCCACTACCTGAACAACCTGCTGGGCAATTTCGGCCTCGCGATCATGCTGTTCACCGTGGCCGTCAAGCTCGTGTTCTTCCCGCTGGCCAACTACTCCTACCGCTCCATGAGCAAGATGAAGCTGCTCGCGCCGAAAATGCAGGAGATGCGGGAGCGGCTGAAGGACAACCCGCAGGAAATGCAGCGGGAAATGATGGCGATGTACCGGGCCGAGAAGGTCAACCCGGCATCGGGCTGCCTACCCATCCTGGTGCAGATCCCGGTCTTCTTCGCGCTGTATAAGGTGCTGTTCGTCACCATCGAAATGCGCCAGGCGCCGTTCTTCGGCTGGATCAAGGACCTGTCGCAGGTCGACCCGACGAACGTGTTCAACCTGTTCGGCCTGATCCCCTACGACCCCATGACACTGCCGCTGATCGGCCCGATGCTGCACATGGGCGCCTGGCCGCTGATCATGGGCGTCACCATGTATCTGCAGCAGAAGCTGAACCCGCCGCCGCCCGACCCCATCCAGGCCAAGCTGTTCCAGTTCATGCCCATCATCTTCACCTTCATGCTGGCAGGCTTCCCGGCGGGGCTGGTCATCTACTGGAGCTGGAACAACCTTCTCTCGATCGGACAACAATGGCTGATCATGCGCCAGACCACATTGACGAAACCGAAGGGCACCTGACCGAGGAAGCACTGGAAGCCGGCCGCAAACTGTTTGCGGCCGAGTGCCAGTTCTTCTTCGGCGCCCAGAAACTCGAACAGGTCCCCCCGCCCGCGGGGGTCGAGATCGCCTTCGCCGGACGATCCAATGTCGGCAAATCCTCCCTGCTGAACGCGCTGACGGGCCGCAAGGCGCTGGCCCGGGCGTCGTCCGAGCCAGGGCGTACCAAGCAGTTGAACTTCTTCGACCTCGGCGGGCGGCTGGTCCTGGTGGACATGCCAGGCTACGGCTACGCCCGCGCTGCCAAGGAGGTGAAGGCCGACTGGCAGGGGATGATGTTCGAGTACCTGCGTGGCCGCCCCACGCTGCGCCGGGTGCTGCTGCTGCTGGACGCGCGGGTCGAGTTCAAGGAATCGGACATCGCGATCATGGACCTGCTGGATCGCGCCGCCGTGACCTACCAGCTCGTGCTGACGAAAGCCGACGCACTGACGCCGGCGGCGATGGCACGCAAGCTGCAATCCACACAGGCCCTGGTCCGCGTCCATGCGGCCGCCCACCCTCTGGTGTTTGTGACCAGCGCGGAAGACATGCGCGGGATCGCCGAACTGCGATCCGAGCTCACGTTGCTGGCGGAGTAGGCATGGGGGCGAGCCCCATCCCTTCCCTCGCACCCCGCCCCGTCCTATAGCCGGCGTTCCGTCATCTCCGGAGGCATCGTCATGGCCATCACCGCCGCAAGCTGGGACCCCGCACAATATCTCCGCTTCGCTGGTGAGCGTTTGCGCCCCGCCATCGACCTGATGGGGCGTGTGCCCTTGGCGACCGCCGCCCGGGTGGTTGATCTCGGCTGCGGCACCGGCAACGTCACCGCCATCCTGCGGGAGCGTTTTCCCGACGCGGATGTGCTGGGCGTCGACGGCTCCGACGACATGCTGGCCAAGGCGCGGGCCAGCGTGCCCGGCGCGACGTTCGAGGCCGCGGATTTCGGCACCTGGACGCCGGCGACACCGCCCGACCTGATCTACTCGAACGCCGCCCTGCACTGGTCCGGCGATCACGAGACTCTGTTTCCCCGCCTGGTGTCGCTGCTGGCGCCCGGCGGCGTGCTGGCCGTGCAGATGCCGGCCATGCACAACGAGCCTTTGCGTGCCTTGCAGAATGAGGTCGCGGCCAAGGGGCCCTGGGCCCCGCTGCTGGCCGATGCCGGCTTCGCGCGCGGCCTGCTGTCGGTGGGGGAGTATTACGACATGCTCCGCCCCCGCTTCGCCGAACTGGATATGTGGGAGACGATCTACCTGCACGTCCTGCAAGGGCCGGATGCGGTGACCGAATGGGCCGCGGGCAGCAGCCTGCGCCCGTTCCTGGACAAGCTGCCGCCGGGATTGCGGGAGGAGTATCGCGCCGCGTATTCAGCCGCGCTCGCCCCGCATTACCCGCGGCGGAAGGACGGCACGACGCTGCTGCCGTTCCGCCGGTTGTTCATCGTCGGGCGGGTTGCCTAAACGGGCTCGGTATCCAGCGCATACCCCGCCGCGCGGACCGTGCGCACAAGGTCGAGTTCGCCCTCTCCGTTGATCGCCTTCCGCAGCCGGCGGATATGCACGTCGACGGTGCGCGGCTCGACATGGATGTCCCGGCCCCAGACGGCGTCCAGCAACTCCTCCCGCGTGAAGACCCGCCTGGGATGGCGCATGAAGTAGGCCAGCAGGCGGAACTCGGTCGGGCCCAGATGCACGCGGCGGCCGTTGCGGACGGTGCGGTGTTCGGCCAGGTCGATCTCGATGTCATGGAAGGAAAGCTGGCCTTTCCCGGTCGTGCCGCCCGAGCGGCGGAGCAGCGCCCGCATCCGCGCCAGCAGCGACTCGATGTTAAAGGGCTTGGTGATGTAGTCGTCGGCCCCGGTGTTCAGGCCCCGCACCGCGTCCTGGTCGTCCGCGCGCGCCGTCAGCATGATCACCGGCAGGTCGGCGGTATGGGGGTTGCGGCGGACCTGCCGGCAGACCTCGATGCCCGACATGATCGGCAGCATCCAGTCCAGCAGCACCAGGTCGGGGCGGGATTCGGCGATCCGGGTCAGGGCCTCGCCGCCATCCCCGGCCTCATCCACCCGGAAGCCCTGCTTTTCCAGGTTGTAGCGCAGCATGGTCGCGACCGCGGGTTCATCCTCGACGACCAGGATCAGGGGCTTGGACGGTTCGGCGGCACCATCGGTCATGGCGCGTCTCTCCTGCGACGGTTGGATGAAGCTCATTCCGGCGGCCTGACGACGGCATAGGCCGAGTTATCCGATTTCGGCCGAGCGTCGGTGAGGACCTGGCCGGTGACGGCGTAGTGGATGGTTTCGGCGATGTTGGTCGCGTGGTCACCGATCCGTTCCAGGTTCTTGGCGATGAACAGAAGATGCGCGCAGGAGGTGATGTTGCGCGGATCTTCCATCATGTAGGTGATCAGTTCGCGGAACACCGTGTTGTAGACGTCGTCGATGCGGGCGTCGGACTTCCATACCGCGATCGCCTGCTCGGTGTCGTTGTTGCCGATCGCGTCGATGATCGCCTTCAACTGCGCCTGGACCAGTTGCAGCATATGGGCCAGCCCGCTGAAGGAGTATCCCATCGGGTACTGGGCCAGTACGATGCTGCGTTTGGCGACGTTGGCGGCATAGTCGCCGATCCGTTCCAGGTCGCCGGTCATCTTCAGGGCGGCGACGATGTGGCGCAGGTCGGCCGCCATCGGCTGGCGCAGTGCCAGCAGGCGGATGACGAACTGCTCGATGTCGCGTTCCAGCGCGTCGACCTTCACGTCATCCTCCACCGCGCGGGCGGCGGCGGCGGCGTCGCGTTGCAGGATGGCCTGCGTGGCCAGGGACACCTGGGTTTCCACCATGCCGCCCATTTCGGTGATCATGGCGCGCAGGCGCTTGAGTTCGTTGTCGAAGCTGCGGACGACGTGGTCCGGTTGGTCGCTCATGGTCCGGTTTCCCTCAAGGATCAGCCGAAGCGGCCGGTGACGTATTCCTGGGTGCGCTTTTCGCGCGGGGCGGTGAACAACTGCGCGGCGGGCGCGCATTCGACCATTTCCCCCAGGTAGAAGAACGCGACCTGATCGGCGCAGCGGGCGGCCTGCTGCATGTTGTGGGTCACGATCGCGATCGTGAAATCCGATTTCAACTCGTCGATCAGTTCCTCGATCTTCAGGGTGCTGATGGGATCGAGCGCGCTGGTCGGTTCATCGAGCAGGATGACCTCGGGCCGCACCGCGATGGTCCGGGCGATGCAGAGGCGCTGCTGCTGCCCGCCCGACAGGCCCATGGCCGAGGTATGCAGGCGGTCCTTCGCCTCTCCCCACAGGGCCGAGCGGGTCAGGCACCATTCGACGCGTTCGTCCATCGCCGCCTTGGACAGTTTCTCGTGCAACTTCACCCCGAAGGCGATGTTGTCGTAGATCGTCATGGGAAACGGCGTCGGCTTCTGGAACACCATGCCGACGCGGGCGCGCAGCGCGTTCACGTCGACATCGTCCCCGATCAGGTTGATGCCGTCCATCATCGCCTCTCCGGTCGCGCGCTGCCCCGGATACAGGTCGTACATCCGGTTCAGCACCCGCAGCAGCGTCGACTTGCCGCAGCCCGACGGGCCGATCAGCCCGGTCACCTGGCGGTTCGGGAAATCGAGAGCGATCCCCTTCAGCGCCCGGTTGTCGCCATAGAAGAAGTCCAGCCCGCGCATGGCGATCTTCGCGGTATTCAGATCCTCGGTCGGGCTGGTCTTCAGCGCGCCGAGGCCGTGGGATGGGTGGGTCGTCACGCTCATGAACCTATACTCCGCGGCGCAGCACCAGGCGCGCGATGATGTTGATGGCCAGGACGCCAAGAGTGATCAGCAGTGCGCCGGCCCAGGCCAAGTCGATCCAGTCCTGAAAGGCCGATCCGGCATACTGGTAGATGGTGACGGGCAGGCTCGCCATCGGCTTGGTCAGGTCGGTCGACCAGTTGAGGTTGCCGAGGCTGGTGAACAGCAGCGGGGCCGTTTCGCCGGCGACACGGGCGATCGCCAGCAGCACGCCGGTCATGATCCCTTCGCGCGCCGCGCGGTAGCAGACCAGGGTGATCATCTTCCATTTCGGCGCGCCCAGGCCGATCACGGCTTCCCGCAGGGTCGCGGGGATCAGCCGCAGCATGTCCTCGGTCGTGCGGACGACGATGGGGATGACGATGACCGCCAGCGCCAGGCAACCGGCGATGGCCGAGAAGCCGTTGAAGGGGTTGACCACCAACTGGTAGACGAACAGCCCGATCAGGATCGACGGAGCCGAGAGCAGCACGTCGGAGACGAACCGCACCGAATTGCCCAGCGCCGAATCCCGGGCATATTCCGCCAGGTAGGTGCCGACCATCAGCCCGATCGGCGTGCCGATGGCGGCCCCGATCAGGGTCTGGATCAGGCTGCCCACGATCGCGTTCAGCAGCCCGCCATTCGAGCCCGGCGGCAAGGTCGAGGTGGTGAACACCGTCAGGCTCAGCCCCGCCATGCCGCGCCAGACCAGCGTCGCCAGGATCGAGGCCAGGAACAGCAGCCCGATCGCGGTCGCCGCAAAGCACAGCGCCTTGACGATCATATTGCGGCGGTGGCGGCTGCGCCCCAGCGCCTCGGACACACGCAGGTCCTTGGCCGGGCCGGGAATTGCGCCCGCGGCGGAAAGTGTAGTCGCGCTCATGCCTTGGTCCTCGGGCGCAGTAGCATGCGGGAAATCGCCAGCACGATGAAGGAGATGACGAACAGGATGAAGCCCAGCGCCAGCAACGACGACATCTTCAGGCTGTCGGCCTCGCTCTCGGGGAATTCCAGCGCGACGATCGAGGCGATCGTGTTGCCTGGGCCGAACAACGATGTCGAAATCCGGTTCGTATTCCCGATTACGAACGTCACCGCCATCGTCTCCCCCAATGCTCGGCCGAGGCCCAGCATGATGCCGCCGACGACCGAGGCGCGGGTGTAGGGAATGACGATCGAGCGCATCACCTCCCACGTCGTGCAGCCGAGGCCGTAGGCGGACTCCTTGTAGACGGGCGGGACGGTCTCAAAGACGTCGCGCATCGTGGCGGCGATGAAGGGGATGATCATGACGGCCAGGATCAGGGCGGCGGTCAGGATGCCGGTGCCGAAGGGGGGACCTGCGAACAGGAAACCGATCAGCGGCACTTCGCCAAGCGTGTCGATCGCCCAGGGCTGCACGACCTTGGCCATGATCGGGACGATCACGAAGAAGCCCCACATGCCGTAGATGATCGACGGCACCGCGGCCAGAAGCTCCACCGCCGTGCCGACCGGGCGGCGCAGCCAGCCGGGGGCGAGTTCGGTCAGGTAGAAGGCGATGCCGAAGGCCAGCGGAACGGCGATGACCAGGGCCAGGATGGACGTGACGATGGTGCCGTAGACGGGAACCAGCGCGCCGAACAACTCCTGCACCGGGTCCCATTCGGCATCGACGAGGAAAAAGGCTCCGAACGCACGGAAGGCGGGGGCGCCGCCCACCGCGAGACCAATGATGATCGCGCCCAGAAGCACGAGGACGAAGACACCCGACGTCGTGGCGAGACCGGCAAAGATGCGGTCTCCCCAATTCGCGTTTCGTTTGCCGGAGAGAACCGTTGCTTGCTGCAAGGCTGACTTCCTGTCGCTGGGATCGGCAGTAGGGGTGGAGGGTGGGCGCCGGAAGGGCAATCGGACCTGGCCGCTTACCGTCATGGGCGGGCCTGACCCGCCCATCGCCAAGCACGCGGTTGATTATAATTACAATTGAATACGATCAACCGAGTCCGTTGCGATGGCCGGGTCGAGCCCGGCCATGACGAGAGGCGCTGTCTTAACGAACCGGCTTACCGTCCGGCCCCTTGATCTCGGCGGTCCAGGACCCGCGGACGGCGGTCTTCACCGCGGCCGGCAGCGGCACGTAGTCAAGGCCGGTCGCCAGCGCGTCTCCGCTGTTGTAGGCCCAGTCGATGAACTTCATCACGTTCGCGCTGCGCGCCGGGTCCTTGGGATCCTTCGGCAGCAGGATGAAGGTCGCGGACACGATCGGCCAGCTCTTTTCCCCCGCCTGGTCGATCAGGTCGACGGCGAAGTGCTTGGCATTCGCCCAGTCGGCGTTGGACGCGGCGGCCGAGAAGGTTTCCATCGAAGGCACAACGAAGCTGCCCGCCTTGTTGCGGATCGCCGCGGTCGCCAGGTTGTTCTGCTTGGCATAGGCGAACTCGACATAGCCGAACCCGCCCGGCGTGTTCTGCACCGTCGCCGCCACGCCGTCATTGCCGCGCGCGCCCTGGCCGGTTGGCCACTTGACGGACGTCGCCGCGCCCACCTTGGCCTTCCAGGTCGGATCGACGGCGGACAGGTAGGAGGCGAACACGTAGGTCGTGCCCGAGCCATCCGCGCGATAGACCGGCGCGATGGCGCGGTTGGGCAGGGTGATGCCCTTGTTCATCTCCTGGATGCGCGGATCGTTCCACTTGGTGATCTTGCCGTGATAGATGTCGGCCACCATCGTGCCATCCAGCTTCAACTGGTTGGTCGTCACGCCCGGTATGTTCACGATCACGACGACCGCGCCCATCACCGACGGGAACTGGTGCAGGTTGGCCTTCTCCATCCGGTCGACCGCCATCGGGGCGTCGGAGGCGCCGAAATCGACCGTGCGGTTGACGATCTGCGTCTGCCCGCCGCCCGAGCCGATGGCCTGGTAGTTCAATTCAAGGCCGGTCGCGGCCTTCGCCGCTTCGCCCCATTTGGCATAGATGGGGGCCGGGAAAGTAGCGCCCGCGCCGGTGATCTGCTGGGCCTGTGCCGACCAGGTGAGGCCGGCCAGGGTGACGGCAAGCGCGGTGGTTGCGAAATTCATGATGTTCCCCTTCGGGATTCGGGTCTGAATGCGAGGCGGAACCTAGGCGCGACCGAAGACGGCTCTGTTTCAGTTTTATGAAGGTTCGATGACAGTGAACCGGACGAGTACGCGATTCAGCCGGTTCGACGGCCGTTTCACCCGCCTTCGGGGCTTGATCCGGTCACACCAGCCATGTTGCACTGCAATATCACTGGAGGTCGCCCCATGCCGAACATCGATGGCCAACGCCTGCTGAACGATCTGTATACGCTTCGGAAGATGGGCGAGTACAAAACCGGCGTACACCGGCCAACTTTCTCACCCGAGGATGTGCAATCCCGCCATTGGCTCGCCGGTCGGTTGACCGAGGCTGGGTTGACCGCCTCGATCGACGGGATCGGCAACGTGCATGGCCGCTGCCCCGCGCCGGGCCTGAAGCTGCTGATGGGGTCGCACCTGGAAACCCAGAACCATGCCGGTTGGCTGGATGGCGCGATGGGCGTGCTGTACGGGCTGGAAGTGGCCCGAGCGCTGGGGCAGGGGATCGATGTCAC
This sequence comes from Acetobacteraceae bacterium UBA6159, assembly GCA_002422345.1. Classification (GTDB taxonomy): domain Bacteria; phylum Pseudomonadota; class Alphaproteobacteria; order Acetobacterales; family Acetobacteraceae; genus Rhodopila. The sequence continues at coordinate 37,167 of DIUL01000163.1, forward strand.
CGCCTTCGCCGATGAGGAAGGGCATTTCGGGTCCTTCATCGGTGCGCGGTCGTTCTGCGGCGCGCTGACCGAGGCGGAGATGGACACGCTCGGCAACCGCAACACCGGCCAGTCCCTGCGTGACGCCCTGGCGCAGGCGGGCTTCGCCGGCCGGCCGCGCCTGGAAGTCGATCCGGCGCGGTATCGCGGCTACATCGAAGCGCATATCGAGCAGGGCGCGGAGCTTGAGGATCTGGGCCTGAAGATCGGCGTCGTCACCGCGATCGTCGGCAGCCGTCGCTTCCGCATCGTGGTGGACGGCGTGCAGAACCATGCCGGCACCACGCGGATGTCGATCCGCAAGGACGCAGGCGTCGCCCTGTCCCGCCTGTCGGTCGCGATCCATGACCTGTTCCCGAAGATCGCCGGCCCGCGGACGGTCTGGACCATGGGGCGCATCCTCCTGGAACCCAACCAGCCCAGCATCGTGCCCGGGCGGGCCGAGTGCCTGTTCCAGTTCCGTGACACCGATCCGGCCGTGCTCGACCGGCTGGACGCCGCCTTCGCGCAACTGGTGGCCGAGGCGAATGAGGGGCCCTGCCGCGTCACCGTCGCCGAACGCAGCCAGACCGTCCCCGCGGCCATGAGCCCGGCCTTCCAGGATGCTCTGGACAAGGCCGCCGAGACGCATGCCCCCGGTCTGCACCAGCGCATGCCCAGCGGGGCGGGGCACGACGCGCAGATCGTCTCGACCCGCATCCCCGCCGCCATGCTGTTCGTGCCGAGCATCGGGGGGATCAGCCATCATTGGTCGGAGAATACGGCGGACGAGGATATCGTTCTCGGCTGCCAGGTGGTGGCCGACGCGGCGGCGGCGATCCTGGCGGGGTAGGGTTCCTTTGCGCGCCTCGGTCCCCGGGCTATAGCGCGCCCCCCGGTCCGGCATCGCGCCGCCGGAGCGATCGCGGAACACGCCCATGGACCGAGCGCCGGTGAACCGGCTTCAGCGCCTGCCGTTCTTCTTCGGCTGGGTCATCGTGGCGATCGCCTTCGTCACGATGGCGGTCAGCGTGACGGCCCGCACCGCGTTCTCCCTGCTGATGCCGCCGCTGATCCAGGAGTTCGGGTGGGATCGCGGCCTGGCGGCGGGGGCGTTTTCGTTTGGCTTCCTCGTCTCAGCCGTGCTGGGCCCGATCGTCGGGAGGGCGGTGGACCGGCATGGCCCCCGGCCCGTCGTCCTGTCTGGCGTTGTCCTTCTGGGCAGCGGGCTGCTCGGCGCCACCCTGATCAGCAGCCCTGTCGGGCTTTACCTGACGCTCGGCACCCTGGTCGGGGCGGGCGTGAACTGCATGGGCTATACCGTGCAGTCACTGGATCTGCCGAACTGGTTTTCCCGCCGGCGGGGGATGGCGATCGGCATCGCCTTCTCGGGCGCCGGCGTGGGCGCGCTGGTCCTGCTGCCGTGGTTGCAGGCCATGATCCAGACCGAGGGCTGGCGCGCCGCCTGCTGGACCATGGGCATCATGGCCCTCCTCGTGCTCGGCCCGATCAACCTGTTCATCTGGCGCCGGCCGTCCGACCTGGGCCTGTTCGCCGATGGCGACCGGTCGGGTGCTGGCGGGGACGGGCGGCGGCGGCTGCGGATCGTCAACCCGGCCTGGGCTGCGACGGAGTGGACTCTGCCCCGCGCGCTGCGGACTCGGCCGTTCTGGTGGCTCTGCCTAGGGTATTTCGGCGCGCTGTATGCCTGGTACGCCATCCAGGTCCATCAGACCAAATACCTGACCGAGATCGGATTCGGCTCCATGGAAGCCGCCTGGGCGCTGGGCCTGGTCAGCATCGTGGGCATCCCCGGCCAGATCGTGGGCGGCGCGCTGTCGGACCGGATCGGCCGGGAATGGATCTGGAGTCTGTCCAACCTGGGTTTCGCGCTGTGCTACGCGCTGCTGATCGCGATGGAGACCGCCCCCACCCACACGCTGCTGTACCTGATGATCCTGAGCCAGGGGCTGCTCGGCTATGCGATGACGGCCGTGATGGGACCGATCGTTGCCGAGATTTTCGAGGGTCCGCATTTCGGCGCCATCTTCGGCGTGATCACGGTGGCCATGGTGGGCGGCGGGGCCGTGGGACCCTGGGCGGCCGGCATGATGCATGACCTGACCGGCAGCTATCGCTTGGCATTCCTGCTGGCAATCGCGCTGTGCGGCGTGTCGACGATATCGGTCTGGATGGCGGCGCCGCGGAAGGTCAGGGCTGTCCCGGGACGGCAATGAGGGGGGAAGTTGGTCGGAGCGGCGGGATTCGAACCCACGACCCCCAGTCCCCCAGACTGATGCGCTACCAGACTGCGCTACGCTCCGACCGGCCGGCGGGGTTTAGCAACATGGATGGCGCGCCGCAACGCCTGACTTGGTCGGGAGGAAAAACCTTTCCTGTCGCCGAACCACTCAGCCCAGGCTGGCGAAGCGTTCCACCATCGCGGTGGGACCGGCGACGATCAGGATGTCCGGCTGCTCCGGCACCGTGTTCGCCTGGGCATAGGTGAAATCCTGCTTGGGGCGTTTCACGCAGACGACCGTGACGCCGTACTTGCTCCGCAGGCCGCTCACGCCGAGCGGCTTGCCCACGGCCTCGCGCGGGACGCGGGTCTTGGCGATGGCGAATCCGTCGTCCAGTTCGATGAAGTCAATCATCCGCCCGGTGACCAGACGCGCCACCCGCTCCCCCATCGCAGCCTCGGGGAAGACGACGTGATGCGCGCCGGTGCGTTCCAGGATGCGGCCATGCTTGGTCCCCATCGCCTTCGCCCAGATATCGGGCACGCCAAGCTCGGCCAGCGCCAGCACGGTCAGCACACTCGCTTCCAGGTCCGAGCCGATGGCGACCACCGCGCAGCCGAAATCCTGCACGCCCAGCCGACGCAGCGTCTCGGTCTGCGTCGTGTCGGCCTGCACCACATGGGTCAGCCGGTCCGACCAGGACTGCACCAGTTCCGCGTTCTCATCGATCCCCAGGACGTCGTGTTCCAGGCGCACCAGGGTTTCGGCCACGGCGCTGCCGAAGCGTCCCAGGCCGATCACTACGACGCCATTCTCGGATCCATGCCTAGCCAACGATCGGGCGCTCCTCGGGGTAGCGGAAGGGGTTCTGCCGGCCGCGCAACGCGAGCGCCGCGGCCACGGTGATCGTGCCGACGCGGCCCACGAACATCAACACGATGATCAGGACCTGTGCGGCCGGCGGCAGGGTCGGCGTCACGCCGGTGGAAAGCCCGACCGTCGCGAAGGCGGATATTGTCTCGAACACCGCGTCCCGCAATGGCAGGCCACTCAGGCTGAGCAGCAGCAACGTCCCGGTGCAGACCATGCCGACGGCCATCAGCGCGATGGTCACGGCCTGGCGTTGGGCATCGCGGGCGACCCGGCGGCCGAAGGCGACCGAGTCGGGCTCGCCCCGGACCTCCGCCCAGATGATCAGGATCAGGATGATGAAGGTGCCGACCTTGATACCGCCCGCCGTGCTGGCGCTGCCGCCGCCGATCAGCATCAGGCCATAGGTGATCGACAGCGTCTCGGTCCGCATCTGGCCCAGATCGACGGTGTTGAACCCGCCCGAGCGCGCCATGACGGAATGGAACAGGGCGTTCAGCACTCGCCCCGGCGCGTCGAGCGCGCCCAGCGTGCCGTGGTTGTTCCACTCGAACAGCAGGGTCGCCAGCATGCCCGCAGGCAGCAGGACGGCGGTGCCCAGCAGGGTGATCTTGGTGTGCAGTGACCAGCGGCCCGGGTTGCGGGGCTGCTGGCGCAGGTCATGCAGCACGGGCATCCCGATTCCGCCCACGATGACCCCCAGCATGATCGGCACCAGCACGACCGGATCGGCGACGAACCGCACCATGCCTTCCGAGTAGGACGCGATGCCGGCATTCGTGAAGGCCGACACAGCCTGGAATGCGCCGTTCCAGAGCGCATCCGCCCAGGGTTCGCCATGGCCGAAACGCAGGCGCAGCGTCAGGGTGGCGGCGAGCATCGCCTCCACGGCGATGGTCACGCCCAGCACCAGCTTGAGCACGGTGACCACGTCCCCCAGCGCGAGCCCGCGGGTCTCGGACTGCGCGATCAGGCGGGTGCTGAGGCGCAGGCGGCGCGTGACCAGCAGGCTCAGCAGGGTCGCGCCGCTCATGATGCCGAAGCCGCCGATCTGCACGAGCGCCAGGATCACCGCGTGTCCGGCGGGTGACCAGTAGGTCGCCATATCCTGGACCACCAACCCGGTGACGCAGACAGCGGAGGTCGCGGTGAACAGAGCGGTCAGCAGGGGGGCGGAGCCCGCGCCGGCCCGTGCTACCGGCAGCATCAGCAGCAGGGTGCCCAGAGCAATCACCACCAGGAACGCGATCGGAACCAGGCGGGCGGGGTGCTTCAGGGACTTCATGACGGTCGCGCTCAAGGCCATGGCGATCCGGTATGCGGGGTGACCCTCTCGCTGTCGAGCGGGGATGTCGAAACGGGCGGCCGTGGCTCTTGCGGTTCGGGCGGTCTGCCCGTACGGCGAATGATCCGTCCTCAGGAGACCGTCGATGACCGCAGACCTCCCCGAAATCGTCACGGCCGCGATGCGGCTGGCGCCCGCCGTCCGTGCGGCGCGGAATGACGCGGAGGCAATGGGGCGCACACCACCCGGGCTGGCGGCGGAGATTACGCGGGCCGGGATCTACCAGATGTACCTCCCCCGTTCGCTGGGCGGGCCGGAGGCATCGCCGCTGACCGCGTTCCGGGTGGTCGAGGAACTGTCCCGGGTGGATGGCTCGGTGGGTTGGTGCGCGATGATCGCGACGGCGATGTCACTGAACCTGGGCCGCCTGCCGGCCGAGGTCGGGAAGGAACTGGCCGGCACGCCCGCCGACTACCGCGCCGCGGGGTCGGCGCGGGTGGGCGGGACGGCCCATGCGGTGGCCGGCGGCTACCGCGTCACCGGGCGCTGGAATTTTGCAAGCGGCGTCGACAATGCGCGCTGGGTGTATTGCACCTGCACGATGATGGACGGCGACACGCCCCTGCGATCGGCCTCGGGCGCGCCGGTGCTGCGGGCGGTGTGGATCCCGATCGAGTCCGCGACCATCATCGACACGTGGTCGGTGATGGGCATGCGCGGCACCGGCAGCAAGGACTTCACGATCGAGGACGTCTTCGTGCCCGAGGCCCGGAGTTGCCTCTCGGACGCGGCACCCAGCCAGACCGGTCCGCTGTTCAACCGGCGCGCCTGGTATGTCCATCTCTGGACGCCCTCCGCCGCCAACGCCCTGGGCTTCGCGCGGGGCGCGATCGACAACCTGGCGGAACTCGCGGCGTCCGAGGCATCCACCCTGTCCACCAGCCTGCTGCGCGACCGGTCGATGGTGCAGGCCCGCGTCGGAGAAGCCGAGGCGATCGTCGGCGCCGCCCGCGCCTATGTCTTCGATACCGTCGGGCGGCTGTGGGACACGCTGTGCGCGGGCCAGGAGCCCTCGGACCAGGAGGTCGCGCAGGCCAGGCTTGCTCTGGTCCACGCGATGCATGAATCGGTCCGCGCGGTGGACAAGGTGTTCCACGCCGCCGGGACCAACGCGATCTACACCCGCCACCCGCTGGAGCGTGCCTTCCGCGACGTCCATGTCGCGGTCCAGCACGGCGCCGCCCTTCCCGTCTACTTCGAAGCCGCCGGCAAGGTCATGCTCGGCCTGCGTCCGACCGAACCGGGGTGGTGAGGCGGACGGTCAGACGCCGATCGGCGCGTCGCGTCCGACCACTTGCCGGTAGGCCGCCCGGACGCTGTCGGAAACGGCCTGCGTGTCCTCCCGCAAGTTGCGCGGGGTGATGGCGATGAAGGCGATTTCCCAGTTGTCGGGGATCGGCTTGCCCACCTTCGGTAGGAAGGCGTGCGGTGCGTTCGGGGCGTTGTGGAAATGATCGCCGCCCAGCACCGGGGTCAGGACGGGCTGGTTGTTGTCATCGAGGGAAAACCCCTCGGCCTCCCCCACCACATACATCGGGAACTGGTCGGTCCGGCTTTTCGAGTGCCGGTGCAACTCTACCTTCGGCAGGAAGACCGCGGCGACGAAGCGGTCGTGCCGGTTGCGGCCGTTGCGCCAGGGGCCGGGGCCGGTCAGGTCCATCGGCTGTGCCAACTGGTATTCCGGCTTGCCGAGGATCGCGCGCAACGTCTCCTTCGGGTTGAAGTCCTGCCCCCGTTCGGCGGACGCGGCCCGCGCCTGGGCGAAATCCGCGTGGACGGCCCGCATCCAGGACAGCTCATCCTCGGCGAGTTCGTGATCCAGCACCGGGATATTCGGATCTTCGGACATCGTTGGTCCCCTGTGATGTTCTTGCAATTTTTCAGACGGAACCGCTACCACCGATGCCGGGGAACCGGCAAGGCGCGGGGTATCTTGCGTCTTGGCGGCACGTTATCCATCTGACGCGCTGACAATCAGTATCCCAGGGCCGTGTTTGGCATGCAAAAGTACGATATCATTAACGGACTGGCGCGGACGTTCGGCTATCGCCGGTATCTGGAGATCTGCACGCCGACAACCGGCCACAAGTTCCAGTTCCTCGACGTCACGCAGTTCGATGTCCGCCATCGGCTGATGTATGCCTGCCCGGATGATTTCTCCGATGGGGCGGTCATTGACTTCCGCGACCCGGCCGACAATTCGCTGGCGCTGATCCGGGGGATCATCGAAGGGCGGACGGGGGACGCCATCCGTTACGACATTGTTTTTGTCGATCCCTACCACACCTACCGATCGAGCATGCTGGATCTGCGGGCCGCGATGTGCCTGTTGCAGCCGAATGGCATCCTGGTCGTGCATGACTGCAACCCGAGCGATCCGAAGACCGTGCAACCCACCTTCCAGGAGGGCGAATGGTGCGGCGTGACCTACCAGGCCTTCCTCGATTTCGTGCTGGGCGCGCGCTGGCCGGGCTATTGCACGGTCGACACCGACTATGGCTGCGGCATCATCTTCAACACCGACGCCGATGTCCCTCCCGCCTGGCGCAATGCGGGACCGCCTGACCGGCTGCTCCTGGAATGGGCAGCGGTGCGCGACGACGACAACCGACGCTTTGCGTTCTTCGAGGCGCATCGCGCCGAACTTCTTAATCTCGTATCGGAGGACGTGTTCCAGGCGGTCCTTCCGCTGTCGCGGGTTGAGCCGGCGGTGCCGGGTGAGGCGGGGTGGACCGGGGAGCTGGACCTGCATGTCCTGGTCGATGGGCGACGGATCAATGCCTCCTTCGCTGGCGGTGGGGAATGGCGGTTCATGATCCCGACCGGGGTGCGTTCATTGCGGATGAAGTCACGCGTCGCGCAACCGAGCCTGGCCGGAGAGTCGGATGATGACCGGCACCTGGGCCTGTGCGTGCGGTCGCTGACGGCGCGGATCGGGAATGAGGACGTGGTTCTGCCGCTCGACCATCCCTGGCTGAAGCAGGGCCTGCACGGGGTGGAATGGCTGGATGGGCGCATGTGGCGTTGGACCGACGGCGATACGCCGCTGCCGATGGCGCTGCTGGGGGAGGGGCGGGTGCCGTTCTCCCTGTCCGTCCGCGGGCATCATATGGCGCGAGTGCGGATCGGCTGATCAGCGCAGTTTGGCGCGCAGTTCTTCCAGCCGAGCGCGGTAGCCGGCGGCGTCGCCGTAGTCGACGAATTCCTTGTAGCGGGAATGGGCGCCGCGGATTTGCGTGGCATGGCGGATCGGGCACCAGTACTGCTCGGTGCGGCCGGCGATTTCCCGCGCATAGGCCAGGATGCCGTTCGCATAGCCGCAATAGACGCAGTTCATCTTATCGATCACGTTCAGGTAGCCGAGGCGGTGGCGGTCGACCACGATGTAGTCCCGGCGCCTGACGCGGGCGATGCCCCAGGCCGAGAAACATATCCATTGATACAGCGTCAGTGTTGCATCCAGCAGCAGGAAGGCGAGGGCGGACGCGTAGATGACCGGCACGGTCACGAGATGCTTGAACCGTGCCTCCCGCAGGTAGCGCAGGACGCCCATCCTCTGGCCGCGATGGGCTTCCTTCACCGGCGGCTCGAAGGCGGCCTTTCCCTTGGCGATCCGGTATCCGAACGGGGCGCGGTGTTCGGCCAGGCGTTGCTCGATCTCATTCTCGATGGCGTGGATCTGGGCGAACAGGCGGTCGAGTTCCTGGTTCATGACGCGGCGCTCCGCCCGGTCGCGGCGGCCGGCCCATGGGTGGGTGCCTGTTGGCCCACACCAAGTGGCGGATCGTAACACGGATCAGTGCGGGGCGAACGCGTTGTTCCAATGCGGGCGCGAAAGGCGCAGGGTCGTTGCCGGATGCAACCGGAGACGTTCGATGACGATGAACATGATAGTCATTCAGCCGCTCGTCGCGCTGATCGCGGGCGTACTGATCCTGCTTGTCCCGCGGCTGCTGAATATGATCGTTGCCATCTATCTGATCGTGGTCGGCATCACCGGCCTGATGCCGCATTTGATGCGGTAGCGTGGTCCGGCATCGTTCAGATGCCGATGTTCCCCGCTTTGCGCCGAGCGGCGAGGAGCTTGTTGGATTCGAAGAACTGGTCGACGGCGGCGGTGTGGGCGGCGCGGGATGTCGCGTCGTAGTCGCCGGTCGGGCGCGGTTCGAGATCGAAATGACCGTATTCGTCCGTGCCACGCACGAGGGCGGCGCTGACGCGGGAATCGTACATCAGCCGGCACTGGGTCGGGATGTAGCTCACGCCGATGCCGATGCGGCGCTGGTCGGTTCGGTTGGCTTCCGAGCAATGCACGATATGCGTGTGATGCAGGGAGATCTGGCCGGCCTTCAGCGGCATCATCTCATACTTCGTGTAGTCCATCGGATGGTCGATGGTCTGCCCGCGCGAGAGCAGGTTGGTCGGCGACTTCATGTCCTTGTGCGGCCGCTGGCCGATCACCTGGCTGCCGGGAATGATCTTGATGCAGCCCATTTCCGGCGTGGCGTCGGTCAGGGCGATCCAGGCGGTGATCTGCTCATAGGGTTCGAGGCCGAAATAGGTGCCGTCCTGGTGCCAGGACACATGCGCCCCGTCGCCGGGTTCTTTGAGCCAGGAAGTCAGGTGATAGATCAGGATGTTCGGCCCGATCAGGCTTTCCACCGCGTCCAGCACCTTGGGGTGGCGCACGAGTTCGTCCATCCAGGTGAACAGCAGATGGGATTTGGACTTTACCAGGCCCGGCAGGTTGCCGAAGGTGTCGCCTTGTTCCCGCTCGAAGGCTTCCAGCCGGCCATGGTAATAGGCGACTTCTTCCGCGGTCAGGCAGTCGACGGGGAAGACGAAGCCGTCCCGCTGGTACTTTTCGACCTGCTGGGGGGAAAGACTGGCGGGCATGACGGGCCTCCGGTTGTCGGTGGTGCGATGGTGCGATGGTGTCCGGGGGGGATGGGCGCGTCAAGCGCTCTGTTGCCAAATCGTATATACGGCCGGAAAGGCGTCCGCGCCCGCCATGGTGATGGCGGGCGCGGGGTCGGGTGTTACTGGGCGGCGACGGCCAGTTTCGTGTCCTTGAACGCCGGCATCACTTCCTTGGCGAAGCGATTGAGCTGTTCCAGCGCGACCGTCAGCGGGGTGCCGAGGGCCATGCTGCAGCTCACGCGGTTCAGGCCGGGGTAGCGCTTCTCGACGGCCTTCAGCGTCTCGATGATGTCGGCCGGGGTGCCGGCGAGGAAGCCGCCAGCGGCCACCGCGTCCTCGATCCGCGGCAGCTTGGTGTTCGCCGCCAGGCGCGGATCGCGCATCGCCGCGATCTGTTCCTCGGACAGCGCGCGCACCAGGCGCAGTTCGCCGAACATCTTCATGTTCTCTTCGTAGTACTTGCCGGCCTCGGCCATCGCCTTTTCGCGGGATTCGGCGATGTGGAACTGGAAGCCCAGCGACAGACGCTCACCGGGTTCCAGCTTGATGCCGCGGCGGGCATAGGCCGCGCGGAAGCCTTCCATGTGACGGTCGACGGCCCCGCCCTCGGCTGAACCGCCGCCGATCACGCCGCTCATGCCATGCTTGGCCATGAAGTCGAAGGCGCGGTCGGAACCGGACTGGATCGGCTGCCAGCATTCCACGGGCAGCGTCTTCGGGCGCGGCACGAGGGTGATTTCCTTCAGGGTGTAGCCGCGATAGGGCACTTCCGGCGGGATCGTGAAGAAGCGGCCCTTGTGGGAGAATTTCTCCTCATTGAAGGCCTTGAACACGACGTCGCAGCCTTCCTCGAACATTTCGCGGTTGGCGTCCTGGTCGATCAGCGGGTTGCCGAAGCTTTCCACTTCACGCGTGTGGTAGCCGCGGGCGACGCCGAAGATCACGCGTCCTTCGGACAGGATATCGGCCATCGCGTAGTCTTCCGCGAGGCGCAGCGGATGCCACATCGGAACGACGTTGAAGCCGCACCCGATCTTGAGGTTCTTGGTCTTGTTGACCAGGTGCATCGCCATCATCAGCAGGTTCGGAATGCACTCGGTGCCTTCCGGCTGGAAGTGATGTTCGGCCATCCAGAACGTGTTGTAGCCGAGGCCGTCCATCGTCTGGGCGTAGGCGACGGCCTTGTGCAGCGCGCCCGCGAGCTGGTCGGGGGTGTACCAACGATCGTTGATGGGGGTGCCGAGATACCCCAGGTTTTCCATGTCGACCGTGCCGACATAGGAGCTGTCGAAATTCGTGATCATTCCAAGTTCCTTCCCTCTGATGCCCCTGCCATGAGGCCGATCCGTCCCGCGTGACGCCGCGGCAGCTTGTACCGACGGAAGTCTACTCGCTGGTAGGGATATTTGGAAGCGCCGCCGGCTCGCGGAGTGGTGGGCGGGCGTGGCTCTGGTC
>DIUL01000168.1 GCA_002422345.1 Acetobacteraceae bacterium UBA6159
GTCGTGCCGCGCACGATCGAGTCGTCGACCAGGATGACCCGCTTGCCTTCCAGCACAGCCCGGTTGGCGGAATGCTTCAGCTTCACGCCCAGATGACGGATATGGTCCGTCGGCTCGATGAAGGTGCGGCCGACATAGTGGTTCCGGATGATCCCAAGCTCGAACGGGACACCGCTTTCCGAGGCATAGCCCATCGCGGCGGGCACGCCGGAATCAGGAACCGGGACGATCACATCCGCCGGCACACCCGATTCCCGGGACAGTTCGGCGCCGATCTTCTTGCGCGCCTCATAGACGGCCAGCCCTTCCATCACCGAGTCGGGGCGGGCGAAGTAGATGTATTCGAACACGCAGAAGCGTTCCGGCGCCTTGCCGAAGGGCTTGATGCTGTGGACGCCCTGGTCGTTGATGACCACGATCTCCCCGGGCTCCACGTCCCGGATGAAGTCGGCGCCGACGATGTCCAGCGCGCAGGTCTCGCTCGCCAGCACCCAGCCGCCGGTGCCTTCCGAGCCGATGCGGCCCAGGATCAGCGGCCGCACGCCGCGCGGGTCGCGCACGCCCATCAGCGCCTCATCCGACAGGGCGACCAGCGAGTAGGCGCCGATCACCTGCTTCAGCGCGTCGATCAGCCGGTCGACCACGGTCGAATACAGGCTGATGGCGATCAGGTGGACGAAGACCTCCGAGTCGGTGGTCGACTGGAACAGGCAGCCCCGCCGTACCAAGGCGCGCCGCAGGACATGGGCATTGGTCAGGTTGCCGTTATGGGCGACCGCGAAGCCGCCGAACTCGAAATCGGCATACAGCGGCTGGACGTTCCGCAGCACCGTGTTGCCGGTCGTGGCATAGCGGTTGTGGCCGATCGCGGTGCGGCCGGGCAGCGACTCGATGACGCGCGCGTCGCCGAAATTGTCGCCGACGAGGCCCATTGCGCGATGGGAGTGGAACTTGGTGCCGTCATGGCTGACGATGCCCGTCGACTCCTGCCCGCGGTGCTGCAAAGCGTGCAGGCCGAGCGCGGTAACGGCGGAGGCGTCTGGGACGTTCCAGACGCCAAAGACACCGCATTCCTCATGCGGTTTGTCGTCCTCATCCCGAGGATCGACCTCCCGGATCTGACAGGCCATGCTCGGCGTCTCTCTGTTGTCCGTGCGCATCTACCGAACCCCTGTTCCACGCCCCTCGGTCGCCCGACCTTGGGGTGTCGTCCGCATCAGCATATCGGCTGTGGCCTCTCGGCCGCCCGGAGGTGGTCTGACCTGAGGCCGATACTCCTCCGGCACCTGATGCGCCAGCCAATCCGCCCCTTGATAGGCGAATTCGAGAGAGCGTGCCTTGAGCACGGGATCGGGCCATTGTTCCACCGCGACGGCGAAGCCACCGAGTATATAGGCAAGGATCACCAGCACCGCACCCCGTGCCAGTCCGAATAGGATCCCAAGGCTGCGATCGATGCCGCCAAGGACCGATCCCCGCACCACGCGCCCGATCAGCCGGGCGATGATCGACAGGACGATCAGCGCGAGAAGGAAGGCGCCGAGGAACCCGATCGGGTCGAGCCAGGCAGGCTCCTGGATCCAGCGCGCGGCGAATTCGCGCGACATGGGCAGGGCCTTCACCGCGATCACGACGGCGCCGACCCAGGCACCAATGCCCAGGACCTCCCGCACCAGTCCGCGCATGAAGGACAGCGCCGCCGAGGCCAGGAGAACACCCAGCACCACCAGATCAACCCAGGTCATCAAACCGCCATGCAAGCCGAAGCGTGCTTATGGTCCGAAGCGCGAGCGGCGCCAAGTATTCCGCGGCGGCCTGGATGCGTGTTTCCGCGTTCGGGGGCGCGGTTCGGCGTCGCTCTTCCGGCCGGCGGCTGCTCCTGCCATAGTCGCGCCTCGCGCGGCCGCCCGGAGGAACCGCATGGACACCCAGTCCCCAGCCGAAACCTCGGCCGACGTTTGGCCACAGGCCAGCGGTCCCCGAGCCCGCTATCGCGCCGTCCGCACCCATACCGACCATCTGGTCAGGGACCTGACGCCCGAGGACCAGGGCGCCCAGTCCATGCCCGACGCCAGCCCGGCGAAGTGGCACCGCGCCCATACGACCTGGTTCTTCGAGCAGTTCATCCTTGTCCCGCATATGCCAGGCTATGCGGTTTTCGATGAGACGTTCTGCTTCCTGTTCAACTCGTACTATGAGGCCGTGGGCGCCCGTCATCCCCGCCCGATGCGGGGGCTGCTGACGCGCCCCTCGGCCGAACAGGTGTCGGCCTACCGGGCCCATGTCGACGCGGCGATGGACCGGTTCCTGGCCGCCCCGCTGTCGCCGGACCTTGCGGGGCTGGTGGAACTCGGCCTGAATCACGAACAGCAGCACCAGGAACTCCTGGTCACCGACATGCTGCATGCCTTTGCCCAGAGCCCCCTGCGCCCGGCGATGGCGCGCGACGGGTTCGCCCCGGACGGTGCGCCGGGGCCGACCCGGTTCGTGCCCATCAAGGGCGGCGTCCATCGGATCGGGCAAGCCGGCCCCGGCTTCTGCTTCGACAATGAGACCCCGGCGCATGACGTGCTACTTCGGGATTTCGCCATCGCCTCCCGCCTTGTCCGCAACGATGTCTACCAGGCGTTCATCGCCGACGGCGCCTATGCCACGCCCACGCTGTGGATGTCGGATGGCTGGGCCACGGTGCAGGCGCAGGGCTGGGCCGGCCCACTGCACTGGTTCGAACAGGACGGGACCTGGTGGCAGATGGAACCAATCGGCCCCCGCAAACTTGATCCCGAGGCACCCGTCCGCCACATTTCCTGGTACGAGGCCGACGCCTTCGCCCGCTGGGCCGGCGCTCGGCTGCCGACCGAGGCGGAATGGGAGATCGCCAGTCAGGATCCCGGGATGCGAGAGGTCGATACCCATGTCTGGCAATGGACCGACAGCGCCTACCGCCCCTATCCCGGGTTCAGTCCCGTGGAGGGTGCCGTCGGCGAATACAATGGCAAGTTCATGGTGAACCAGATGGTGCTGCGGGGCGGGTCGCTGGCAACCCCGACCGGACACACGCGGCCGACCTACCGGAATTTCTTCCATCCGGACAAGCGATGGCAGTTCTCCGGTCTGCGACTGGCGCGCGACGCCTGATGCCGGACGCCGACGGTTCGGCCCGCCATACGGACCCACGCGTGGTCTCCGCCGCGCTGGCGGGTCTGCGCGCGCCGCGGAAGACCCTGCCGCCCTGGCTGTTCTACGATGACGAGGGCTGCCGGCTGTTCTACCGCATCACCGCGCTGCCCGAGTACTATCTGACCCGGGCCGAACGGGCACCGCTGGCGCAGGCGGCCGCCTATGTCGCCGAACGGATGCCGCCAGGCTCCACCTTGGTCGAGTATGGCGGCAGCGATGAGACCAAGGCCCTGACCCTGCTGGAGCAGGACCGCCGAACCTTCACCCGCTATGTGCCGATCGACGTCGCGGCCGGCGCGCTGGAGGCCGTGCGGCAAAGGCTCGGGGACCGGTTGCCATCCCTGGCGGTGCATCCGATCGCGGGCGATTTCATGGACGATATCCCGCTGCCGGCGGGCGGGGTGCGGCTGGGATTCTTCCCCGGCTCGACGATCGGCAACCTGGAACCGGAGCAGGCCCAGGCCTTCCTGCGGCGCTGCCGCCTCGCGCTGGGACCGAACGCGCTGTTCCTGCTGGGGGCGGATGTCCGCAAGGACCCGGCCATCCTGGTGCCGGCCTATGACGACGCCGCCGGGGTGACCGCCGCCTTCAACCACAACCTGCTGGTGCGCCTAAACCGGGAGGCCGCGGCGAATTTCGACCTGCGCCAGTTCCATCACCGCGCGATCTGGAACGACGCGGAAAGCCGGATCGAGATGCATCTGGAGAGCCTGACCGCCCAGGTCGTCACCCTGGCGGGAGAGCCTGTTTCCTTTATGGCGGGCGAGACGATCCACACCGAGAACAGCTACAAGCACCGGCCGGAGGACCTGGTCGCGCTGGCCAACCAGGCCGGATGGCGACTCGATCGGATGTGGACGGACCCCGACCGGCGGTTCGCCGTCTATCTGTTGGAGTGATTTTTGTCGCAATTCTCGCAAATTTGTGCACTACAGCCCCACGCTTCGTCTCATTACCGTCCTCTCCTTGATGCTCCCCTTTGCCGCCACCGCTCGGCCGGCAGCGGACCACTCCCCATCCGTGTTCTGTGAGACGGCGATCGCCTCGGCCGAACGGGGCGCGGGGCTGCCGGCGCGGATGATGACGGCCATCGCGATGACCGAGAGCGGGCGGTTCGACAGCGCCGCCGGCCGGGTGCGTCCCTGGCCCTGGACCATCAACGCGGAGGGCGCCGGCCACTATTTCGCCAGCCGGGAGCAAGCTGTCGCGGCGGTGCATGCCCTGCGCGCGCGGGGTGTGCAGTCGATTGATGTCGGGTGCATGCAGGTCAACCTGATGTATCACCCGGCGGCCTTTGCCTCGGTCGAGGACGCGTTCGACCCGCAGGCCAACGCCGCTTACGCGGCGCGGTTCCTGACCAGCCTGTTCTCCGCCCATGGGCATTGGCACAAGGCGATCGGGGCCTATCACTCCATGACCCCAGCCCGGGCGACAGCCTACCTGGACCTGGTGATGGCGCGGTGGCAGGGGCCGAGCGTGGCGGCCGTAGCGGTGGATCGTTCGGCGTATCAGTCGTTCGCCGGAGCCAGCGCCGCCTATGGGTCCTTCGCGGGTTCGGGGCGCGCCTACGGCTCGTTTGCCGCGGTCAGGCGCTGACCGGCCGCTCTATACGAACGCCAGCAGGGCGACGCCCGCGCAGATCAGCCCGATCGCGGCAACCTTGATCACCCCCAGCGACTCGCCGAACGCGTAGTAGCCGATGATGGAGATGGCGACGTAGGAGATCGCGGTGCAGGGCAGGGCCACCGACATCGGGATGCGCCGCAGCGCGATGATATAGAGCAGCGCCGACCCGCCATACAGCACCAGCCCGATCATCGTCGGCACGCTGAACAACTGCCCGAGGAAGGTTTCCGCCGAGGCGCCGGCCTTCAGCAGGGTCTGCGCACCCATGCTGATCGCGATGGCGCCCAGCAGGGCCGCCCAATGGATTGTCACGGACGCGATCCTTCCTAGAGCATGGTCGCGCTGAGCAGAATCGTAGCAGCGCGTGAATCATGCGATCAAACAAAAGGCTAGAGCGCGCTGACCGTTTACGGTCAGCGCGCTCTAGCAGCGTGCGTCGTTTACAGCCGCCCTGGTCAGGAGTCTCGCGGCAAGATGTCGTTCCGCGCGATCCCGCGCACAGTCCCCTGTGGCTTGCCGTTGGCGGACAGGAAGGTCCGGCCGACATACTCCCCCAGGATGCCCAGGATCATCGACTGCACACCGCCCACCAGCAGCACGACGACCATCAGCGACGCCCAGCCGGAGGGTGTGTCCTGGGACAGGATCGCCTCGATGATCGTCAGCACGGCGCCGACGGCCCCGGCCATCGCCATCACGGCCCCGGCGATGATCGCCAGCCGCAGCGGCGCCAGGGAAAAGCTGGTCGCCAGGTTCAGCCACAGGCGGATCAAGCGGCGGAGGTTGTAGTTCGACCGGCCCTCGATACGCGGCAGGTGCCGGACCTCGATGCTGTCGATCCGCTGGGTGACCTGCATGATCAGCCCATCCACATACGGGTAGGGGCCGGAGTAACGGCACACGGCTTCGACCACCAGGGCGGACATGCAGCGGAACGACGACAGGTACAGCCCCTTGGGCTTGTCCAGCAGCGTGTCCGCGACCCGGTTGGCGAAGTAGGAGCCCAGGTTCCGCCAGCCCTCATGCTGCTTCACGGCGTACCGGGTGTAGACCACGTCCCACCTTCCGAGGCGGGCATGGTCGTACAGCTTCAGCACCTCCTCGGGCGGGTTCTGCAGGTCGTCGTCCATCGTGATGACATAGGCGCCGCGGACATGCCGCAGCCCGGTCATGACGGCGTTATGCTCCCCATAGTTCCGCGCGTGTTCGATATAGGTCAGGGGGATGGTCGCGGTGCCCACCAAGGCTTGGCACACGTCGCCGGAGTTGTCCGGGCTGCCGTCATTGACCAGGATGACTTCCAGGCCGCCCTCGGGGCGCAGGGCCGACAGGGCTTCCACCAGCTTTCCCACCGTGGCGGCGCCGCGATAGACCGGCACGACGATCGACAACCCGATGGGGGTGGCCGGCGGCGGGAAGCGCTGAACCGATGCGGAAGTGCCGATCGGGGTGGTTTGGTCGTTCATGGGTTCTCCGCGATCGCCAGGACCGATCCTCCGGCCGGCATCGGCACGGGCAGGCATCGTTCCAGGCGTGTGATGCCGAACAACATCGCATCGAGCCATGGCGGAAACAGGGCAACATCGGAGGCTGCCTCTCCGCGCGCCAGGATTTTTCGCTGGGCGATCATCAGGGGCAGCAGCAGCCCGTTCCAGTACCGGGCGCGGACGGACGCGAACCCGGCGGCGCGCAGCATGGCCCCGGTCTGCCCGCCGGTCATCCGGCGGGTGTTGTGGACCCGCGTGTCATGCGCCGACAGCAGCCAGGCATAGGCCGGCATGTTGACGATCAGCCGCCCGCCTGGCCGCAGGACACGCCGCGCCTCGGCCAGGGCCAGGGCCGGATCGACCGCGCCGTGGCACAGGACATCGGCCAGCACGACGGCATCGAACAGGCCCGCACCAAAGGGCATCGCGTTCACGCTGCCTCGGGCAACAACCGCCCGCGCCTTGGTCGCGGCGCGGGTGGCAGCCGAACCGTCCCATTCCAAGCCGACCCGTTCCAGATCAGGCCGCTGCTGGCCCAGGATCGTCAGGAATCCCCCCGTCCCGCAGCCGGCATCCAGCACCCGACCCCGCACCGGCGCCAGGGCATCCACCAGCCGCACATGCAGGGCGCGATACCACCACATCCGCGCCTCGACCGCGTCCATCAGGGCGTACTCGCCTGGCTCCATCCCGCTCTGTCCCGTGTCTTTCGCCGCCGATCTCATTGCCGGAGGGTGGCGCTCGGCGCAGACTCACCATATCCGATTGCGGAACAGAGAACCCGGAACAAAAAGACGTGTCCACGATCCAACGACGGGTTCTGACCGATACCCCCGCGGATACGGTCCGCGGCATCGCGCTGGCCGCCCTCGCCTATGTCATCTGGACCCTGGGCGACACCGCCGCCAAATGGGTCCTGCCGAGCGCCGGGGTGGCACTGGCGATGTTCTGGAGGGGGATTTTCGGGGCGGTGACGGTCGCCGCCGTCGCGGCCGCCAGCCAGCCCGGGTCAATCGCCCGGATGCTGCGTCCCGTGCGTTGGCAGCTTGTCCTCGCCCGCAGCGCGATTTCGTCCTTCGTTTCGATCGTCTGGTACATCGCCTGGCAGCAGATGAACCTGATCGACACCTACGCGGTTGGCTTCACCGCGCCCCTGATCATGACTATCCTGGCCATCCCGATGCTGGGGGAGCGGATCCACTGGCGCCGCACGCTCTCGACCGTGCTCGGGTTCCTGGGGGTGCTGGTCATGCTCCAGCCCGGCGGAGACCTGTGGAAGCCGGTGGTCATCCTGCTGCTGGTCGGGATCGTCGCGATGTCGGTCACCCGCATCATGACGCGGCAACTGTCCACAACCGAGACACCCGAGTGCCAGGCCTTCTGGCTCCTGATCTCCCACGTGCTGTCAGGCCTGCTGATCCTGCCCTTCTTCCCGCCGGGCGGGGACATGGGGTCGATCGTCTGGGTCTGCCTGGTCTTCCTGGGGGTATCGAGCGGGTTGGCCCATTGCGTCTACACGCGGGCCTACGGGCTGGCGCCGGTCTCGGCGCTCGCGCCCTATGAATACACGATGCTGCTATGGGGCGGGCTGGCCGGCTACCTCGTGTTCAACGAGGTGCCGTCATGGACGACGCTGATCGGCGCCGTGATCATTGCGGCAGCGGGGCTGTACAACCTGCATCGGGAGCGGATGCGAACCTGACCCGCCCCCAGGCGCCGGCTACATCCAGCCGAACAGCTTCTGGAACCAGGTTTCCCGCTTGGGCTTGATCGTCGGCGTGACTCCGCCGGCGTTGCTCTGGCCCAGGGCCGCGTTCTGCCGCAGGCGCTGGTTTTCCTTCTCGGGGTCAACCTCGAGGTTGCGGGTGTCTTCCTTCCGCCAGGTCAGGACCTTGTCGAGGAAGCTGTCGCTCGCCTGTTCCAGCTTGGCATCCTGGTCGACTCGCTGACGCACGTCGGACGACACGGCCGGACCCGATTCGTCCAGCAGGGCGGCCTGACCACGGCTGGGCGCGCCGGTGGCGGGCCCGGTCAGCGCCAACTGCGGCACCAGGGCCTCTTCCGCCTGCTCCCGCTCCGGCCGCTGCTGCGGCCGGACGACGCCCGGGCGCGGCGGCCGCAGGTTGAAATCCGGCGGCATGGACAACGGCGCCTGGGTCGTGACCATGAATTCGTCGGGCGCATCCCGGGTCAAACCGAAGGTGCGCGCGAGATTGCTTTCACCGCATCCCGTGAGGGTAACGAGCGAGCCCGCGGCCAACACCGGCAGCCAGCGTCGCGCAGAGTGTGTATTGATCCGCATGAGGCTCCTTAACCGCTGTAACCGTCCGGCCGCAAGGGCTGGCCCGGTCACTCCGCCCTGATCAGGCCACGACGGCCGGGCGTGTCGATGAAGGCGAGCACCTCCTCGACCAGCGCATCACCGGCATATTGGGCGCGCGCTTCCTCAACCCGCTGGGCAAACACGCCCTCGTGACGGAACAGCGTGCCGAACGCCACGTGCAGGCGCTGGATCTGGGCCTTGTCGAAACCCCGCCGCTTGAGGCCGATGACGTTCAGGCCGGCGAGCCTGGCGCGATTGCCGATCACGCTGCCGAACGGAATCACATCCGCCTCCACCCCCGAGACCCCGCCGATCATCGCCGCTCGGCCGATCCGCACGAACTGGTGGATGGCCGCGGCGCCGCCGATCACGGCATGGTCGCCGATCGAGACATGCCCGCCCATCACCGCGTTGTTCGCGACGATGATGTGGTTGCCCAGGGTGCAGTCGTGCGCGACATGGGCCACGGCCATCAACATGCAGTCCGTGCCGACGGTCGTGATGCCCTTCCCGGTCGCGGTGCCGCGATGGATGGTGCAGTGTTCCCGCACCAGGGTCCGGGCGCCGATTTCACACCGGGTTGGTTCGTCGTGATATTTCAGGTCCTGCGGGGCCAGGCCCACCGTGCAAAACGGATACAGCATCACATCGGGGCCGATGCGCGTGTGGCCATCGACCACGACGTGGGACACCAGGGTCGCCCCATCCTCGATCGTCACATTGGGGCCGACGGTGCAGAACGGGCCGATCGTCACGCCCACGCCCAGGCGCGCCCGGACATCGACGATGGCGCTGGGGTGGATCGTGGTCGCGACGGCGCGTGGCGCGCTCAGGTCAGGCATGGCATCCATAAAAGCGCGATTCCGTCCACATGGCAGGCCATTATTGGCAGAGTCAGGGTATGGGCCAGGGGAGTGGCAACCAACTCAAACATTGTTGCCCGATATTTCCCCTCTGGCCCGCTCCCAACCTCGTAACGCCTTGATCTACCGGAAATCAGGCGAAAAGACGGCAGCCCTCGGACAGAACGAATCCGTGACGAAATCAGATCGGCGCGGCGCGGTCCATGATCATCGCGGCGAACGTCGCCTCGGCCACGGTCACGCCATCCACGCGGGCTGTGCCATGGAACTTCCACACGTTGCCGCGATTGCGCTCCTTCACGACCTCCACTCGCATCTGGTCGCCGGGCACGACCGGCCGGCGGAACTTGGCCCCCTCGATCGACATGAAATACACAACCTTGCCCTGCGCATCCGGCCCGAGGGTTTCCACGACCAGGACGGCGGCGGTCTGCGCCATGCTCTCGATGATCAGCACGCCCGGCATCACGGGATGGTTCGGGAAATGCCCCGCGAAGAAGGATTCGTTGACCGAGACATTCTTCACCCCGACCGCCGAGACGTTCTTCTTCACCTCCACCACCCGGTCGATCAGCAGGAACGGATAGCGATGCGGGATCGCCTGCATGATCTGCTGGATGTCGAGGACGTCCCGGTCCTGGCCGGCGTCCTGGGGCGTTTGGGATGCTGCTGGCTGATCCATCTCGTTCAATCCGTACCTGACCTGGTGCCCTTTTCCGGATCGCCACGTCCCGGGTCACCGCCCGAGCGTCTGGCGCCCGTATAGTCGCGAATCATACGCTTCAACGTCGCGAGTTCCCGGAAGAACCCGCGTGCCGGCTGTGCCGGGCTGCCGACCCATTCGGCCCCCGCCGGCACGTCGCCCATCACGCCCGCCTGCGCGCCGATCCGCGCGCCCCGGCCAATATGGGCATGGCCGACCAGCCCTGCCTGACCGCCGAACATCACCTGGTCCTCCAGCGTAGCGGAGCCGGAGATGCCGACCTGGGAGACGATGACACAGGCCCGTCCGATCCGGACGTTGTGGGCGATCTGCACAAGGTTATCGATCCGCGTGCCCGCCCCGATCACGGTGTCATGCATCGAGCCGCGGTCGATCGTGGTGTTGGACCCGACTTCGACATCGTCATGGATGATGACCCGCCCGATCTGGGGTACGGAGATGAACCCTTCCGCCCCGACCGCGAATCCAAATCCGTCCTGACCGACCCGGACCCCAGGGTACAGGCACACCCGATCGCCGATCATCGCGTGGCTGATCGTGACGTGGGCGCCGATCCGGCAGTCGCGGCCCATGATGACGCCATCGCCCACCACGGCCAGCGGACCGATCCGGCAGCGCGGCCCGATTTCCGCGCCCGCGCCGATCACCGACAGCGGTCCGATCTCAGCGCTGGGGTCGATCATGGCGTCCGGGGCCACGACGGCCGATGGGTGGACACCGGGCGACACGGCGGGCAGAGGGAAAAACAGCGCCGCCGCCCTGGCCCAGGCCAGGTACGGCTCCCGCGTGACGATCGCGACGGCAGTTTCCGGCACACGATCAGCCATGTCGGGGTGCACGATCACCGCCCCCGCCTGGGTCGCATCCAGCGCGGTCGCGTATTTGCGGTTATCCAGGAAGCTCACCTGATCGGGCATCGCGGTCTGCAACGGCGCGATGCCGGTCAGCATCAGACGCCGTGGCGGCGCCTCCGCGCGCGCCGCATCCACGACGGCGGCGAGCGTGAAAGGCCCGTTGCGCTGGAAAAAGCGAGGATCGCCCGCAATCGCAGGCCGTTCCACCACGCCGCCCCGTCCCTAGGTCAGTTCTTCGGCGGCGGCTTCGCGCCACCGGCCGCGGGAGTCGCCTCGGGCTTCGGCGACTCGCTGAGCTTCTGCGCCATGGCCAGCGGAGAGACGCCATCCGGCGGGATCACGACGGTCGGCAGCACCTGGTTCAGAACCTCAACCACCTGGGGAGTCAGGTCGAACTCCGGGGTCGTGCCCAGAAGCTGCGCCCGGTTCAGCACCACGTTCACGCCGCGCGAGGTCGCGACCTGATGGGCGATGATTTCCAGCATGCGGTCGATCTGCGCCATCACGTACTGGCCGGCTTCGCGGATGATCCGCTCCCGGTCACCGAACTTGCGACGGGATTCGTTGATGCGGTTCTGGTACTCACGCTCCTTCGCGCGGATCTGGTCAGGCGTGAGCTTGGCGCGCTGGGATGCAAAGGCCTGCCCGAGGTCCCGCAGGGCAATCTGCTCCTTCTGCGCGTCCTCGTTCAGCTTCTGGCGGCGAATCCCGAGTTCCTTGTCGGCCTGCTGATAGGCACTGGAAATCCGCAGCACGTCCGGCACGGACAGGACGCCGATGACGGCCGCCGGGGGCGGCGCACCCTTGGGGATCGGGGGAACTTCGGGCGCCGGCGGGAGCATCACCTGCAACTGCTGCGGCGAAATCGGCGGAGCGCCTTCCGCGCCCGGATCGGCCATGCCGGCATCCCCGGCCGGTTGCGCCTGCGGCTGCGGGGCGGCAGGACGCGGCTGGGCCTGGGGCTGCGCGCGCGGCGGCTGACCCTGCCCGGGCACGAACCAGCCCGGGTTGGATTGCTGTTGCGCGGAGACAGGCTGTGCGAGCAACGCCGCGGCAAGGGCCGCGATCGCGATGGCAGCGGATGATCGAATAGGAGCCACTAGAACCTCGTGCCAAAGCCGAATCGGAAAACCTGGGTCTGATCGTAAGCCTGCTTCACCACGAACGGGGTGACGTCGATGTTGATCAGGCCGAACTGCGTGCGCCAGGAAACGCCCAGGCCGGCGCCAACCCGCGGCGTGGCCGACTGCGCGATCTGGCAGGTCGTGCCGTTTGCATACACGCAGGAATTCGCGTTGTTGAAGCTCGCATCGCTCAGCGAGCCGACATCAACGAATGCGCGTCCGGTCAAGCCAAGGTCCGCGGGGACCGGCAGCGGAAACCGCAGTTCCGTCGTCTGCGTCCACATCACGCGGCCACCCAGGGGGTCGCCCGTGACCATGTCGTGCGGACCGGCGCCACCGATCTGGAAGCCGCGCAGGTTTTCGCCGCCCAGGAAGAAGCGGTCGATGATCCGCTCCTTGCTGCTGATGGACGCGAGGTAACCGGCACCGGCGCCGACCTTGATGCCCCAGTCCTGATGGCCCAGGTATTTCTCGAGCGAGTAGTAATAGGCCGCGCTCACGTTCGTGCGGATGAACGCCACGTCGCCGCCAAGCCCGGCGAAATCGGTGCCGAGTTCAACGATGAAGCCATTGCGCGGCGCGATGCGGCTGTCGCGATAGTCGAACGTCAGGACCTGGCTGATCTGCGACAGCAGGGTCGTGCCGGCTTCGTTGAGGATGAACGGGCTGGCGGCGGCGCTGATGTTGAACACATCGCGGTTGACCAGGGAGTAGCTCCAGACCTGCCGGAGATTCTCATTGAAGTCATAGCCGGCGCGCAGCGCGAAACCGACGCGCTTTTCGTCATAGGGCTGCGTGCCCAGGAAGTTCGTCTGGATCAGGAACGCGTCGAAGCCGGCGACGAGGTTACGATCCAAGAAGTACGGATCGGTGATCGAGAGGTTCACCGAACTCCGCTTCTCGGCCAGCACGCCGCGGATCGAGGCGTTGATCCCGGTGCCGATCATGTTGCGTTCGGCCAACCCGAGATCGAGCAGCGGCCCGGCGTCCGTCGAGTAACCGCCACCCAGGGTCAGTTCACCCGTCGCACGCTCGGTGATGTTGGTCTGGATGACCGCCTTGTCGGGAGAGGACCCGGGCCCGGTGTTGATGTCGACATTCGTGAAGTAGCCGAGGTCCATCAGGCGCGAACGCGTCCGGCGGATCGCCTCGGCGTTGAACGCGTCACCCTCGGCGATACGGAACTCCCGGCGGACGACCTTGTCCTTGGTGCGGAGGTTGCCCGAAATGTCGATCCGCTCGACATAAACCCGCGGGCCTTCGCCGACTTCGTAGGTGATCGAAATTTCACGCTTGGCGGCATCGCGGACGACACGAGGCTTCACCTCGACGAACGCATAGCCGCGGTTGTGGATCTGCTCCTCGATCGAATCGGCGGCCTTGCCGACCGCGTCGCCGTCGTACCAATCCCCCTCCTTGAAGGGAATCAGCGGGATGACGTCGTCGGAGCTGAGGTTCCGAAGCTGCGATGTCGCGCTGATCTTGCCCAGGCGGTACCGCTCACCTTCCTTGATGTTGAAGGTGACGAAGAAGGCCTTGCGGTCGGGGGACAGTTCGGCAGTCGGGTCGCTGATCTGGACGTCCGCGTAGCCATTCTTCAGATAGAACCGGCGCAGCAGCTCGCGATCGAAATTCAGCCGTTCGGGGTCGTACTGGTCCGACGTGGACAGGAATTTCCACCACCGCTCCTCGCGGCTGCTGATCACCTCGGTCAGGCGGCTTTCGCTGAACGCCTTGTTGCCGACCATCGCGATCTTGCTGACCAGCGTGGACGTGCCGTCGTTGATCTGGAACACGACGTCGACGCGGTTCTGATCCAGCCGGATGATCTGCGGATCGACCGAGGCGTCGTAATGGCCGCGCTGGGCATACAGATCGAGGATTCGCTTCCGATCGATCTCGGCCGTCGCGGGGGTGAACACCGCGCGCGGACGCACCTGCACCTCGGGCCGCAACTGTTCGTCGGTCAGCTTCTTGTTGCCCTCGAACGCAACCCGGTTGACCAGCGGATTCTCAACGACCCGCACGATCAGCGTGTCGCCCGAGCGCAGCATCTGCACGTCCTGGAACAGGCCGGTCGCATAGAGCGTCTTCAAGCTGCGGTCGATGCGGTCCTGGTCGAAACGGTCCCCTGCCTGGATCAGCATGTAGGACCGAATGGTGCCTTCCTCGATTCGCTGGCTACCCTCGACCTTGATCGACTGCACCGCACCGCCCGCTGCCGCGGCCGGTGCGGCTCGCGGCGCGGGTGACCGCTGCGCGACCGCCGGGAAAAGGACAAGAGCGGCGACCAGGGATCCCGCGAGAAGGCGAACGGCGCGTATCGGCATCAAACGGCTGGACTCCCTATTCCCGCGCCGAGCGGCGGCTGCGTCCGGCGGAGCCGTACGAAGTGCGGGAGGTGGACCTTACCCGCGCCGTCCGGCTCACGCCAGATGACGCAGCCACGCGCCAAGAGCAAGAGGCGATTG
This sequence comes from Acetobacteraceae bacterium UBA6159, assembly GCA_002422345.1. Classification (GTDB taxonomy): domain Bacteria; phylum Pseudomonadota; class Alphaproteobacteria; order Acetobacterales; family Acetobacteraceae; genus Rhodopila. The sequence continues at coordinate 14,653 of DIUL01000168.1, forward strand.
CCCGCCGCCCCGCCGATCAGCCAATCAGGCCGGCGACCCAGCGGAACAAACCGATCTGCGTCAGGTCGTTCCAAGTGGCAAAGACAAACAGCCCACCAAGCACCGCGATGCCCGCGCGGAAGCCATATTCCTGCGCCCGCATGGACAGCGGGCGACCGCGAATCGCCTCCGCCAGATAGAACACAAGGTGGCCGCCATCCAGCACGGGGATAGGAAACAGGTTGATAAGACCGAGGTTTACCGACAGCACGGCAATGAAGGAGATCATGCTGGCTAGGCCGATGCTGGCAACCTGGCCGGATAGCTGGGCGATCCGGAGCGGGCCGCCCAACTCCTCGGTGCCGCGGCTGCCGGTGATCATCTGGCCGACGCCGGACAACGTGTCCATCGTCACCCGCCAGGTCTGCGTGATCCCGCCAATCAGGGCGTCGATCGGACCCAGGGCCTGATACTCGACCTTGCCGCCACGGATGCCCAGCAGACCAACCTTGCGCCCGTTCGATTCACGGGAATCCGTCAGGACCGAGAGTTCCTTCGGCCCGCCGTCACGCTCGACGGTGATGGAAAGCCGGGTGGCCGGATTGGCGGAGACGATTCGCTGCACGTCCTCGAACGTGACGATCTCCTCGCCATTGATGAACTGGATGCGGTCGTCGGCAACCATGCCGCCACGCGCGGCGGCACCGTCAGGCAGCACCTCGCCCACAACCGGCACGGTCACGGGCCGGCCGCTGACCATGAACAGGATGGCGAACAGGACCATGGCCAGCAGGAAATTCGCGATCGGGCCAGCGGCGACGATGATCGCCCGCGATCCGACGGATTTGTCGTGGAAGGTCTGGCCTGGCAGCCAACTGGCGCGCACCTCGGGCGAGACGTCCTGCGGACGCTCCTGCCCATGCAGCTTGACATAGCCGCCCAGCGGCAGCCACGCCACCTTCCACACCGTCCCCCTTCTATCCGTCCATTGCGTCAGCGCTCGGCCGAAGCCGACCGAGAACGCCTCCACATGCACGCCGCGCCAACGCGCCGCGAGGTAGTGGCCGAGTTCGTGGATGAAAACCAAAACGCCCAGGACGACGACAAAGGCCAGGACGGTGCGAAGCAGATCGGGAAAAGCAGACAACACGGTGGCAATAATCTCCGGTGTCAGGCGGCCACAGCCTGAGTCAGGCCATGGGCGGTACGGCGCGCGGTAGCATCGAGTTCAATCACGGCTTCAAGCGAGTCGGCAGGCGGCGTCCCTAGCTTTTCCAGCACACGTTCAACCGTGCCCGCGATATCGAGGAAACCGATCTTCCCTTTCAGGAAGCTGTCGACCGCGACTTCATTCGCCGCATTCAGGATAGCTGGGGTTCCGCCCCCTGCTTTCAATGCCTCCCGCGCCAGGCGCAAAGCGGGGAACTGGAGCAGATCGGGTTCGGCGAATTCCAGACGCGCGACCTCGGCGAGGTTGAGGCGTTTGGAACTCGTGGGCATGCGGGCGGGCCACGCGAGGGTGTGCGAAATGGGAATCCGCATGTCGGGAGAGCCGAGCTGCGCGAGGACGGAGCCGTCCTGGTAGCAGACCATGCCGTGGATCACGGACTGCGGATGGATCAGCACGCCAATCGCCGATTCATCGAGGTCGAACAGGCGCGCGGCCTCGATGACCTCCAGCCCTTTGTTGAACATCGTGGCCGAGTCGATGGTGATCTTCGGCCCCATCGACCAGATCGGATGACGCAGCGCGGCCTCCGGCTTCACGCGGGCCATTTCTTCCAGCGTGAACAGGCGGAACGGGCCACCGGATGCGGTCAGGATGATCTGCTCGATCGCGCCCCGATTCCCGTCGGCCATCGATTGGAAGATGGCGTTATGTTCCGAATCGACGGGCAGCAGCGTGGCGCCGGCCTCCCGCACGGCCCGCAGCATCACCTCTCCGGCGCAGACCAGGGCTTCCTTGTTGGCGAGGGCAACGGCCTTGCCGCGCCTGATCGCCGCCAGGGTAGAGGCGAGGCCGGCGGCGCCGGTGATCGCCGCCATTGTCCAGTCGGCCGGCATCGCCGCAGCATCGACCACCGCGTCCAGGCCTGCGGCGACTTCGATTCCCGTGCCGGCCAGCGCGTCCTTCAGGCCCTGGTAGCAATCGGGGTTGGCGACGACCGCACGCTCCGCCCGCAACTGGCGGGCCTGCTGGGCCAGAAGCTCGATCTTGCTGCCGGCGACGAGCGCCTTGACCCGGTAGCGGTCCGGCTGGGCCAGCAGAAGATCGATCGTTTGCGTCCCGACGCTGCCGGTGCAGCCAAGGATGGTGACAGTGCGCGGCGCGTCCGCCGAGGGTGATGAGGGCGTCATTCCCAAAACACTACTCCCCGACCCGAGGCCAACGCCAGCAGAGCCGCGATGGGCGCCGCGGCCAGCAACGCATCCAGGCGATCCAGCAACCCACCATGACCGGGAATCAGGTGCCCCGAGTCCTTGGCGCCCACCTGCCGCTTGATCGCGCTTTCAAAAAGATCGCCGGCCTGCGCGACGATTCCCAAGATCGCGGCCAGCAGAATGGTCCGCGCGACCGAACCAGGCGGTTGCACGATATAGGAAACCAGCAGCGCCACGCCGACCGCCGTCACCAGCCCGCCCAGCGCGCCGGACAACGTCTTGTTGGGCGAAATCGACGGCGCGAGCTTGGGGCCGCCCAGCATCCGTCCGGTCATGTAGGCGCCGATATCGCTCGCCCAGACCAGCAGCATCAGGAACAGAAGTTCGGCGCGTCCCGCTTCGGCGTCTTCCCGCAGCCAGGCGAGCGCCGCCATGCCGAGTCCGACATAGGGAACCCCCAGCAGCAACGGCATCAGCCGGCCCGAGCCGGCGAGCAAGGCCACGACCGGGACAGTCACGGCCAGAACCAGGACGGATGCCAAGGGTTGGTCGATGCCGGCGAGAGTCACGGCGATCATGGTGCCGGCGACCAGGGCCCAGGTCGGGCGGTCTCCGTCGCGCAGGCCGCACAGGCGCGCCCACTCCACCGCCAGGCCGGCGGTCGCAGCGATTGCCAGGGCCAGGAATGGCAGGCCGCCAAACCAGACGCAGGCCAGGACGGCGGGGCCCAGCACGGCGGCCGACAGGACCCGCATGCGCAGGTCGGTCCAGCGACGGGGTGTCTCAGCCAGGGCGGGCACCGAACCGACGCTCCCGCCCGGCATACTCGCGCAACGCGGCGGCGAAATGGGCTTCGCCGAAGTCGGGCCACAGCACGTCCATGAACACGAACTCGGCATAGGCCGCCTGCCACAGCAGGAAATTCGACAGCCGCTGCTCGCCGGATGTGCGGATCACGAGGTCCGGGTCCGGCATATCAGCCGTGGCCAGGAAGCGGGCGAATCCGGCCTCGTCCAGCGTGTCGGGATCGAGTTGGCCGGCCTTGGCGGCTTCCGCGATGGCACGGGCGGCCCGCACGATCTCTCCGCGCGCGCCATACGACAGGGCGACGGTGAGGTTCAGCCGGTCGTTATGGGCGGTATCCCGTTCGGCGGCGGCCAGGTCGCGCTGGATATCGGGATCGAATCGCTCCGGATCGCCGATGATCCGGACCCGCACGCCATTGGCCTTGAGTTCGGCGATCTCACTGCGCAGGTACTGGCGCAGCAGGCCGGTCAGATCCAGCACCTCGGTCCGCGGGCGGCGCCAGTTTTCGCTGCTGAAGGCATAGAGTGTAAGCCAGCCGACGCCATTCTGGATCGCGGCTTCGATCGTGCGGCGGACGGCGCGGGCGCCTTCGCGATGGCCGGCGATGCGGGGCAGATGCCGGGCCGAGGCCCAGCGGCCGTTGCCATCCATGATGATCGCGACGTGAACAGGCGGCGCGCAGTCGGGCGCCGCCTTTTTATCGGCCGGGGTCGGTTCAACGGGTTGAGCGGTTGCCGCCACGGCCGGGTTCCGGAATCAGACCTGCTTGATGTCCTTTTCCTTCTCGGCCAGCGTCTCATCGATTTTCTTGATGTACTGGTCGGTCAGTTTCTGCACCTCATCGGACCAGGTCTTGGCCACGTCCTCTCCGATCGTGTGCTTCTTTTCCTGCGCCTTGATCTGCTCCATCCCGTCGCGGCGCACGCCACGGACCGCGACGCGCGTGCCCTCGGCATACTTATGCGCGGTCTTGACCAGTTCGTTGCGGCGATCCGTCGTCAACTGCGGGATCGGCACGCGCACGACCATGCCGTCGGCGGCCGGGTTCAGGCCCAGGCCGGAATCACGGATCGCCTTTTCGACGGCGCCGATCATCGACTTGTCCCACACCTGCACGGTCAGCATCCGCGGCTCGGGTGCGCCAATGGAGCCCACCTGATTCAGCGGCATTTCGCTGCCATAAGCGGATACGCGCACGGGTTCGAGCAGGCCAGGATGGGCCCGCCCGGTGCGTAATCCGTTGAATTCGCGCTTCAACGTGTCGATCGCGCCGTCCATTCGGCGCGTCAGGTCCTGTTTCAGCGTGTTGAGATCGGCGGCCATGTCGGTGCCTCCCCGAAAGCGGTCACTGTTCGGAAATCCGGGTGAACAGGCCTTCACCGCGCATAACCTGCGCGAAGGCCCCCGGAGCGTGGATATTGAAAACGATGATCGGCAGCTTGTTTTCCCGCGCGAGCGAGATCGCGGCCGCGTCCATCACGGCCAGATCGTTGGCCAGCACATCGAGGTAGGTCAACTGATCGTACCGCCGAGCCTCGTTGTTCTTGCGGGGATCGGCGGAGTAGACGCCATCGACCTGGGTGCCCTTGAGCAAGGCGTTGCAGCGCATTTCGACAGCGCGCAGGGCGGCGGCGGTATCGGTCGTGAAGAACGGATTGCCGGTCCCCGCCGCGAAGATCACCACCCGCCCCTTTTCCATGTGCCGTTCGGCGCGACGGCGAATATAGGGCTCACACACGCTGGCCATGGGAATCGCGGATTGGACACGGGTCGCGACGCCGGCCTTTTCGAGCGCGGCCTGCATGGCGAGGGCGTTCATGACGGTCGCCAACATGCCCATGTAGTCGGCCTGCGAGCGGTCCATCCCGGAGGCTGCCGCCGAGACGCCACGAAAGATGTTGCCGCCGCCGATCACGACGCAGACCTGCGCGCCCATTTCCACGACGGCGCGGATATCCTGGGCGATAGTGCCGATCATTTCGGTGTCGAGGCCGTAGTCCCGACGGCCCATCAACGCCTCACCGGACAGTTTCAGCATCACGCGCTGGTAGACCGGAGTCTGCGACATTGTGGTTCCCGTGGGCGGTCTGGATTCGGCGGCACCCTAATGGGGCGGTCGTCTGGGAACAAGGTTCGTCGTTGGCAAGGCGGGAAGGTTCCCCTCCCCAGGGAAGCCCCGGGGAGGAAAACGGATTCAGACGCCCGCGGTGGCGGCGACCTCGGCGGCGAAGTCGTCCTTGGGCTTCTCGATGCCTTCGCCAAGCTGGAAGCGGGCAAAGCCGGTGAGGGCCACGCCGGACTTCTTGGCGACGGCACGCACGCGGGTTTCACCGTCATGCACCCAGACCTGCTCCAGCAGGACCACTTCCTCGTAGTACTTCCGGATGCGGCCTTCGACCATCTTTTCGATGATGTTCTCGGGCTTGCCGGAGGCACGGGCCTGCTCGGTCAGCACGGCCTTTTCCCGCTCCAGGGAGGAGGAATCGACGGCGTCAATGTCCAATGCCTCAGGCCGAGCGGCAGCGACATGCATGCCGACCTGGCGACCGAGGGTTTCCAGCGCCGCGATCTCTCCGGGGCCGGCAACCGCCGCCAGAACGCCGATCTTGCCGAGGCCAGGCTTCAGCGCGCCGTGCATATAGGTCGCGACCACGCCCTGCGGCACGGTGAGCATCTTGGCGCGACGGAGGTTCATGTTCTCACCGATCGTGGCGATCATGTGAGTCAGTTCCTCGGCCACGGTCCGGCCAGAACCCGGGAACGCCGCGGCGTTGATGGCGTCGAGGTTGTCGCCGACCTCCAGCGCGATCTTCGCGACGGTTTCCACGAAGGCCTGGAACGTCTCGTTGCGGGCAACGAAGTCGGTCTCGGCGTTCACCTCGACCACGGCGGCCTTGCCTGGGGCGGAGGCGACGCCCACCAGCCCTTCGGCGGCGACGCGGCCGGACTTCTTCGCGGCGGCGGCAAGACCCTTCTTGCGCAGCCAGTCGATGGCGACTTCGATGTCGCCGTCGGTCTCGGTCAGCGCCTTCTTGCAGTCCATCATGCCCGCGCCGGTCTTCTCGCGCAGGTCCTTAACAAGGGCAGCGGTGATCGCAGCCATGGTCGGTCTCCCAGCTATGATCAGGCAGTGGCGGCGGGGGCAGCGGCTTCGGCCGGGACGATCTCGGCTTCGACGTCCGGCAGAGCCTCAAGCGGCAGGTCCTCGGCCGCGCCGATGTCGATACCGGACACCGCCATTTCGGCGCTGATGCCGTCCAGCACGGCGCCGGCCACCAGGTCGCAGTACATCGTGATCGCGCGGATCGCGTCGTCGTTGCCCGGGATCGGATAGGTCACGCCGGCAGGGTCGGAGTTGCTGTCCAGCACGGCCACAACCGGAATGCCCAGCTTCACGGCTTCTTCAACCGCGAGCTTTTCCTTGTTGGTGTCGATGATGAACAGGATGTCCGGCAGGCCGCCCATGTCCTTGATGCCGCCCAGCGCGCGATCGAGCTTGTCGCGGTCGCGGGTGATGTCCAGAACCTCTTTCTTCGTCAGGCCCTGGATGTCGCCGCCCAGCATTTCCTCGATCTGGCGCAGGCGCTTGATCGAACCGGTGATGGTCTTCCAGTTCGTCAGCGTGCCGCCGAGCCAGCGGTGGTTGATGTAGTACTGGCCGCAGCGGCGGGCGGCGTCGGCCACATGCTCGGCCGCGGCGCGCTTGGTGCCGACGAACAGAACGCGGCCACCGGCGGCGGTCACGTCACGGACGGCGCGCAGGGCGCGGTCCAGCATCGGGACGGTCTGCTGCAGGTCGATGATGTGGACCTGATTGCGCACACCATACAGGAACGGCGCCATGCGCGGGTTCCAGCGGCGGGTGTGGTGACCAAAGTGAACGCCGGCTTCCAGAAGCTGACGCAGGGTAAAATCGGGCATCGCCATCGGCGAGTTCCTTTCCAATCGTCCGGTTGAACCTCCGCGGGGGTTGTCGTTGCCGACACCGGACCTGTCCTTGAGAGACAGGGAAGGGACCCCGCGTGCGAATTTGCCCCGGCCCGGAGGACCCGGACCATGGCGGTGGGCGATATGACCGATCCACCGCCCGGTTGCAAGTGAAGGTTTCGCCACCCAGAGTCCGGTCAGGTGTCTCCTTGACCCGTTTTCAGATGCGCCGATAAGGTGCGGCGCGTTTCACGGACAGACGGTCGGGAGAGCCCATTGGGCGTCGTCGCCACTTCCTCAACCCCAGGTATGGCGTTCGGACCCGGGGATCGGGTGCGCGACCACGAGGACGCGCTGACAACGCTCGTCCGGCTCGTGGATGACGACCTGACGGCGTGCAATCACTCGATCGTCGCGCGGATGGACAGTCCGGTCGCGCTGATCCCACAACTCGCGGCCCATATCGTCGCCGCCGGCGGCAAACGGCTCCGCCCTCTCCTCACCCTCGCCGCCGCTCGGCTGTGCGGCTACACGGGCGGGCAGCGGCACGTCGAACTCGCCGCCTGCGTGGAGTTCATCCACACCGCCACCCTGCTGCATGACGACGTGGTCGACGAAAGCCAGCTTCGGCGCGGCCTTGCGTCCGCCAACGCAGTCTTCGGCAACAAGGCGTCGGTCCTGGTCGGGGATTTCCTGTTCGCCCGCGCCTTCCAGTTGATGGTGGAAGACGGGTCGCTGGACGTGCTGCGAATCCTGTCCAAGGCCGCCGCCACGATCGCCGAGGGCGAGGTGCTGCAACTCGCGACGCAGAACGACCTGGGCACGACCGAGGAAAAATACCTCGAAGTCGTCAAGGGCAAGACCGCCGCGCTGTTCGCCGCCGCCTGCCAGGTGGGCGCCGTGGTGGCCGACCGGCCGCTGCCCGAGGAAGACGCCCTGTCCGACTACGGCATGAAACTGGGGATCGCCTTCCAGCTTGTCGACGATGCTCTGGACTATGCCGCCGATCAGGCCACGCTGGGCAAGACCGTCGGCGATGACTTCCGGGAGGGGAAAATCACCCTGCCCGTCCTGGTCGCCTACCACCTGGGCGACGCGACGGAACGGACGTTCTGGGAACGCACGATCGAGCAGTCGGAGCAGACCGACGACGACCTGGAAACCGCGATGCGCCTGATGGCCAGCCACGACGCGATCGGCGCGACCCTGCTGCGGGCGGCGCGCTTCGCGGATGAAGCAAAGGCGGCTCTGGCGCCCTTCCCTGACAGCCCGATCCGGTCCGCCCTGATGGCCGTCGCCGACTATACGGTCAGCCGAGCAAGATAGCGGGTCAGTGAGGCCCGGGTAGCGCGATCACGGTTGGCTGAATGGGCAGCGTGCTTCGCGAGACCTCGATCGTCCGTTTGTCGCTGAGTTCGATCGCGTAGTTCTGCTCCCGCATTAGGGACAGGAAACGCGCCAGATTGTACTCCGAGAAATAATGCATCGGCAGGACCAGTCGCGGGTGGATCTGCTCGATCAGCGACACGGCGTCGCGATGGCCGAGGGAATAACCGCCATCCACCATGATCATCAGCACGTCGATGCGCCCAAGGGCATCCAGATCGGCCGGCAGCAGCAGATGATGCAGATGGCCGAGATGGGCGATGCAGAGGCCGGCACTCTCGAAGATGAAGACCGAGTTGCCGTTGACCATCGTGCCGCCGCCGAAATCACGGATGTTGGTGGGCAGGTTGGTCACCCGCATGTCGCGCAGCAGCAGGTTGTGGCGCGGCGGGTCGGCGCCGTCCTGCCACCCTCGCAGGGGATGGGGAATGCGCGGATCGGGTGACAGTGTGTGATGCATCCCGTGCGCGCGGTTCATCGTGACGATGTCCGGCGGTTCGGCGGGGCCGAATTGTCCGCTGTAGTCCGTGACGGCGCGCACGCCGGCCGGCGTCTCGATCATGAAGCTGGCATGGCCCAGGAACGTGATGGCCAGGGATGGATCAGCCGTCGACGCGCGCCACAAATGCGGTTTGAGTGACGCGACGGGCGTGCAGGCCGCCTTCGCAAGGTTCGGCAGAAGCAGGGCGAGCAAGGCAAAGGCCAGGGCAATCGCGCCCCGGAGGACACGGGCGGGGCCTTCCCCCACCAGGCTCGCCCCGGCCACTAGGCGACCACGGTCTCGCGTTCCTCGGCCGTGATCGGCACGGTCGGAACGCCGTCGGAGACCGTGGTGCGATGCATGTCACGGACCTCGGTTTCGTCATACTCGCGGGCGCGGTGCATGGTGCAGCGGTTGTCCCACATCACCAGGTCGCCCACCTTCCAGGTGTGTGTATAGACAAACTGCGGCTGGGTGGCGAACTCGCTCAGGTCCAGCAGCAGCATGCGCGCTTCCGGCTCCTCCATCCCGCGGATGCGGCCGGCGTGGGACGACAGGTAGATGGACTTCCGGCCGGAGCCCGGATGCGTCCGCACCATCAGTTGCGGCACCGGGGCCATCTTGTCGAGTTCCTCCTTCGCCCAGTCGGTGAACCCGATCTTCCCGCGGGAGAAAATCTGCGTGTGCTCGCAGACCATGCCCTCGATCCGGGCCTTCATCCGGTCGGGCAACGCGTCCCAGGCCGCACGCATGTCGGCGAACTGGGTTTCCCCGCCCCAGCTTGGGATGATCCGCGCGGACAGCAGCGAATACCGGGCCGGAACGCGCTTGAAGCTGCTGTCGGAGTGCCACAGCCGGTTGCCGAGCGCGTTCAGGCGACGGCGGTCATTGCCAGACAGCAGCTTGTTGTTCTCATCGAGGTTGGAGATGTCGGCCATGTAGACGTCAAGCCGCGGCACGAAATCCTTGCGGTAGGCGCGGACGGTGCTCTCCAGCTCTCCGAAATTGCGGCTGAAGGCCTGCTGTTGCGCGTCGTCGATGTGCTGGTCGTGGAAGACCAGGACGCCATGCTTGTCGATCGCGGCCTGCAACGCGGCGACGGTTTCCTTGTCGAGCGGCTGGCGCAGGTCGACGCCGCCGATCTCTCCCATGAAATGGGGGTGCAGTTGTTTGACGGTGATCGACATGGACTGTTCTCCTGCCTTGGTTTCCTGAACGCTAGCGCAGGGACGCGGCCCGGGACAATGGCGGCGATGGTCTTGCCTGCCGGTCGGGGGCGGATCAAAACAGCCGGCAGCAAGGGTGGAGAGAACGCAATGGGACGTCTGCAAGGCAAGGTCGCGCTGATCACCGGGGCCGGCACCGGCATTGGGCGCGCAACGGCGCAGGCCATGGCACGGGAAGGTGCGAGCGTGGTCGTGGCCGAACTGAACGCTTCGGCTGGTGAACAGACCGCCCAGCTTGTCCACCAGGCCGGTGGACGCGCGATTTCCGTCGTCACGGACGTGACCGAACCCGAGAGCATGAAGGCCGCCGTCGACCGCGCCGTCGCCGAGTTCGGTGCCCTGCATGTCCTGCACAACAACGCCGGCGGATCGACCAACATCGACAGCACGGTGGTCGACGCGCCGATCGAGGAATTCTGGCGGGTCATCAAGCTGGATCTGTTCGGCACGTTCCTGGGCTGCCGCTTCGGTATTCCGGCGATCATCGCCTCCGGTGGTGGGTCGGTGATCAACATGTCGTCGAACGTGGCGCTGATGGGGATCCCCGGCCGCGATTGCTACACGGCGGCCAAGGGCGGCGTGGCGTCGATGACCCGGTCCATGGCCGTGGAGTTCGCGCCATCCAAGGTGCGGGTGAACGCCATCGCTCCGTCCGCCACCATGACCGCCCGCGTGCGTGCCCTGGTCGCCGGCAACCCGGCGCTGGACAAGCTGGCGCAGTCGCATCTGGTCGGGCTTATCGAACCGGAGGACATCGCCAACATGGCCGTGTTCCTGGCCTCTGACGAATCCCGCATGGTCACCGGCCACGTCTACCCCGTCGACAGCGGCGTGACGATTTCCTGACTCGGGTGCCCCGGCCTTGTGTCGGGGCGCAATACCAGCACACTGCCTGACCTAGCCCCCACCGGAGGAACCGACATGAAAATCAAGCGCGTCGAGCACATCGCCATCGCCGTCGACTCCATCAAGGAATCCCTCGGCCTGATGCGCGACACATTCGGCCTGGAGCTCGAATACGAGGAACAGATCGGCCAGACCCGCCTCGCCATGCTGCCCGTTGGTGAGACCTACATCGAACTGCTGGAAGGCCAAGGCCCCGAGTCCGGCGTCACCAAGTGGATCGACCAGAAAGGCACCGGCCTGTTCCACATCTGCTTCGAGGTCGAAAACATCGAGGAAGCCATCGCCGAACTGAAGGCGAAGAACGTCAAGCTGCAGAGTGAGACGTGGAAGACCGGACACGGGGGATCGAAGATCGTGTTCCTCGATCCGTCCTCGACCGGCAACTGCGTCATCGAACTCGCTGAACTCGCGCCGGGGCACTGATCCATGAGCTTCGTTCATCCGCAATTCCTGGTCGAGACCGATTGGCTCGAACAGAACCTGTCCAACCCGGATGTGGTGGTGCTGGACTGCACGGTGCATCTGCGTATCCAACCCTCGGGCCCCTACAAGATCGATCCGGGACTGGCCGATTACGAAAAGGGCCATGTGAAGGGCGCGCAGTTCTGCGACGTGCAGAAGGACGTGTCAGCCCAGGGCACGAAAACCAACTTCATGCGTCCCGATGCCGCCGCCTTCGCCGCCGCCATGCGCCGGTTCGGTGTGTCGAACAATACGCGCGTCATTACCTACAGCACCGCCAATCCCTGGTGGGCAACACGCGTCTGGTGGCTGCTGCGGTCGTTCGGGCATGACAACGCCGCCGTGCTGAATGGCGGTTGGCAGAAATGGTCCAAGGAAGGCCGCCCGTCCGAGACTGGCCCCAGCCCCACCCGCGCCGCCGGATCGTTCAGCGTTCAGTTCGAACGCGACCTGATGGCGGACCGGGAAGAAGTCGTGGCCGCGATGGGCAACGGCGCGATCTGCACCCTGAACGCGCTGATGCCCGCGCAATACGCCGGCACCACCTATGGCCGGCCCGGACAAATCCCTGGCAGCGTCGCCGTTCCGGCCGGGCATCTGATCGACCCGGCAACCAACGCCTTCCTGCCGGCCGATGAGCTGCGCGCGAAACTCGCCGCCGCGGGCGCGATGGACCGGCCGGTGATCGCCTATTGTGGCGGAGGCATCGCCGCAACCGCCGATGCCCTCGCGCTGGTCATGCTTGGCCATACAAACGTCAAGGTCTACGACGCGTCCTTGTCGGAATGGTCGAAGGACGAATCACTGCCGATGGCGGTGTGATCGTCTGAAACCACTCTCCTCCGTCAGGGGGAGAGTGGACCGCATCGAAACAAGTGAGGAAACCCCATGCTGCTGCCCCTGAACGGACGCAACATCGCCTATGACCTGGTCGGCCCCGATGCCGCTCCGGTCGTCTGCATGACACACTCCCTGGCCTCGGATGGCGGCATGTGGGCCGAACAGGTCCCGGCGCTCCTGGCCGGCGGCTTCCGCGTGCTGCGTATCGACATGCGTGGACACGGCGGCAGCGGCCCCGTCGCCGGTCCCTACTCCATGAGCCAACTGGCCGGCGACGTGGCAACGGTCCTTGATGCCCTGAAGATGGACAAGGTCCACTACATAGGCCTGTCGATCGGCGGCATGATCGGCCAGGCCTTCGCGATCGAGCACGGTAGCCGCCTGCTGTCCGCCATGTGGTGCGACACCATGCCGCAAACCCCGCCCGGTCCGCAGACGGTGTGGGAAGAACGGCAGAAAGCCGTGCGCGACGCCGGATCGCTGGCCGGAATCGCCGATGGCACCGTGGAACGCTGGCTGACGGACGCGGTCAAGTCCTCCCGCCCCAACCGCTACAAGCAGATCCGCGACACCATCGCCGGCACCACCCCCGCCGGCTACATCGGCTGCATCGATGCGATCCGGAACTATGATTTCGTTCCGCAACTGCCGTCCCTGAAGCTGCCCGTCCTCGTGGTCTGCGGCGCAGATGACGCCGGCACGCCGCCCGAAGCCAATCGCCGCATCGCTGAACTCGTGCCCGGCGGTCGTTACGAGCAAATCGCCGCCGCTCGGCATTTCCCCAATGTCGAGCATCCCGAAACCTTCAACCACATCATGATGGACTGGCTGAAGAGCCGCTAAAGAACAGAGGAAACAACCATGCGTATGCAGAACAAGATCGGCATCGTCACCGCCGCCGGATCGGGCATGGGACGCGCCGGCGCGATCCGGTTCGCCAAGGAAGGCGCCTCGGTCGCCGTCGTCGACCTGAACGCCGATGCCGCGGCCGAAGTGGTCAAGGAAATCACCGCCGCGGGCGGCACGGCGATGGCGATCTCGGGCGATCTGACCGACGACGCGTTCGCCCGCAACATCGTGCGCGACACGGTACGCGCCTATGGCGGTCTCGATTTCGTATGGAACCATGTCGGCCATCCCGGCCCGGCGGCGATCGAGGGACTGGACTGGGCCGATTACGATCTGGCGATGAACCTGAACGTGCGCACGGTGATGGTGACGACGGTCGCCGCGCTGCCGGAAATGCGCGCCCGTGGCGGCGGATCGCTGCTGTATACGGCCTCGACATCCGGCCTGACCGGTTCTCAGTTCAGCCCGGTCTACAACATCGCCAAGTTCGGCATCGTCGGCCTGGTGCACGGCCTGTCCAAGCGCTACGCCAAGGAAAAAATCCGCGTGAACGCGGTGTGCCCGGGCCCGGTCGATACGCCCATGCTGCGCGTGTTCGTGGCGCGTCCCGACAGCCAGATGCCGGCCGGTGAAACGGCGGAAACGCTGGTGCAGAAGCGTGGCGGCCAAGTGCCGATGGGCCGCTTCGCCCGTCCGGAAGAAGTCGCCAACGCGGCGCTGTTCCTGCTGTCCGACGAAGCGTCCTACATCACCGGCGTATCGCTGCCCGTCGACGGCGGCGCGACCGCGTAACGAAGGCTCTACCGTGCGCCCGTGTTGGCCGACGCCAATGCGGGTGTACGGCCCAGGTCGAAGGAGCTCGGCGGGATATAGACACGGGAGACTGCCTTCCGCGCCTCCCAGTTCGACAGATACAGCCTGGCCACGTCTGGCGAGTCGATGAACGTCACGTTCTCGGCATTACGGCCTTCGGCCGAGATCGTGAAGTTGTAGGATCCGCCGATCACCGTCTTGCCGTCGATGATGATCAGCTTGTTGTGGGCGATCGCCACGCGGTGATCGATCCAGGTGGGAATGCCCATGGCCGCCGTGAACTGCGCGCCCACCAGTTTCGGCTTGTCGTCGGTCCGGTCGCGGCGGTTGAACGGATCGTTCGACTTGTCGAGGATCACCTGCACATCAACCCCACGCTCCTTCGCGTCGCCCAGCGCGCCCAGGATGACGGGGGCGGTGAACCCATAGGCCTGAACGCGTATGGACTGACGGGCCGCGTGGATGGCGGCGGCGATCGGAGCATCGCATTGCTGCGCTGGCACGAAGCAGACCCGCACCTGCGCCGCCATCGGACCATGCGGCATGGCGCCGTCATCACGCGCCGCCGCCGGGACGGAACCGGAGAGGCAAGCGCCAAGCAACAACGCCGCGAGCGCGAATGGGAAACGCATTTTGCGTGTTCTTCCGTCGTGCCGGCCTCGGTCCCATCCTGGGGCCGATTCACCGCACGCGGCCATTCACCAGGAGCAGACGCCCCTTTGTCCACCAACCAGGACGTGTATCGCAGGCTCAGCCCAGGCGGAGCGTGACCGGCGGCAGCGGATCGAAGGTGACCGTGATGGTCGCCGGTGCGTCCAGCCAGACTGGCGGTGTGACGCTGCCGAGCATCACGACCTGACCGGCCTTCATGCCGCCGAACGCGGCGATCACGGGGGAACTGGCCAGCCAGGCGAGGCCGTTCATCGGGTGCCCCATCAGGTCGGTCGTGATGCCCTGGTCCCGCTCGGCGCCGTCGATGGCGATGCGTCCGCGCAGGGCGCCGGTCGGCAGGGATCGCCAGTCCAGCCCGCCCTGGTCACCGATCACGGCGGCGGCGTGGTACATCTGGTCGGCGACGAGGGTCGGCGTGCCCAGGGTTTGCAGGTCGCCGTAGCGGTTCTCCACAAGCTCGATCCCGGCGATGAAGTCCCCGACGGCGGCGGCAGCCTGTTCCGGCGTGCAGGGTCCGGGCGGCATGTCGCGCGCCAGGCGCACGGCGACCTCGCACTCCACCCCAGGGTGGATGAAATCGGCGAAGCGCAGATCGGCGCGGGCCTGGTGGACGTTGCCGGCCTCCATGAACCCGGCGATCGGGTGATCCACACCCAGGTATTCCTGCATCCGCCTCCCCGTCGCGCCGACCTTGAACCCGGCGGGTCGGGCGGCATCGACCAGGGCTGCGAGGGTGGCCTGCGTGACCGACCCTTCCTCCTCGGTCCGCGGCGCGATCCCGGCGGGGAGCGGTTCCACCAGGGACCGCGCCCGGCGGATTTTCAGCAGGGCGGCCGCGGCTGGGCCTGGATCGAATGCCGTCATCCCGTTCTCCCGAGTTCATACAGCGCCACGGACGCAGCGGCGGAGACGTTCAGGCTTTCAATGCCGCCCTTGATCGGCAGGCCGGCAACCTCGTCACAGGTTTCCTTGGTCAGGCGGCGCATGCCCTCGCCCTCGGCGCCCAGCACCAGGGCGACACGACGGCCGGTGAAGGCCGCACCGGACAGCGGGGGGCCGCTGGCATCGAGGCCGACACACCACACATCGGCCGCCTTCAGGGCCACCAGCGTGCGGGCAATATTGACCGCCCGCAGCAGCGGAATGGTTTCCAGCGCGCCAGACGCGGCCTTGGCCAGGGCGCCGTTTTCCTCAGGCGCGTTGCGGTCCTGGGTGATGACCGCGGCGGCCCCGAACGCGGCGGCGGAGCGCATGATGGCACCGACATTGCGCGGATCGGTGACCTGATCGAGCACGATGATCGGCCCGTCCCGCTCCAGCGCGGATTGCAGGCTGGGCGGCGCCAGCACATCGGCGAGCAGGGCGACGCCCTGGTGGACAACGTCCTGGCCCAGCAGCCGGTCGATGGTCGGCCGGTCAACCTGCTCGGGAGAGACCGGCCACGGCCTGGGGCATTCACGGGCGAGCGTGGACTCGGCCTCGCTGGTCACCACCAGGCGACGCAGGCGGCGCGCGGGGTTGGTCAGCGCGGCGGCGACGGCGTGGAAACCATAGAGCCAGACCGTGCCGCGCGGGGCCACTGGCACGCGGCGGGCCTGGGCGCCCGGGTGCCGGGTGTTATGGCCACCGGAATGCTGGCGTTCGCGATCCGGACGCTGATGCTGGGTGTCTTCGGCCTCATGCTCCCGCGCAATCGGCTCGGGCATGGGGGCTTCATAGTCTGGGATGTCGGCGACGGGGGCGCGGGGCTGTTCCTCGGGCCGCGGCGCGTAGGCGGGCTTGGGCCGGAACCGGTCGCCCTTGGCGAACTGGCCGCGGGGCGGACCACTGCGCGCGGGGCGTGCCTCGTCGGACTCCGGGCGCGGCCCCTTGGAGAAGCCGCCGCGGGATGGGCTGCCTTGGGAGTGGCTGCCCTGGGATCGCGACCCCTGGAACCCGCCCCCTTGCGACCGCGACCCTGGGGATCGCGCCCCTTGGGAATGGGGCGCCTTGGGATAGCCCGTTTTCACGAAACCCGGCTTGGCATAACCCGGCCGAGCGGCGTCCCCCGCCGCAAACCCGCCCTGCGACCGTTCGCCGGACGAACGCCCGCCCGAAGCGTGACGATCGGACGTGTGCCGATCGGATGAGGCCCGATCGGAAAAGCCGCGATCCGACGAATGCCGATCCGGACCATGCCCGCCGCGGGATGGCCCGCCCTCGGAACCGCCCCTGGGCGACCGGGATTCCTGGGAGTGATACCCCGAGGACGACGATCCAGGGTCCTGTTGCCTCTTGGACGAGCCTTTTGAATGGCGGCCTTGCGGGCGCTGAGAGGAACCGGTGGCGCGGAATGATCCGCGATCCGAAGAAGGGCGGCCAGAGCCGCCGGGCTTATTGCCATGGGGGGATTTCATTTCCCCCCGCCTATACCGCGCGCGCGACCGGAAGCCCAGCAAGAAGCCAGACAGGCCGGGGAACAACGACGCCAAAACCGATTTACGGCCCAAGCGTCCGGTCCAAGGGTAGCCGTACCGCTACCGATCGGTATAATCCTGTCGCCTGAACCGGGTCGAATGACGTCGGTCGCAAAGGGAGCGAAGCATGAGCTTGAAAGGTGCGGGATATATTGTGGGTGCATGGGAGCATCCCACACGCAAGGCGACCGATAAGTCGGTTACCTTGCTGCACGCCGAATGTGCGAAGGGCGCGCTGGATGACGCGGGCCTGACCAAGGATGACGTCGACGCCTACTACTGCGCCGGTGACGCCCCGGGCCTCGGCCCGATGTCCATGATCGACTACATGGGCCTCAAGGTGCGGCACATGGACTCCACCGACGTCGGTGGTTCGTCCTACCAGGTCGCCGTCGGCCACGCGCTGCAGGCGATCGCCACGGGTCGCGCGAACGTCGCGCTGATCACGCTGGCCGGCCGTCCGCGCAGCGAGGGCATGGCAACCGGCACCGCGCCGCGCGCCGGCAGCCCCGCCCAGGCGGAAATGCAGTTCGAATATCCGTACGGCCCGGCCACGGCGAACATGTACGCCCTGTGCGCCATGCGCCACATGTACCAGTACGGCACGACCAGCGAACAGCTCGCCTGGATCAAGGTCGCCGCGTCGCATCACGCCCAGCACAACCCCCACGCCATGCTGCGTGACGTTGTGACGGTCGAGGACGTGGTGAACTCCCCGATGGTCGCCAGCCCGCTGCACCGCCTCGACTGCTGCGTCATCTCCGATGGCGGCGGCGCGTTGATCGTGACCAAGCCGGAAATCGCCAAGAGCCTGAAGCGGCCGCTGGTGAAGGTGATCGGCGTGGGCGAGGCCCCGAAGAACCAGATGGGCGGTGAGGTCGACCTGACCTACTCAGCCGCGCGCTGGTCCGGTCCGCCGGCGTGGGAAATGGCGGGCATCAAGCCGTCCGACATCAAGTACGCCTCGATCTATGACAGCTTCACCATCACCGTGCTGATGCAGCTCGAAGACCTCGGCTTCTGCGCCAAGGGCGAGGGCGGCAAGTTCGTGATGGACGGCAACCTGATCTCGGGCGTCGGCAAGCTGCCGTTCAACACCGATGGCGGCGGGCTCTGCTCCAACCACCCGGCGAACCGCGGTGGCATCACGAAGATCATCGAAGCCGTGCGCCAGCTGCGCGGCGAAGCCCACAAGGCGGTTCAGGTTCCGAACTGTGACCTCGCCATCGCCCACGGCACGGGTGGTTCGCTCGGCACCCGCCATGTCGGCAGCACTGTGATTCTGGAGCGGGAGTAATCGTCATGGCAATCGCTCAGCGCAAGATCCCGTTCGTCGGCACCCCCGACACCAACCCGGAGACGAAGCCGTTCTTTGACGGTTGCGCGGCCGGCAAGCTGGTGCTGCCGCAGTGCGTCGACACCAAGAAGTTCATCTGGTACCCGCGCGGGATCTCCCCGTTCACCCTGGGTGCGGTTGAATGGAAGGAAGTGTCCGGCAAGGGTAAGGTCTACACCTACAGCGTGATGGAACGGGCCAACCCGCCCTACGTCATCGCCTATGTCGAACTCGCCGAAGGGCCGAAGATGATGACCAACATCGTCGGATGCGACCCGAAGGACGTGAAGATCGGGATGGACGTCAAGCTCACCTGGATCCAGACCGAGGACGGCGGCCCGCAAATGCCGTTCTTCGCGCCGGCCTGATCACTCAGGCAAGGCAGACTGAAGCGGCGCCGGTCACCCGACCGGCGCCGTTTTTTATGGCGGCGCGCCTCCCACTGGACGACAGCGCCCGGAAACGGCACGGTTCTGCCCAATCGCGGGAGGAACCAGACCATGCAACTCGGCATCCATTTGCCCCATATCGGCCGGAAGGCTGGCCCTGACTCGATCCGCCGAGCGGCTGTGCAGGCGGAGGAGTTGGGGTTGGCTGATGTGTGGGTGAGCGAGCACATCATCGTCCCCGCCGGCGCGCCCTATCCGCCATCGCCCAATTTCTGGGACCCGGTGCTGACCCTGACCTGGGCCGCGGCTGGGACAACCCGGGTGCGGCTGGGGACATCGGTGCTGATCCTGCCGCTGCGGCACCCTCTGCCCTTGGCCAAGGAATTGGCAACGCTGCAGAACCTGTCGCAGGGGCGGCTGATCCTGGGCGGCGGCGTTGGCTGGCTGGAACCGGAGTTCGAGGCCCTGGGCGTGCCCTTCAAGGAACGTGGCCGGCGGATGGACGAGGGCATCGGCCTGATGAAAGCGGTCTGGTACAACGATCCGGTGACCTTCCCGACCAATTGGATCGACGCGAAGGTGGAGTCCATGCGCTCCCAGCCGCAGCCCATCGCGCCGATTCCGATCTGGATTGGTGGATCCTCGGACGCCGCGTTCAAGCGCGCCTGCGGGCTGGATGGCTGGCACGGCAGCCGGGTGCGGCCGGACCAGGCAAAGGAGGTCGTGGCCAGGTTCCGCGCGGTGCGGCCGGAGGAAAGCTTCACGATTTCGCTGCGGATCACCTGCAACGCAAACAACGTGGACGAAACCCGTTCGGCGCTGGCGGCGTACAAGGAGGCCGGGGTGCAGCACGTGATGGCCGCGCCCGAGGATCGCGATATCGATACCTATCTGAAGACGGTCGAACGGTTCTCAAAGGCGGGAGAGGGGTTGTAACCTGGGCGGACCTGCGGTTCAGATGTCCCAAGCTTGAACCTCACCGCGATTGGAGCTCGGACGAACGCCATGGATTGGTACTCGGCATTCAAGGGTCTGAAAGTCATCGACCTGACGGGCGGCGTCGCCGGCCCATCCTGTGCGATGATGCTGGCGCAGCATGGCGCCGACGTCATCAAGATCGAGAACCCGCGGGACGGCGGGGACTGGGCGCGCATCCTCGGCAAACGGTATGAGGATCACTCGGCCTTCTCGCTCTATGCCACGCTCGGCAAGCGCAGCGTCGCGCTCGACCTCAAGGCCGAGGAAGGCAAGGAAGCGCTCCGCCGGATGATCAAGGACGCGGATGTGTTCATGGAAGGCTTCCGCCCCGGGACCATCCAGAAATACGGCTTCGGCTATGACGACGTGAAGGCGATCAACCCGGGGATCATCTACTATTCGATCTCGGGCTTCGGGCAGACCGGCCCGCTCGCGTCGCGTCCCGCCATGGACCCGGTGCTCCAGGCCTTCACCGGCATCGTGAACGAGAACCGAGGCGACAAGGACGGCCACCCGCACCGCATCGCCATCTCCCTGATCGACATGTTCACCGGGTTGCTCGGCTTCCAGGCCATCGCGACCTCGGTCTTCGTCAAGCGCCAGACCGGCACCACGGACGGCCGCCGGCTGGAGGCCAGCCTGATGCAGGGCGGCGCGATGCTGTCCGTCATCCGCCTGATGGCGCAGTATCTGGAACGCGGCTCCGCCCAGCGCACGTCGATGCCCAACGCCGTCTATGACACCGCGGATGGCCAGTTGAACGTCACCATGGTCCGCCCCGGCGACTGGCCGCCCTTCTGTGACGCGATCGAGCGGAAGGACCTGCTGGACGACCCAAGGTTTTCCACGCACGAAGCCCGCGGCAAGAACCTCGATGAGCTTTATGAGGTGCTGCGCCCGATCATCAAGACGAAGCAGACCGACGCCCTGGCGCAGCGATTCACCGAGCGCAACCTGATGAACTATCGCGTCAATACCTACGAGGAATTCCTCAAGGAAGCGCAGGTCGCCGCGAACGGCATCATCTCCTGGCTGAACCAGCCGGGCGTGGCCGAACCGGTGCCGATGCCGAACATCCCCGGCCTGCCGCCGTTTGAGAACGGGACGATGCGCGCCCATGCCCCCGTCCTGGGGGAACACACGCGCGAAGTTCTGGCCCAGCACGGGTTCTCGGACGCGGAGATCGACGCGATGCTGGCCAAGGGCGTGGCGCTGGCGAAGTAGCGCACGCGGAGGCCGGCGACCGAACCCGGTATGCAGCCGTATCTCCCTGACCTGCCGGACCTTATCGGTCTGGCGGGTCTTTTCATCGTGCTGGTGATGTTCGTCGCGATCGGCGCGCTCGTCGCCGGCCGGCAAGCCCCCGAGGCCAACCTGGTCGCAGGCTGGGGCCTGACGGCGATCGTCCTGACGGTCTGGGGCGTGCTGACGCCGACCACGATGCGGATTCCGTTGGCGGGGCTGGTATTGGTCGCCCTCGCGGGCCTGGCGCTGCCGGCGGTTCGGCGGTGGGACGGCATGGGTCGCATGGCGGTCCTGACGCTGCCGTTCTGGCTGGTGATGCTGCCGGCCTGGCCATCGCAGGTGGATACCTGGCTGAACCTGCTTCCCAACGCCGCCTATCTGTTCGACCACGACATGCTGCCCCGGCAGGACCGCCCGCCCGCCTGGTCCTTCATCCCCGTCGCCCCCTACAACACACAGTTCGTGGCCTATGCGGCCTCGGTCGTCGCGGGCCGGCTGATCCCGAACGCGATGGCGCTGTTCAATCTGGCCCTGCTGGCCGCCGCCGGGCTCCTGCTGGCGCGAGTCCTGGCCGGGCGGGAGAAGGGCACACCACCCTGGTGGGCAATCGCCTGCGGGCTGGGGCTGGCCATCGCGCTCAACCCCGGCTTCGTGCCACGCACCTTCCTGGCCGGTTACGGCGAAACGCCGCTCGCTGTCTGCGCGGTCTTTGCAGTCTGGCTCGCGGCGGACGCCCTGCGCGACATGGCACAGTGGCGCGCCCCGCGCGCCGGCGTCGCGCTGGCCCTGGTGCTGGCGGCCCTGGTCAACGTCAAGCAATCCGGCATCGGCCTGCTGCTCCCGATCGGCGTCAGCTTCCTGGCGCTGGCCGTCACCCACCCGGCCATCCCCTGGCGCCGAGGCGCCGCCATCGCCGCGGCCATCCTGGCGCCGTCGATCCTGCTCTGGCTGGTCTGGCGCGGCTATGCCCTGACCAGTTTCGAGGCCGGTGAACTGCGCCCCCGCCCGTTCAGTTCCTGGAACTTCGCCCTGCTGCCGACCATCCTTGGGTCGGCGCTGCGGACGATCGTCCAGAAGGCCACCTTCTATCTCTGCCTGATCGCCGTGATCGTGGGTGCGGTCCTGACCTGGCGGCGAGCACCCCGGTCGTGGGAGGCAACGGTGCTGGCGCTGATCGTCGGGACGGCGGCCCTCTACAACGGCTTCCTGTTCTTCACCTACATCGCCCACTTCCCGCCGGAGATGGCCCGGAACGCGCACTCCTATTTCCGCTACTCCGGCCATCTGTCGCTGCTGGTCATGCTGGGCCTGACGATCTGGCTGCGTCCTTGGGCGGAACAGGCCGTGGCTCGGCTTGGAGCGCGCGCACGCGTTGCCGCGGGGGCCGCCATCGTCCTCGCACTGGCATTCCCCGTCGCCATCGCCCCGATGCTGCGCTTCGACCTCCAGGTGCCGCAGCCGACCGTATTCGCACTCGGCCCCCGGATCGCCGCCCATCTGCCATCGGATGCGCGGCTGGCCCTGCTCGTGCCAGGTGACCCCTTCGACGCCACCGGCAGCCTGGTCCGGGGCACGCTGCTGTTCCTGGAACCCCGCCGTCCGGGCCTGGATGTCCGCACCGTCAACCGGGCGGACGCGGAGACGCTGTCCGCCGCCCATCGGGATGGCTACGGGTTCGCGCTGATCACCTGCACGCCGCCAAACCTGGGCCCGGACATCCCGCCCGGCGTCGCCGCCCTGCTGCGACGGGAGACAGTGGGTTGGAGCCTGGTCGATTCCTGGGCCTGGCCCGCCGACCTGTCCGGCCAGCGATTCGGCGCCTTGCTTGAGCATTCCGCCTTCTGCGCACGCCGGTAGAGCGGCCGGATCACCCGCGGCCGGCGGCGGCCAGCCGGCGCATCACCCGCCGCAGGATCGCGTTGAGCGTCCCGAACACGCTGACGAAGAACGCGATCACCAGCAGGAACAGCAGCACCCGGTCGCTCAGGTCCGGCAGGCGCTGCGCGTGGCGCAGGGTCACGCCCACCGCCTCCGACACGCCGATCGCCGCGCCGATCCCGGATGACATCACGACCACGATGAAGCCCCGCATCACGTTCGGCAGGAACAGGACCGCCTGCGCGATCTCCCCCCGATGCAGATGCCCCAGGGCCTGCAAGCCGTTCTCCTCCATATAGGCGACCATGTTGATCGCCTGCGACAGGATCAGCGCGGCAAGGCCGGTGGCCGCGATCTTCCAGCCCAGGATCGACACATGGGCCGGCAGCAGGTTCAGCAGGAAGAACATGATCACATAGACCGGAGCCGCCTGCATGACGCGGATCGACAGGCGGATCGGCACCTCGGCCCAGTGCAGGCGATCGCGGATCAGCGCCAGGGGCAGGCCGAAGACCAGCCCGATCACAACGGACAGGAACGCCACCCAAAGGTTGATCAGGAAACCATTGAACAGTTCGGGGAGGAAGGTGGACAGATGCTCCGTCATGCGCGCCGCCCGACACGGCGGATGAACCGCGTTTCCACCGCCATCAACAGGGCGATCGCGGCCAGCACGAGCGCGGTGTAGAAGATCAACAGGATCACGTACAGCACGAAGCGGTCCCGCGTATGCGCCGTCAGGTCGGTGATCACGCCCAGAAACTCCGGCACGCCGATCATGTCCGCCGCCGGCGCCCCCTTGGTCGCGTTGATCAGGAACGCGACCAACTGCGTCCATGCCACCGAAACGGTCGCGCGGAACCCCGATCCCCCAGACCCCCGCGTGGCGTGCAGGGAATGGCGGGCGTCATGGATCGCCTGGCCAGCGTAGCTGCCGTTATAGAACCCCAGCATGATCATCGCCGTGAACAGCGCGACCACGGCCGAGTAATATGTCAGCCCCCCCGCCACGATGTAGCCGAAGAACAGCAGCAGGGGCATCGGCGTACTCTGCCCGATCTCGGTCAGCAGGGCCGCCAGCCAGCGCACCGGCCGGAACCCCGCATCGGCCATGGCGGCGAAGCCGAACGCGAAGGCGACAGTCGTGATCACCGACCCGATGACCATGGCCAGGGAGTAGCCGATCCCCTCGATCAGCAGCGCCACCGAGGCCTGGCTCTTGAAGATCGCCAGGTCCGCGTGCAGGCCGAACCACCCGGACAGCCAGGCCTCCATCCAAGCCGCGATCGGCGCGAGCATGGAAGGCAGGTCGCTCGCGGCGGTATCCACCGCGGGCAGCAGGCAGCTTCGAACGACGGCGCCGCCGGAGGTGACGCACTCGGGCGCGGCAAAGCGGGCGCGCTGCTCCTCCAGGAAGCCGTTCGGAATGCGATGGGGCCTGCCCAGCGCCAGGAACGTCCTGTCGGCATGCCACGCGGCGCTGAGGGAGGAGAGCAGAATGCGGAACCGCTCACCGCCCTCGGGCGGGACGGCCATCCCCCAGGGCAAGGGGGAGAAGCCGAACTTGATCCCGAACCGCGCCGACCAGGCAGGGTCGGCCAGCCACTTCGTGAAGAACGTGTCGTCATGGGCGATGAACGCGCATTGCCCGAAATTCAGCGCGTCCAGCAGGGCGGTCGCATTGTCGAAGGTCAGGATGCGGATGTGCCGCTGGACGAACAGGATGTTGAAACTGGCACCCAGAGGCAGGCAGACCGAATGCCCCGCACGCAGGTCATCCCATCCGGCGACCGGGCTGCCGACCGGCCCGACCACCACGGTGCGCGATCCGTAGTAGTGCGGCCGGACGAACGCGGCATTCGCCTCCCGCTGGACGGTGTGGCCCATCGTCGCGATGACCAGATCGGCGCCGCGGCTGGCCAGGATCGGGATCCGGTTCTTCGGCTCGACCGGCACCTGCACCAGGGTGACGTCCAGAAACCGCGCGATGGCCTGGGCCAGATCGACCTCGAACCCGGTCAGCGTGCCCGCTTCGTTGCGCGCCGAGAACGCGTGATAGTCGGTCCGCAGGCCAACCCGCAGGACGCCATTGCACAGGATAAGCGCGAGCACGTCGGTGCCGGTCGCGCAATCCTCCCGCGCCTCGGTCACCATGTCCCTGGCCCGGTCCAGCGCATCGGCCGCGGCGGCGCGGGCAACCGGCTGAACCGACAGCAGCATCAGCAGGAACGCGATGACGGACAGCAGGACGCCGGACCGGTGCGTTCGGCTACGGGGTGGCGCGACGGATTTCAAGAACCTGAACATCAATGAAGTCGTAGCAACCGACGCGATGAATACCGCAGGCGGGGCCGCGTGCCCGCAACGCCGGGTTCAGCATGGCGGCCTTGCGGGGATGCAGCAGCACCGACGTCTCGGCCACCGCCTGGCAGGTCAGGCCGTCGCGGCGCAGCAGGGCCGCCGTCCGGTCCTGGCCGAGGAACACATTATGGGCAATCAGGGCGACGCCGTCCGGCAGCAGATGCCGATCCAGCCCCGCGAGGAACGGGTCCATGAAACGGCGGCCATCCTCGCCGGCGCTGCTCCAATAGGGGGTGTGATCAGGGTCCGCCGGTTCGTCCGCGGCGAACTGCGGCAGGTTGGCCGCGATCACGCTGAACCGCTGGCCTTCCACTGGCTCCCACAGCGATCCCTGCCGCAAGGTCGCGCGGTCGGTCATATCCAGGGTCCGCAGCAGGGACGCGGTGGCGTTCAGGGCATCGGGGTCGATATCGACACCGAACAGACGCCGGACCCCGATCTGGCCCAGCACCGCGAGCACCGTCCCACTGCCAAGCCCCATGTCCAGCCCGCTGTCGGATGCGAATGTGGCGGCCCGTGCGCGCAACGCCGCGATCAACAGACCGGTATGGGCGCTGGGACGAAACGGGTCATGCACAGGTCCTGCCGGTGCGTCAGGCGATGTTGGCAGTTGGGCCTCCATGGGATGCCACCGTGGGCACGCAAGGACGCGCGCTCATGTTTCACAATCTGACAGCCCGCCGCTCCATCGTCCACAAGACTCAGCGGGACAGCCGCGCGAGCTGCTGCACCAGCAGATTGGCGGCGGAGAAGAAGGTCACGAACAGGGCAATGGCGGTGAGGAACAACGCCACCCTTTCTCCCATGGTTTCAAGCATTTCCGCTTCCCGCACGGTGACGCCCACCGCCTCGGCCACGCCGATCGCGGCACCGAAGCCCGATGACATGATCACCACGTTGAAGCCTCGCAGCAGGTTGGGCAGGAACAGCAGAGCCTTCCCGATTTCCCCCTCCCGCAGGTGGCACAGCATGTCGAAACCGGCCTCCGCCACATAGGGAATCATGTAGGCGCACTGGGCCAGGATCATCACGGTGATGCCCCCGATCACGATCGTCCAGTTCCATACCTCGACATCATCGGGCAGCATGTTCAACAGGAAGAACATCACGACATACACGGGCGCCGCCTGCATCAACCGGATCACGACCCGCAGCGGCCGCCGCGTCCAGGCCATGCGATGGCGCACCCACGCGATGGGCAACCCGATCGCCAGCCCGATCACCGTGGCGGCCAGGGCGATCCACAGGTCGATCAGGAAGCCCTGCAACAGAAGGGGAATGAACGCCAGGATCATCTCGATCATGGCCGGACACTCCAGGCGCGGACGATCCATTTCTCGGCGAGCGACAGCAGGAAGATCACCGCCAGCACCAGCCCCGAGTAGAAGACCAGCAGCGTGACGAACAACGGCGTCCTGTCCCAGGCATAGGCGGAAAGGTCGCTCAGCACGCTGACGAATTCGGGCACGCCGATCATGTCGGCGGCGGGCGTTCCCTTGGTGGCGTTGACGACAAAGGCGGTGATCTGGGTCCAGGACACCGCGATGGCATTACCCATCGAGCGCATCCGGTCCTGCCCCTCCTCCCCCGCCGTCCTCCTCACCTCCGCGATCGCTCGGCTTGCATAGCATCCGTTGTAGGCACCCAGGACCAGGATCGACACGCCCACCGCCACAGGGGCCGTGTAGTTCGTGATGCCGCCGGCCAGGACGTAGCCGAAGAACATGAGCAACGGCATGGGCGTGGTCTGGCCGATCTGCGTCAGCACCAGCGCCGGCCAGCGGAGCCAGCGTCGGCGGGAAACCAGCAGCGTCGCGAAGCCGATTGCGCAGACCATCGTCATGGTCGTCGCCCCGATCACCAGGGCGATGGACACGGCCACGCCATCCATCAGCCGCTCGAACATCGCCTGGTGCTTCAGCGCGGACAGGTCCATCCCGTCGGAACGGACCGTCCCCAGATGGGCTTCGAGCGTGTCGATATAACGGGCGAACCGCGTCCGGATGTCCGGCAGGCTGTCGATCGGATCGGACAGGCAGGCGGGCGCGGGGAACCCCTGCGGCCCCAGGCAGATCGGGCTCAGCCAGTGATGGCGCTCCGCATCCAGGAAGCCCGGGTTCAGCCGATGCGCCTCCGCAAGGCGGAGGAAGGTGCCATCGATGTGATAGGCGACACTCAACAACGTCAGGATATCCGCCAGCCGGTCGGACCGGTCCGGGGCGATGAACATGCCCCAGCGGATGGGCGCGAAGGTGAACTTGATTTCGAACCGGCTCGCCCATTCGGGATTTTCCCGATAGCGCCAGAAGAATGAGTCATCGTGGACGATGAAGCGGCACCGCTCGAAATTCAGCGCGTCGGCAAGCTGGCGCGGGGTCTCGAAAATCAGCACCTTCACCCGGGCCGAGGACACCATCAGGTTGGAACTGGCGCCGAGCGGCATGCAGATGGTCTGGTCGATCAGGTCGTCCCAGCCACGGATGGTGGCGGATTTCGGCCCGACCAGAGCGGTCTGGGATGCGAAATAGTGCGGGCGGATGAAGCGGACCTGGCTGTCGCGGATGCGGTCGTGGCCGGTCGTGGCGATGGACAGATCGGCCTGCCCGCGGACGACAAAGGGAATGCGGGTCTTCGGCGTGACCCGGACCGGCCGCATCTCCACGCCCAGGAACTCCGCGAACATCCGCGCGAGGTCGACCTCCAGGCCGGAAAACGTCCCATCCGGCCCGCGCTGGGAAAAACCGGGATAGGTCGCCCGCAACCCGACGTTCAGCACCTTCTGGCACAGGATTTCGGCGAGCTTGTCGGATGGGGCCTGGCAATTCCCGTCCGCCTCGGCGCGGGCGGTGGCCAGGATCGAACGAGCGGTGGCCAGCGACGGTTCGGCGAATTGGGAGCCAGGTTCGGCGGCGTTGGCAGGCGCGCGAAAACCCCAACCGAGGATCACGAACAAAAATGCCATCGCGACCCATCGAACCGAGGCCGAATTGAAATTGCGTGCCATCGGGAAAGATTACTGGCACCGACCCGCGCGTGTCACCGCCCGGCGCCTTCGTGGTTGGCGCCGGGGGGCGGCCCGTGCCAGAAATCCGCCCAGCGCCGGAGATATCCCATCCACATGAGCCAACCCGTTCCCAAGATTCGCCTGCGCGGCCTGTGCAAGCAGTTCGGCCCCAAGGTCGTGCTGGATGGCATCGACCTGGACGTGATGCCCGGGACCTCCCTGGTCGTGATCGGCGGGTCCGGGTCGGGGAAGTCCGTGCTGCTGAAATGCATCCTTGGCCTGATCGAGCCCGATTCCGGGACGATCGAGATCGACGGCCGCGACATCCTGACCCTGCCACGGGCCGAGCGAGAGATGGCACGGGCACGGATCGGCATGCTGTTCCAGAACGGTGCGCTGTTCGACTCCATCCCGGTCTGGGAGAATGTGAGCTTCGGCCTGCTCGCCCAGGGGCAGACCACGCGGGCCGCGGCGCGCGGACGGGCGAATGAGTTCCTGGCCCAGGTCGGGCTGGCGGATACGGTGGGCGATCTGTCTCCGGCCGAACTCTCGGGCGGCATGCAGAAGCGCGTGGCCCTGGCCCGCGCCATCGCCGCCCGGCCCGACATCCTGTTCTTCGATGAGCCGACGACCGGCCTCGATCCCATCATGGGCGCGGTGATCGACGGGCTGATCGTGGATTGCGTCCGCCGCCTGGGCAGCACCGCCATCGCGATCACCCACGACATGGCGAGCGCTCGGCGGATCGGCGACACGGCGGCGATGATCCACAAGGGCCGGATCGTGTGGAACGGGCCGGCGGCGGGGCTGCTGGAGAGCGGCAACGAGATGGTCGACCAGTTCACCCATGGCCGGCGCGAGGGACCCATCCAGATGGAGCTGCGACGCTAACCGATGCGCCGGATCGCGTTGCTCCTTTGGCTGCTGGGCATCGAGCCGGCGCTCGCCCAGCCGGTGACGTCGGCCACGGACCTGGCCGGGCTGTTCGTGCAGGGATGCGTGCCCTTTGCCGGCGATCCTGATCGGCTGCGCGGCTGGGCCGCCAAGGTGCCGCTGCCGGTCGTGCCGGAACCCGCCCGTTCGGCCTTTCTGAACGGTGCGCCCGGGCAAGTGTTCGACGCCACCACGCCCAGCGGCAAGTTCGTGCTGGTTTCCTCCGATGACGGGCTATGCTCCTGCATCACCAACGAGGCGACCGGAGCAGCGGTCTGGGCCGCATTGGAAGCAGCGCTGCGCCAGATCGGACTGGGCTTCCAACTGGTGATCGAGCGGGACGACAAGCGGGCCGCCGACCTGCACTACCGGGAATACGTGGCAACCCGGGACGGGCAGACCTGGCGAATCCTGGCCGCGACGGTGAATGGTCCAAAGGGCGGACAGGCGATGCTGACCGCGGGGCGGTAGTCCCCAAGGCGTGATTTCAGCCCGCGCGCGCGGAACGAAAACGCGGTAGGCTGGGTCACGCGGGTCCATGGACAAGGCCCGGATAGGAGACGCCCTTGTTCCGCTCATTCTTCATGACCCGCCGCTGGATCCTGTGGTCGATCCCGGGTGGCGCGCTGATCCTGTTCTCGACCTGGTACAAGGTGGAGCTCGACGTCAAGATCAACGAATGGTTCGGAGAATTCTACAACCTGATCCAGAAGGCCCTGAGCAAGCCCGATACGATCACCATGGACGAGTACATGGGCCAGCTCTCCACCTTCGGATACATCGCCGGCCTGTATGTCGTGATCGCCGTCGCCACGGACTTCTTCATCAAGCACTACGTCTTCCGCTGGCGCAACGCGATGAACGACTACTACGCGGCGCACTGGCACACCGTCCGCCATATCGAGGGCGCGTCGCAGCGCATCCAGGAGGACACGATGCGGTTCGCCCGCATGGTGGAAGGCCTGGGCGTGAGCTTCATGCGCTCGGTCATGACGCTGTTCGCCTTCCTGCCGATCCTGTGGACCCTGTCCGCGCAGGTGAAGGAACTGCCCTGGATCGGGCCGGTGCCGCATGCGCTGGTCTGGGTCGCGATCCTGCTGGCGCTGTCTGGCACCGTGCTGCTGGCCGCCGTCGGGATCAAGCTGCCGGGGCTGGAGTTCGAGAACCAGCGCGTCGAGGCGGCCTACCGCAAGGAGCTCGTCTATGGCGAGGACAACGCCGAACGGGCCGAGGCGGAGAACCTGCGTCTGCTGTTCGCCGATGTCCGGCGGAACTATTTCCGGCTGTTCTTCCACTATCTGTATTTCGACGTGGCCCGCTGGTCCTATCTCCAGTTCAGCGTGCTGGTGCCCTATATTGCCCTGGCGCCGACCCTGGTCGCGGGTGCGGTGACGCTGGGCGTCATGCAGCAGATCGTCCGCGCCTTTGGGCGGGTCGAAAGCTCCTTCCAGTACCTGGTCAACAGTTGGACGACGATCGTGGAGCTGATGTCGGTGTACAAGCGTCTGCGGGCCTTTGAGCATCAGATCCGCACGCGTGAGGCAGCGGAGCAGGGCTGAAAACCATGGCCAAGCCCACCGCCCGTTTCGTCTGCCAGTCCTGCGGCGCCGTCACCATGAAGTGGGCGGGCCGGTGCGAGACATGCGGCGAGTGGAACACGATCCTGGAGGAGGCGATCACCGCCGCCCCCGGCGTCGGCGGGAAGGGAGCCGCCACCAAGGGACCGACGGGACGGGCCGCGCCGGCCAAGGGGATCTCTTTCGTTGGGCTCGCCGGCTCCGCCGCCCCGCCCCCCCGCGCGCCGACCGGCATGGCCGAACTCGACCGCGTGCTGGGGGGCGGGCTTGTCCCCGCTTCGGTCGTTCTGGTTGGCGGCGATCCGGGCATCGGCAAATCCACCCTCCTGCTCCAGACGGCCGCCGCCCTCGCGCGTCTGGGCCGGCGTGTCCTTTATGTCTCGGGCGAAGAGTCTATCGAGCAGGTGCGCCTGCGCGCGCGCCGCCTGGGGGTCGCCGAAACCACCATCGAACTCGCGGCGGCGGTGAACGTGCGCGACATCTGCGCCAGCCTCGACCAGGCCCCGGACGCGACGCTGGTCGTGATCGACTCCATCCAGACCATGTGGCTGGACGCCATCGACAGTGCCCCGGGAACCGTGGCCCAGGTGCGCGCGTGCTCCTTCGAGTTGATCCGCCATGCCAAGGCCGGGTCCTTCGCGCTCGTGCTGGTAGGCCACGTGACCAAGGACGGCGCCCTGGCGGGCCCGCGGGTGCTGGAGCACATGGTCGACGCCGTCCTGTATTTCGAAGGCGATCGCGGCCACCAGTTCCGCATCCTGCGCGCGGTCAAGAACCGCTTCGGCGCCACGGATGAGATCGGCGTGTTCGAAATGACGGACCGCGGCCTCGCTGAAGTGCCCAATCCGTCCGCCCTGTTTCTGGCGGAACGGCGCGGCAACGTCGCCGGCAGCGCGGTCTTCGCCGGCCTGGAGGGGACGCGGCCCGTATTGGTGGAAGTGCAGGCCCTGCTCGCCCCCAACCCGAGCGGGTCGCCGCGCCGGTCCGTCATCGGGTGGGACAGCGGGCGGCTGTCCATGCTGCTGGCCGTGCTGGAAACCCGCGCCGGGGTCCGGCTGAACCAGACCGACGTCTACCTGAACGTCGCCGGCGGGCTGCGGGTGGTCGAACCGGCGGCCGACATGGCGGTGGCGGCGGCGATTGCGTCGGCGGCGTTCGACAAGCCGACCGATCCGGGCATGGTCTATTTCGGGGAAATCGGCCTGT
Organism: Acetobacteraceae bacterium UBA6159; assembly: GCA_002422345.1. GTDB lineage: Bacteria > Pseudomonadota > Alphaproteobacteria > Acetobacterales > Acetobacteraceae > Rhodopila. The sequence goes on from DIUL01000168.1 coordinate 46,746, forward strand.
CCGGCGAAATCCGCCAGGTCGCCCAGGCCGAGGCCCGCCTCAAGGAGGCCGCCAAGCTCGGCTTTGACGCCGCGGCCTTGCCCAGGCGCGTCGCCCATGGCAACCGCAAGCTGTCACCGCCCGAGGGGCTGCGGCTCGAGGAAATCGGCCACATCGCCGACCTGGTCGCCCGCTTCGCGCCGGAGTCGTCCAAAACGTGATGCATCACAGATACTTGCACCTGCCGAACTCGGGACCAGATCACGCCGCATGAATAGATTGCTCGACGGATATCACCGCTTCCGCACCACCGCCTGGCCCGACCGCAAGCGCCTTTTCGAGGAACTGGCCGATGAGGGCCAGCAGCCTCGGGTCATGGTGCTGTCCTGCGCCGACAGCCGCGTCGATCCCGGCATGATCTTCGATGCCGGGCCTGGCGAGCTTTTCGTCGTCCGCAACGTGGCCAGCCTGGCCCCGCCCTATGCGCCCGACGCCGCCTATCACGGCACCAGCGCCGCCCTGGAATTCGGCGTACGCGTGCTGGAGGTCCATGACCTGCTGGTGATGGGCCACGCGTTGTGCGGCGGCATCCGCGCCCTGCTGACCGGCGTGCCGCCCGAGGCCGGAGATTTCGTCGCTGGCTGGATCCGACTGGCTGAACCCGCCCGCGCCCGGGCGCTCGCCTGCGACGACGGCACCGACCTGCAACTCTGCTGTGAACGGGAAGCGGTGAAGCAGTCGATCGAGAACCTGATGACGTTCCCTTGGATACGGGCGCGTGTCGAGGCGGGCACCCTGCGTCTGCAAGGCGCCCATTTCGACATCCGCTCCGGCGCGCTCAGCATGTTGGGTGCCGACGGCCAGTTCCGCATCGTGCCCGGACGGCCGAACCTGGGGTAGGGCCGCCCGCCCCGTCAGCGGAACGCGGGCATGACCTCCTCGCCGAACCGGCGCATGGAGGTCATGTTCTGTTCATGGCTCATGTCGCCGAAGCCGGTCTGGCACAGCAGATGCCGCACCCCGACATCGCGCAGTTCGGCCACCTGTTCCCGCACCCGCTTCGGCGACCCGAAGATCGAGCCGGTGGCCAGGATGAACGGCAAGGCCTCCGCGTCCGAGACGGCCGGATTGGTCCAGGGGTTCAGCATCACAGGGTCGATGTTGAAATCGGCGGGGTTCAGGTCGGTGCGGATATGCATCATGTGGTGCCGGGTTTCCAGCAACAGGGAGGACAACTCGTCCTCGGCCTGGGCATCGGACTCCGCGACATAAACGTTCCGCCACAGCGCGCTTTGTTCCAGCAGCCGGGTGCGGGTGGCCTCGTCGTGGCCGCCCTCGATCAGGCCGGCCTCATACAGCTTCCACCGTTCCGCGATCCGGTCGACCGGCAAACGGGACGTCAGGATGGGAATACCCAGCCGCCCGCAATCGGTGAACGACGAAGGGGAGATCACGCTGCGCCACAGCGGCGGCCCGGGCAACTGCACGGGGCGGGGCCGAAGCTCCGGCACATGCAGATTGAAGTACTTCCCTTTGTAGGTCAGCGGCGTCTCACGGAACAAGCGCGTGAAGATGTCCTGCGCTTCCTCCAACCTCTCCCGGCTGTCAGCGCTGCGCAGGCCGTAGCCGATGAACTCGTACTCGTTGAACACCGTGCCCTTGCCGATGCCGACATCGATCCGGCCGCGCGACAGGTTATCAAGCAGCGACAACTGCACCGCGAGCCGCACCGGATGATGGAACGGCATCTGCAAAACGGCGAAGCCGATCCGGATCCGCTCGGTCCGCATGGCGATGGCCGCGGCGAACAACAGGGCGTCGTTGTAGACGCTCTCCCCGGTGAAATAGTGCTCGGTCAGCCAGACATCGCCAAAGCCGAGGGTCTCGGCGTAGCAGACCTGTTCGATCTGCTGGTCGATGCGGGCCGCGTCCTCCTCGGGTGAGGGGGAAAGGGCCAGTGTCAGCCATCCGAACCGCATGGAAGTCTCCCGTGTTCTCGTCCCGTCACGTTATCCGAACCTGACGCCGGACAGAAGGCGTGGCGCCCAGCGGAAATGGGAGGCTTGCAGGCGGGCGGTGCCGCAAGCATGGTGCGGCCCTTCGCACGATCCGACCCTTCTCTCGACTCTGGTGATCCGGCAAACCGACGCATGTCCTACAGAAGCGGAATTTCTCGACAACGGTCCCGCCGGCGACGGCAAGTCATGACGCGTTTCGCCCTTTGGCTGGCGGTCGCGGCGGTGTTCATCGGGATCGGCTATTCGTCCTATCGCTCCGGCGCGCTGCTGGCGCGGATGGAGGTACGGGGGCTGGAGGACGACATCACCCGGCTGACCAACCAGGTGGAGGGACTGCGGGTCGAGAATGACCGGCTCCGCATGGACCTGTCCCAGGCGCGCCAGACCGCGGACGGCGTGAAACGGCGCTACGAGTCGGATGTGCCGAGCGGAGCGCTGGCGAACTTGGTTGCTCTGGTGAGGGAGAAGATTGGGGCGGGGGTGAAGGAGGAACGGCTGGCGCAGGTCGTGCGGGAGGCTGAGAATGCCCGCGCATGCGAGGGTCGGTTCATCCGCAAGCGCTTCGCCATCCACACCGCCGGCCAGGGCACCGAGGAATCGGTCACCCTGCTGGAAGGCCTGATCCAGGTCTCGGCGTCCGCCCCGGCCAGTGCGGACGATCCCGCGAAGGCGGCGACGGTGACGATTTCCCGTGTCTGGTCATCCCAGCCGATCAAGGTGACCGGGATGCCGGTGCGCCAGGCGATTCCGCTGAACAACGCGGAGATGAAGCTGACGGTCGAGGCCAGCGAGTTGCGCGGCTATGGCACCGCGACGCTCAGCCTGTGCGGGCGGGGTTAGGTCAGATCAGGCTCGGGTCCGCCAAGGTCGTGTCCTGGCCGATCACCGGGTCGGCGATCGCGGCTTCCAGGCTGCTCGCGCCCTTCCACTGATCCGCCGGGCGGGCTCGGCCGTCTGAACCCACCTGGTCGATGCCCCAGTAGATTTCGAGTGAATGGCCGTCGGGGTCCCGGAACTCCACAGCGATCTGTACGCCGGCTCTGCGGCGCCCGTCGAAGCTGATCGGGACATTCAGGGCGCGGAGGTGGTTGCGCGCGCGCACGACCTGGTCGAGCGACCCGACCTCAAACGCCATGTGGTGCAGGCCGGCGCCGGCGAGCTTGTCCTGGGTGGCCGGGAACAAGGCGATGCCGTGATGATCGGTGTTGCAGCGGAGGAACACCGCGCCGCCCGGCATCATGTCGTCGCCGTAGACATCGGTGACGCGGAAGCCGAGGACCTCGACGTAGAAGCGGGCCGAGCGTTCAAGGTCGGTGACGAACAGCGCGACATGGCCGATCTTGTTGAGGTTGAACGGCAGGCCGGTGGGGCGGGTCAGGCTGGCGATCGCGTTCGTGTCCATGAATAGGATCCTTTCGCGCTTCTGGCTGGGACGCCCCTGCTTGATACAAGGTCCGCGCCTGGGCAGGAACCCGTCAGGTCCCGATCAGCGCGACCCCGTGGGACAGCGCGGCTGCGCACAGCATTCTGTCGCGGGAGGCCAGCGGCGCGCCCAACCGGATGGCCAATTCCAGATAGGCCGCGTCATAAAGCGTCACGTCCGTGCCTCGCGCCAGCGCGCGGGTCGCGTCCCATGCCCGAGCGTCCGTTTCGGTATCGACCGCGATGGGCAGGCGCCGTAATCGGTCGACGGAGCGGTCGACGTAGCCGTGATCGCACCGGCCACGCCGGACCGCGTTGCGCAGGACATTGGCGACTTCCAGCCGCCAGAGGGACGGCACGACCGCCCCTTCGTCGAGCACCTGCCGCAGGGCGGCGGCGGAACCTGGGGTCCGCTCGTCGTCGAAAAGCCAGGCGATGGTCATGGAGGCGTCGAGCACGAGGCTCACCCGCGGCGCCCTTCCTCCAGCAGATCGCGAATGTTCAGGCCGTCGAGGCGGTGATGGCGGCTTTCAGCCTCGATCTCCGCCACGGCGGCTTCAGCCTGCTGGCAGGCGGTGGCATGGGCCGCGGTGCGGCGCAGCAGAAGATCACCGTCCTGGGCTTCGATCTCGACCACTTCGCCGTCCCGCAGGCCGACGCTTTCGGCCACGGCGGAGGGGACGCGGACCGCGAAGTTTTTGCCCCAACGGCCGACGATGACGGTCGTCAAATGAAAATGCCTCCTGACACTGGGATATTCTGGCATATCCCAATGTCAGGAGGCAAGTTTTCAAAGTCCAGGGCGGGGCCGATGACCCCGCCTGGAGTTGCTTACTTCTTCAGCCAGAGATCATCGAACCGGTAGCCGTTGTACCCGCTGTTCACCATCGGGGTGAAACCTTGCAGGTTCGGCTGCCAGCAGGTGCCCGCCCGGATGTGGTAGATGATCGGGCGCGCCACGTCGTTCTGGATCTGCTGGTCGATGGCCCAGACCATCTTCTTGCGCTTCTCCGGATCGACTTCCGACGATTGTGCGTCGAAGGCCTTCTCCAGCTCGGGGTTGCAGTACTCCGAGTAGTTACGCTCCGACTTGCAGGCGTAGTTCTCGTAGAAGGTCTGGTCCGGATCGTCGACCGCGTTGCCGGTCAGGTTCAGGCCCACCGCGTAGTCCTTGCGCGCGACCTTGGAGAACCAGAGGCTGGTCTCCACCGGCTCCAGCTCACCCTCGACATGGATCTGCTTGAGGTTGTCGATCAGGATCACCGCCGGATCGCGATAGGCGGGGATGTTGCGGGTCGAGATCTTCACCTTCAGCGTGTTGGTGGCGCTGTAGCCCAGCTTCTCCATGATGGCGCGGGCTTCGGCGCGGTTCTTGTTCACGTCGCCATAGCCCAGCATCTGGGCCTGCATCTCGGCCGGCATGCCCCAGACGCCGGACGGCGCGGGCAGCATCGATCCGCCGATATCGGCCTGGCCTTCAAACATGATGTCGATGAAGGTCTTGCGGTCGAGCGACAACGCCATCGCCTTGCGGATATCGGCGTTGTTGAACGGCTCCTTCTCACGGTTCACAATCAGGTTGCCGGACACGTTGGTCGGACCGAAATGGCAGACCGCGTTCGGCATCTGCGTCTTGATGTCGCGCATCAGCGGAACGGTGACCTCGGTCGGGAAGGTCATGTCCAGCTTACCCGCCATGAACGCCAGCATGGCGGTGGAGCGGTTGGTGATGATCGGATACTCGATCGCGTCCAGGTACGGCCGGCCGGGCTTCCAGTAATCCTTGTTCTTGACCAGGCGGATCGTCTCGTTCTGCTTGAACTCGACGAATTTGAACGGCCCGGTGCCGATCGGCGCGGTGCGCTGCTGGGCCGGCGTCGCGTGGCAGGGATAGATCGGCGTATAGCCGGACGCGAGCAGGGAGATCAGCGAGGGCTGCGGGCGCGCAAGCTCGAACGTAACCTCGTTCGGGCCATTCGGGGTCACCGCCTTGACGTTCTGGTACCACAGCTTGCGCGGGTTCTTCCGCAGCTTGTCCTTCGCCGTGCCCTGCACGAGGTCGAAGGTGCACTTCACATCGGCCGAGGTGAAGGGCTTGCCGTCGTGCCACTTCACGCCTTCCTGCAGCTTGAACGTCAGCTTCGACTTGTCCTGGTTCCAGGTCCAGGAGGACGCGAGTTCAGGAACGATCGAGGCTTCGCTGTTCTGCGCGACGTGCTGGTCGAACATGACCAGATTGTTGAACACCGCCATGAATGGCACGTTGGTGGAATAAGTCGCCTCCTCATGGATCGAGGCGGAAGCGGGGTTGTCGCGTTGATAGATGCGAAGGGTGCCGCCCGCCTGCGGCTGTTGTGCGAGGGCGGCGGTCGAGGTCAGGGCGGCGATCGCGCCCGCGGTCATCACCATTCGTCTGAAACTTGGCGCCATGTCGGCTGCGCTCCTTAGGTAAACGCGTGTTTGAACAGGGCTCATCTAGCCCGGATCGGCTCGCACGGCGATGGTTGTTCTGCTATTCTGAACGAACAAGGCTGGGAGAGTGCGATGGACGGGATGGTCGATATGCGCGGGGCCGTCGGTGGCGCGCGCGAGAGGCATCGGATCAGGAGCGGCGCCTTCACCGGCCCGACCGCGGGCATGGCACCCGGGAACGTGCAGGCTAACCTGGTGATCCTGCCCAAGGCGCTCGCGCATGACTTCCTGCGCTTTGCCCAGGCCAACCCGAAACCCTGCCCGGTCCTGGCCGTGTCCGAGGCCGGCGATCCGCGGTTTCCGACCCTCGGCGCCGATCTCGATATGCGGACGGATTTGCCCCAGTACCGCGTCTGGCGCGACGGCGTGATGGTCGAGGAACCGACCGACATCAGCCATATCTGGCGTGACGACCTGGTGGGCTTCGCGATCGGCTGCTCCTTTTCCTTCGAGGAAGCCCTGGTCGAGAACGGTATCGACGTCCGTCACATCACCTGTGGTTCGAACGTGCCGATGTACCGGACCAATATCCCCTGCGTCCCGGCCGGCCCGTTCCATGGGCCTCTGGTCGTGTCGATGCGCCCGTTCAAGCCGGCCGATGCGATCCGGGCGATCCAGATCACGTCGCGCTTTCCGTCGGTCCATGGCGCGCCGGTGCATATCGGGATGCCCGCCGGGATCGGGATCGCGGATATCAACAAGCCTGATTACGGCGATGCGGTGCCGATCGGGGCGGATGAACTGCCGGTGTTCTGGGCCTGCGGTGTCACCCCCCAGGCCGTGATCGCGGCGGTGAAGCCGGAATTCTGCATCACCCACGCGCCGGGCTGCATGCTGATCACCGACCTGCTGAACACGAAACTCGCGGCGCTGTAGCCTGTGACGACCGATCGGGGGATGCGCGCGTTGCCACACGAGCATGCCCGGATCGACCGGATCGAGGCCCTGCTGCACGAGGATGTCGGCCGCAACGTCACCGCCCTGATGGCCGCTACCCGAGGCGCCCTCGCACGGGCCGCCTTCGGCCTGGCTGAGGCCCGGTCGGTGGGGATTGTGACCGGGTTCTTCGTCCCGGGCGGCGAAATCCCGGCGGCCGAGACCGATGGTCCCGCTGGTGCCGCTTTGCTCGCCCGCGGCCTGACCCGGCTTGGCGTCCCTTGCCGGCTGCTGACCGACGCTTCCTGCCGCGATGCCTGCGCGGTCGCGCTGGAGGCCGCCGGCGCGCTGTCTGTCCCGGTCGATGTCGTGACGACAACGCACGACACGGATACGGCGCTGAAGACTTGGCGCGGGGCCGGGATCGACTGGGCCGTGGCGATCGAGCGTTGTGGACGCACCGCCGATGGGACCCTGCGGAACATGCGGGGGCATGACATCGGCGCCCATGCGGTGCCGCTGGATGACGTGTTCTCCGGCGGCCCCTGGCGCACGGTCGCGATCGGCGATGGCGGGAATGAGATCGGGATGGGCGCTCTGCCGCCCGGCTTGATCGCGGCCCATGTGGCGCATGGGGCGCGCATCGCCTGCGTCACCCCGGCCGATCATTTGGTGATGGCGGGCGTGTCACACTGGGGCGCCTGGGGCCTGATCGCCGCGCTCGCCGCCGCGCGCGCGGATTGGCGGACAGAATTGCTAGAATGCCTCGACCCCGCGCTGGACCGGTTGGTGCTGGAGGCGATGGTGGCCCATGGCCCGGCGGTGGATGGCGTGTCGCTGCGGCGCGTGGCAACGATCGACAGCCTGGACCTGGACACGCACCACCGGAAGCTGGCGGAGATCATGGCGGCCGTGGGGTAGACGGCCGCCTCACGTCCAACGAAAATCACGCACCATGAATACGACCGAGGCCAAAGAGCCCGCCCCTCACGCCAAACCGCGCCGGACCGGCTTCCTGGATGGCCAGTTCACCATCCCCGACGACTTTGATCGTATGGCCGAACACGAGATCGCGGCACTGTTCGAAGCGGACGGGCCTCACGCCTGAACGGCGCAATATCCCGCGCCCATACGCCTCGTCTGACGCCTACCCGATCGCCCCTTCCCGCTTCAACGCCCGGATCGTCGTCCGGAACGCCTCCACCGTCGTCGCCATCTCCTCCGGACCGTGGCTCGCGGAAATCGTCCCGGACGGGCCGGAGTTCATGTCCACCCCGTTGATCAGCATCCCCATCCGCACCTTGCCGGTCACACCAACCCCGCGCGGCTTGTCGATCATCTTCTGAATGAAATGCTCGGCCTGGAAATTATGCGGATCAATGTCCGCCCCTTCCGGGTTCGTATAGATGTGCATGCCCGAGAACGATCCGTGCACCGACCACTTCACACCCTCATCGACCAGCACATCGTTCATCTTCTGGCGCACCTCCGCGCCGAACGCATTGGCGCGGTCGCAGATATCCGTGCTCTCGATGATCTCCAGCGTCGCGACGGCGGCGGCGGCCGTCACCGGGTTCGCGTTGAACGTGCCCGGGTGATAGACGCGCTCCTGCCCCGACGCCTTGGTCACCTTGAAGTCCAGCCAGTCCAGGACATCCTTCCGCGCCGCCACCGCGCCACCAGGCAATCCACCTGCCGCGATCTTCGCCAGCGTCGTGATATCCGGCGTCACCCCGAATTCCTGCTGCGCGCCGCCACGAGACACCCGGAACCCCGTCACCACCTCATCGAAAATCAGCAGTGTGCCGGCCTGCTTGGTCAAATCCCGCAGCACATGCAGGAACGAGGGCAGGATCGGCATCTTGCCGAAATTGCCGCCCGTCGGTTCCAGGATGACCGCCGCGATATCCTTGTGGTCGTTGAAGATCCGCGTGATCCCCTCGACATCGTTCGGATCGCACAGCAGCACGTTGTCCGAAATCCCCGCCAGCACGCCGCTGGTCGGTGTGCCGTCGAAATGGCTCGTGTGGCCGCTGGTCATGTGATCGTGCCAGCCGTGGAAATGCCCGCGGAACCGCACCAGCTTCGATCGCCCGGTCTGCGCGCGTGCCAGACGCAGCGCCATCAGCGTCGCCTCGGTCCCCGATCCCGTGAACCGCACCCGTTCGGCCGAGGGCACCATCCGCGTGATCAGTTCCGCCCAGCGTAGTTCCATTTCGTGGCACGCGCCGAAATGCGTGCCCTTCTCCAGCGCCGCATGCACCGCCTTCATGACGGTCGGGTGGTTGTGGCCCAGGATCAGCGCGCCATGACCGCCGAAGTAATCGACGTATTTGTTGCCATCGACGTCCCACTTCACGGGCCCCAGCGCGTGATCCACATAGATCGGATACGGATCGAACTGGCGGCTGTCATGCGCCAGCCCGCTTGGCAGCAACGACTGTGCTCTGTCCGACAGACGTGCCGAACCAGGAGTCATAGCCAGATAGGCATCGAGCAGCGTGGCGTTCGGCAACGTTGTGGCGGACATGGGGGAAAACCTTTCGCGCGACGGCAAGTGCAGGCTTGCAAACCCACCCCGTGCTTGTCCAGATGCGAATGCATCAACAGGGGCGCGACATGGCCGAAAAGTGGCAGTTCTGGATCGATCGCGGCGGCACATTCACCGATATCGTCGCCCGCGACCCGCAAGGCCGGCTGACCACGCACAAGCTCCTGAGCGAAAACCTCGGCCGCTACCGCGACGCCGCCATCGCCGGCATCAAGACCATGCTCGGCCTGCAACTGACACAGCCGATCCCCGCTGGTCTGATCGACGCCGTGAAGATGGGGACGACTGTCGCTACAAACGCCTTGCTGGAACGCAAGGGCGAACGAGTCCTGTTGGTCGTCAACAAGGGCTTCGCCGACGCGCTGCGGATCGGTAACCAGGCCCGCCCGCGGCTGTTCGATCTGAAGATCACCCTGCCGACGATGCTGTACGAACAGGTACGGGAAGTCCCCGGCCGCGTGGCTGTCGATGGGACCGAGATCGAACCGCTCGACGAAACCGCCGCCCGCGCGATCTTCGCCGAAGCCCGCGCCGCGGGGATCGAGGCCTGCGCGATCGTCCTGATGCACGCCTGGAAATATCCCGCCCACGAACAGCGCCTGGCCGAACTGGCGCGGGAAGCCGGCCTGATCCAGGTCTCCGTCAGCCACGTCGTCAGCCCGCTGCTGCGCCTGGTGCCGCGCGGCGACACGACGGTGGTCGATGCCTATCTGTCGCCGATCCTGCGCCGCTACGTGGACCAGGTGGCCAGCGAACTCGGTGGCACGCGTCTCTATTTCATGCAGTCGAATGGCGGCCTGGCCGAGGCCGGTGGCTTCCAGGGCAAGGACGCCATCCTCTCGGGCCCGGCCGGCGGCATCGTCGGCGCCGCCCGCACCGCCGGGATGGCGGGGCTGGACCGGATCATCGGCTTCGACATGGGCGGCACGTCGACCGACGTCGCGCTCTATGCCGGCGGATTCGAGCGGGCGTTCGAAACGGCCGTCGCCGGCGTGCGGATGCGGGCGCCGATGATGGCGATCAACACGGTCGCGGCGGGTGGCGGCTCAATCCTGCATTTCGATGGCGCGCGCATGCGGGTCGGGCCGGACTCGGCCGGCGCGGACCCGGGGCCGGCGTGCTACCGGCGCGGCGGGCCGCTGACCGTGACGGATGCGAATGTCTGCGTGGGCAAGATCCAACCGGCGCATTTCCCGGCGATCTTCGGGCCGAATGGCGACGAACCGTTGGATGCCGCCGTCGTGCGAGAGAAGTTTGCCGCCCTGGCCGCCGAGGTCTCGGCCGCGACTGGGGAAACCCGCACCGCTGAACAAGTCGCCGAGGGGTTCCTGGCGATCGCCGTCGCCAATATGGCCAACGCGATCAAGCAGGTGTCGGTGCAGAAGGGCCACGACGCGACCCGCTTTGCCCTGCAATGCTTCGGCGGCGCCGGTGGGCAGCATGCCTGCCTGGTAGCCGATGCGCTGGGGATGGAGACGGTGTTCATCCACCCGTTTGCCGGCGTTCTGTCGGCATACGGCATGGGCCTGGCGGACCAGACCGCGATGCGGGAACAGGCGGTCGAAGCCACCCTGGCCGAGGATGCGTTGCCCGGGCTTTACACGCTCGCTGACCGCCTGGGCGAGGAAACCCGCGCCGCCCTGCAAGCCCAAGGCGCGGATTCCGCCACCGTAACGACAACGGCGTCGGTGCACCTCCGCTACGCCGGGACCGAAGCCGCATTGGTCGTGACGTTGCCGCAAGTCCCCCCCTCCCCTCGAGGGAGGGGGCCGGGGGGAGGGGAAACCACCCCCCAGTCCGAACCTGGATCACCCCCTCCCCCCAACCCCCTCCCTCCAGGGGAGGGGGGGCGTGGCGGGACCGTCATCGCCACCCTCACCGAAGCCTTCACCACCGCCCACCGCGCCCGCTTCGGCTTCATCACCCCCGGCCGCCCCCTCATCGTGGAGGCCGTCACCGTCGAAGCCGTCGCCCCCGGTGAAGCCGTCCAGGAAGCCACCCTCCCCAACCGCACGACCAGCGCCCCGACAATCGTCGACACAGTTAACCTGTTCACCACCAGCGCCCCCCTCCGCGCGCCCGTCTACGACCGCACCGACCTCCTCGCCGGCGACCACATCCGCGGCCCCGCCTTGATCCGGGAAGCCAACGCCACCACCGTCGTCGAACCCGGCTGGGAAGCCGAGGTCACCAGCCTCGACCACATGCTCCTCCGCCGCGTCGAAGCCCTGCCCACGCGCGTCGCACCCGGCAGCAGCCGCCCCGATCCCGTCCTGCTCGAACTGTTCAACAACCTGTTCATGAACGTCGCCGAACAGACCGGCGCGGTCCTGCAGAACACCTCCATGAGCGTGAACATCAAGGAGCGGCTGGATTTCTCCTGCGCCATCTTCGACGGCGAGGGCGGCCTGGTGGCCAACGCACCACACGTGCCCGTCCACCTCGGCGCCATGGGCGAGAGCGTGCGCACCGTCCTGAACAACCGCCGCCACACCCTGAAACCGGGCGACGTCATCGCACTGAACAACCCGTTCAACGGCGGCACCCATCTGCCCGATGTCACCGTCATCACCCCCGTCTTCAACCACGACGGCACCGCGATCCATTTCTTCCTCGGCAGCCGCGGCCATCACGCCGACATCGGCGGCATCACCCCAGGCTCCACCCCGCCACTGTCCCGCACGCTGGAGGAAGAAGGCGTCGTCATCGACGATTTCCTGCTGGTCGATGGCGGCCACTTCCGCGAACCCGAGTTCCGCGCCTTGCTCGCCAGCGCCCGCTACCCGGCCCGCAGCCCCGACGTGAACGTGGCCGACATCAAGGCCCAGGTCGCCGCCAATGAAAAAGGCGTCCAGGAACTTACCCGCGTCATCGCGCAGTACGGCTGGGAAACCGTCAGCGCGTATATGCGCCACGTCATGGACAACGCCGAGGAATCGGTCCGCCGCGTCATCGATCGCCTCGGCGCCGGGTCGTTCGACTACACGATGGACAACGGACGGCCGCTGCGTGTCGCGGTCAGCGTCGACCGAGCCTCCCGCACCGCCACGATCGACTTCACGGGCACCGGTTCGCAGGACAGCGGCAACTTCAACTCCCCGCCCGCCGTCACGCGCGCTGTCGTTCTGTATGTCTTCCGCTGCCTCGTCGGCGATGACATCCCGCTGAACGACGGCTGCCTCAAGCCGCTGAAGCTGATCGTGCCCGATGGCAGCTTCCTGTCCCCGCACCCCGGCGCCGCCGTCGTCGCTGGGAATACCGAAGTCTCCCAGGCCACCTGCAACGCCGTCTTCGGCGCGCTCGGCGCCATCGCCTGCTCCCAGGCGACGATGAACAACTTCCTGTTCGGCGACGAGACCCGGCAGTACTACGAAACGATCTGCGGTGGCACTGGCGCCGGCCAAGGCTTCGACGGAGTCGCCGCCATCCAGACGCATATGACCAACACCCGCATGACGGACCCGGAGGTCTTCGAACTCCGCTACCCCGTCCGGCTGGAAAAGTTCGGCATCCGCCGCGGCTCCGGCGGCGGCGGCCAATGGCATGGCGGCGATGGCGCCGAACGCCGCGTGCGGTTCCTGGAGCCGATGACCGCGATCATCGTTTCCTCCCGCCGCAACGTCGCCCCCTTCGGCCTGGCTGGCGGCGCGGACGGGCTGCGCGGCGAACAATGGGTCGAACGGGCCGATGGGACCAAGGAAATCCTGACCGGCACCGACAAGGCCGAGATGCGGCCCGGCGACCTGTTCGCGATCCTGACCCCCGGGGGTGGCGGCTACGGCGCGTCCGGGTAGCGCCGAACCGGAACCTGTCAGGCATCAATACTTTGGACGGTCGGCGGGGCGTATGATACGGTTTCGCCATGCCTTCCTTGCCCTCGCTGCGCCGCGCGCTGCTGCTCACCGTCTGCCTGCTTTCGGCCTGCGCCGCGGCGGACCCTGGTATGACAAGCGGGGGGAATGGGTCGGACCGCCGTCCGTTGGGGGCGTTCTCCGCCTATCTGACCGGTCGCCTCGCGCTGTCGAGCGCGGATTATGAGCGTGCGGTCGACGCGCTGCTCACCGCGCTTGCGGCCAACCCGGGCAATGTCGACCTGCGGCACCAGACCTTCACCGCCGCGCTGATCGCCGGCCGACCGGAGGCCGGGGACCTGGCCCTGGGCATCCCCGAAAATCCGATCGCGCAGCTGTTGCTGGGCAGCATCGATGCCAAGGCGGGGCGCTGGCGGATGGCGGAGCGTCGGTTCAACGACCTCCCCCACCAGGGCCCGATGCAGATCATCCAGCCCATCCTGATCGCCTGGGCGCGCCAGGGCGACGGACGCACGGATGACGCGCTGCTCGCCCTACGGTCGGCCATGGAAAGCCAGTCCACCCGAGGGCTGCTGCCGCTACATGCCGCCATGGTCGCCGATATCGGCAACCGGCGCCGGGACGCGGATCATTTCTATCAACTCACAGCATCCGACCCGAGCGGGATGAATGTCCGGCTCGCCTATATCCTGGCGTCCTGGCATGCGCGCACCGATCGCGCCGACGTCGCGCAGCGGCTGCTCATGCAGATCCAGCAGGCGGTGCCGGATGCCGCCATTCTGTTGCCGGGCGTGGGTCCCGCCCTCGCGGCGCGTCCCGTCGACAACCCCACCGATGGCATCGCCGAGGTCTTCCTCGCACTCGGTTCTTCCCTTCGGTCGGCCAACACCAACGACCTGGCGCTGATGATCCTGGGCTTGGCGTTGGAACTGCGCCCGTCATTCTCGGCCGTGCGGCTGGCGATGTCGGACATCCATCTCAGCCGCCAGCATACCGAGGCCGCGCTGGCGATCCTGGCCGCCGTGCCGGATCGGGACACGCTCGCCCCGTTGGTGCGCCTGCGCCGAGCGTCCTTGCAGGACCGGATGGGCCGCACGGACGAGGCGATCGAGACGCTGCGCCAACTGGCCCGCGATATCCCGACGAGCGGCGTGCCGGACCGGCATCTGGGCGACATCTACCGTTCCAAGTCCAACTTCCGTGATGCGATCACCGCCTATGACCAGGCGATCGCGCGCATCCCCACCGTGACCGCCGCCGACTGGATCGTGTTCTACCACCGCGGCGTGGCGCTGGAACGCGACGGCCAATGGGAGCGGGCGGAAGCGGATTTTGAGCATTCCCTGAGGCTCGCGCCCGACCAGCCCTATGCGCTGAACTACCTCGCCTATTCCTGGACCGAGCGTGGGCAGAACCTGGAACGCGCGAAGTCCATGCTGGAAAAGGCGTTGCGCGCCCGTCCGAACGACGGGGCGATCACCGACAGCCTGGGCTGGGTCATGTTCCGCATGGGCAACATGACCGAGGCCGTGCGGCTGCTGGAACGCGCGATTGAGCTGGAACCGGACGATCCCACGATCAACAGCCACCTCGGCGATGTGTATTGGGCGATCGGCCGCCGCATCGAGGCCCTGTATCAGTGGCGCCGAGCCTTGACGCTGGACCCGCCGCCGCAGGAGGCGGCGCAGTTGGCGGAGAAGATCCGTCCCGACTACGCAGGCCCGGTGCAGGCCGGAAACTGACCCGGCATGATGGCTGAACCGGCTCCGGCCAAGATCAACCTGTTCCTGCACGTCACCGGCCGGCGCGCGGACGGGTATCACCTGCTGGACAGTCTGGCGGTCTTTACCGCACTGGGCGATCGGGTCACCGCAGAAACGGCGTCGGACCTGTCATTGCATCTGGAGGGGCCGTTCAGTGGGGCATTGACGGCCGAACCCGACAACCTCGTGCTGCGCGCCGCGCGTGCCCTGGCGGCGGAGGCGGCGGTCCCCGCCCTTGCACGTCTGACATTGCACAAGAACCTACCGGTCGCGTCCGGCATCGGCGGGGGATCGGCGGACGCGGCGGCGGCATTCCGGGCCTTGTGCCGGCTTTGGAACATCAGCCCGGACCGGTCGGTGCTGCATCGGCTGGCGCTTACCCTTGGGGCGGACGTGCCGGTGTGCCTTGCGAGCGTGCCCGCCCGGATGGGAGGGATCGGCGGAGACCTGTCGGCGGCTCCACCTCTGCCCGATTGCGGGATCGTTCTGGTCAATCCCGGGGTCGCCGTTTCCACGCCGGATGTCTTCCGGGCTCGTCGGGGCGGGTTTTCCCGGATGGCCGACCTGCCAGCCGCCTGGAGGGATGCCGCGACGATGGCGTCCGATCTGCGCCGCCTGACCAACGATCTGGCCGAACCGGCGATCGGGCTGCAACCGGTGATCGCGGATGTGCTGTCCGCGTTGGAGGGTCTGCCCGGCTGCCTGCTGGCGCGCATGAGCGGGTCGGGCGCCACGTGTTTCGGCCTGTTCGCCAGTGCGGAGGCCGCCGAACATGCGGCCGCCTCGATCACGCAAGCCGCGTGGTGGCGCTGGGGCGGGGGGTTTTTCGTGGCCCGTTAGCGAAACCGTCGCAGCGCCAGGCCGGCGCCGCACAGCATCAGCGTCATGCCGACGCCCTGGCCCCAATCCAGCTTTTCTCCGAACAACGTGCTGCCCAGGATCACCGCGATCACGGGCGAGATGAACGCATAGGTCCCCGGCCGGCTCGCGCCCCAGTCCCGCACCAGCAGGAAATACATGGTCGTGGCCATCAGTGCCGCCGGGATGACCAGATACAGCCAGGCCAGGAAGGCCGGCCAGCCCCAGCGGAAGGTCAGCGCCTCCCACCCGCCTGGTTCCAGCGGGACGGAGAAGACCAGCAGGATGCCGCCGCCGATCACGTCGGTCAGGCCGGCAAGCTGCACGGGCGCGAAGTTCCGCATCATGGGCCGCGTGAGCACGGAGCCAAGCGAATAGGACAGGCAGCCGATGACGACGCCGCCGGCGCCGATCACCTCCCACACATCCAGCGTCCCGGCGACGGCGTCGGGGCCGAACAGCAGCAGGACGCCGGCCACGCCAAGGGTGATGGCGCCCACCTGTCTCCAGGACAGTTTCTCCTGCCCCAGGCCGACACTGAAGATGAGCAGGAAGATGGGTGTCAGGCCGGAACTGATGACCGCGGCGAGGCCGGCGGTGATGTGCAGCAGGCCATACAACTGAATGACCTGATTGAGCGTGACCAGCAGGATCGAGACGCCGACCAGCCGTCCGATCAGCCTGGGCGGCGGCATGATCCGTTCGCCTCGCCAGCGCAGCCACAGCAGCAGAACGATGCCGGCGGTCAACCAGCGCAGGCCGGCGAACACTCCGGGCGGCACGGTCTGGATGCCGATCTTCATGCCCAGCCAGGTCGTGCCCCAGACAAAGCAGATGAAGGCGAACATGGCGCGCTGTTGCGCGGCTGGGGTCAGGGGCATGGACCGCCGAAACGTCAAGGGCCGCCGGCGGGGTGACCCACCAGCGGCCCTATGTGCAGAAAGGTGTGATCAGACGGCGGGCGCGACCACGTTGATCAGTTGCCGCAGCCGAGCGCCGCCGGCGGGACCTTTGAGGGCTTCGCGCCAGCTTGCCTCGGCGACGCGCTGGTGGGCGCTGATGGCCTCGTCCGCGCCGGTAATCATGGCGACGCCGGTGTGGGCGTTCGGATGGGCGTCCGGCCGGAAGGGGTTGATGGCCAGGCTGACCCGATCCCGCGCACGGAGGATCTTGAACGCCGAACTCGGTTCCGGCCCGACGAGCAGGCCGAACTGGAGGCCCATCGGCTCGGTTTCCATCAGCGTGGCCATATTCTCGACCTCACTGACCGCGACATCGCGGCAGATACGGCGCACGCGATCGGACACGGCGCTGCCGCCCGCGACCCCGGTTTCGAGCAACCGCTGGACCGCCGAGAGGGAGACCATCGCGATGATGCCCGGGCGGCGCATCGAGTACATCCGCTTGCGGGCGGCCAGGATGCCCAGCACCTGTTCGGCCAGGCTGCGCATCGCCACGCGTTCGGCGCCGGCCTGGTCGGCCGCTTCGTCGAACACCTCACCCAGCGCGGAGTCGTAGGCGTCCGAGGTGGTCAGGTAGCAGATGGGTCCGAACAGTTGCAGGATCTGGTCGGCGGTTTCCTCAACCTGCCGGATCCGTTCAAAGTATCCGATCGGCCGGTTGTAATACTCGACTCCGATCCCGAGCAGGGACAGCGGGGAAATCTTGAGCAGTTCCGCCAGCCGCTTGATCGTGTCGAGCTTGATCACCTCGCCTTTTTCGTAACGATAAAGCGCGGCGCGCGAAACGCCCAGGCGCGCGGCGATTTCTTCCGCCCGCAGGCCTGATTCCAGCCGATAAGCCCGCAATTGCTGGCCGATTTCGGTGAAGCGCATCGACATCTCTGGCCAAACTCCCCAATGCGACCCGGGGCCTGGCGCCCGCCCCTGTCGCACGATGATCGCTCCAGTTCCCCCCTGAAGACAGGTATATTGTAACCTGTCTCAGAATCGGAGCATGCGGCACTTTATGTCAGAGCGTGAGGCAAACTCAACCCCCAATTTCATCGCGTGGGACAGCCGACAGTAGCTCTGACCGGAAAATCAATCCTTACGGATAGAAAATCCCGCAAGTCCTTCAACCGCCTTGATGAGTGCGGAGTGATCAAGCTCCCCACCGCCATGCGCCGAGACGGACGACATCATCTGCTGGGCGATCGCGGTGTTCGGCAGCGAGATGTTCAGCTCCTTCGCAGCGGACAAAGCCAGGTTCAGGTCCTTCTGGTGCAGCCTGATCCGGAACCCGGGGTTGAAGGTGCCGTTGATCATCCGTTCCGCATGCACTTCCAGGATGCGGGAGGAAGCAAAGCCCCCCATCAGGGCCTGACGCACCTTGGCCGGATCGGCGCCGGCGCGGGCGGCGAACAGCAGGGCTTCGGAAACCGCCTGGATGTTCAGCGCGACGATGATCTGGTTGGCGACCTTGCAGGTCTGGCCGGCGCCGGCCTCGTTGCCGACATGGGTGATGTTCTTGCCCATCAGTTCGAACAGGGGATTGGCGCGGGCGAAGGCGGCCTCGGTTCCGCCGACCATGATGGTCAGCGACGCCTGCTTGGCGCCCACTTCGCCGCCCGAAACCGGGGCGTCGACGTAGTCGCAGCCAAGAGCGTTGATGCGCTTGGCGAAGTCCTTGGTGGCGATCGGGCTGATCGAGGACATGTCGATGACCAAGCTGCCCGCCTTCAGACCTTCGGCCACGCCGCCGGCGCCGAACAACGCGGTTTCGACGTCGGGGGTATCGGGGACCATCAGGATGACGACCTCGGACGCCGCGGCGACCGCGCTGGCGTTCGCAACCACGGTCGCGGCGGCGCGGATTTCATCGGTCAGGCTCGCGCGTTCCGGCACGATCAGGTCATGACCACCGGCCTTGAGGTTGAGCGCCATCGGGCGACCCATGATACCCAGGCCAACAAATCCGATCTTCATTCCTTGGTTCTCCTCGCCCATGTTCTTGCCGTGGTGTTTCCGGCCTATGCGGTGAATTCGCGAATCCAGCCCAGGCCCGCGACCGTTTCGCCCGCCGGCCGGTATTCGCACCCGACCCAGCCCTGGTAGCCCAGCTCATCCATCCGGCGGAAGACATAGCGCCAGCCGATCTCACCGGTACCCGGTTCATTCCGGGCGGGCACGTCGGCGATCTGCATGTGAGCGATCAAGGGCATGTACTGTTCCATGCGCTTGGTGATGTCACCCTCGGTGATCTGCACGTGATACACATCGAATTGCAGCCCGATCCGGTCGACGCCGATTGCTTCCACCACGCCGGCGCCCTGCGCCTGGGTATTGAGGAAATAGCCCGGCATGTCGCGATGGTTGATCGGCTCGATCGCCAGCCTCACACCTGCGGGCGCGGCCTGTTCGGCGGCCCAGGCCAGGTTGGCCGCATACAGGCTGGCCGCGGTCACCGGCGACACGCTGGCCGGCACGATGCCCGCCATGCAGTGGACCAGCCGGCATTCCAGCGCCGTGGCATAATCCAGGCCGCGCTTCACCGCCTCCCGGAACTCCGCCTGCCGTCCGGGCAGGCTGGCCATGCCCCGCTCTCCAGCCGCCCAATCGCCGGGGGGAAGGTTGAACAGCGCCTGGGTCAGACCCTCGCCCTTGAGCCGGCTTCGCAGTTCCGCGGCGGGATATTCATAGGGGAACAGGAACTCCACCCCTTCGAACCCGGCCTTGCGCGCGGCGGCAAACCGGTCGAGGAACGGCAATTCGTTGAACATCATCGACAGGTTGGCGGCGAAGCGCGGCATGATACAAGGTCCCCTGAAACCCGTGCGGAGGCTACAAGCCCCGCCATGGCTTGGCCAGCACCCTATGAACCCCGGCACGTCGCCATGACGCCCCCAAAGGCGCTCGCCGCATGAGCATGGAGCGCATCCTGACCGCCGTGCTGCTGGGCGCCGTCGCGATCGGGTGCTTCCTGGTGCTGCAACCATTCCTGTCGGCGATCCTGTGGGCAGCGATCCTGGTCTTCACGACCTGGCCCGTCGCGACCTGGCTGCAGGCGAGGCTGCATGTGCGGCGAGAAGCCGTGGCCGGCCTGATGGTCCTGCTGACCGCGCTCGTGCTGGTCCTGCCGATCGCGCTGGCGGCGCCCAGCGGGGCCGAGGATGTCGAGCATCTGCGGCGGGTCGTCGAAACCGCCCTGCGCAGCGGACTGCCCGGTGCGCCGCAATGGCTGCTCGATGTCCCTCTGGTCGGGCCGACGCTCACCGGGCTGTGGAACCGATGGGCCGCCGACATCAGCGCCCTGCTGGGGGAGCTGCGCCCCTATCTGGGCACCCTCGTGGAAAGCGGGCTGAGCCTGCTGCTGGGCATCGCCAACGGCATCCTGATGTTCCTGCTGGCGCTGATCGTGGCTTTCTTCCTCTATCTGCACGGCGAGCCGATCGCCCTGCGACTCGGGGCAACGCTGCATCGGATCGTCGGGCCTCGGGCGGACCGGCTGATCACGCTGACCGGCGTGACCGTGCGCGGCGTGGTCTATGGGATCCTGGGAACGGCGATCGTGCAGGGCATCCTGACGGCCTTCGGGCTGTGGCTGTCCGGCGTGCCGCGGCCGATGCTGCTGGGCTGCATCGCGGCGCTGCTGTCGGTGCTGCCGATCGGACCGCCGCTGATCTGGATCCCGGCGGCGCTGTGGCTGATGGGCACGGACAACCTGGGGTGGGGCATCTTCCTCGCGGTCTACGGGGTCGTCGCAATCGCTGGGGCCGACAGCCTGATCCGGCCCTGGTTCATCTCCCGCGGGGCACAGATGCCGTTCCTGACGGTGATCCTGGGCGTGTTCGGCGGCGCGCTGGCGTTCGGGCTGCTGGGCATCTTCGTGGGGCCGGTGTTGCTGGGGCTGGGGTATTCGCTGGTGAACGAATGGGCGCGAAATGCCGAACCGTTGCCCGGCCCTGACCAGCAGGTTTCGTAACGACAGGACGCAATGCATGGAAGCGGCGCGTCGCGCGGAAGGTGGGCTGGAGCACTGCCGTGATCGGGTCGGACAATCCGACATGAAATGAGCGGCGTTGTCGTCGGATTCCACCAGCGCGGGAATCCCTGTTTTTGGATTTCCGAAACGACGGGACGATCCGGCAATACGTTTCATATCGTCTCCGGCCCGTTGTCCCTCGGCCTGTAGTTCTGATATCGCACTGTCTTTAGCGTGTGTATGGATACGGACTTCGAATCGGTAGCCCATTCGGTGGATAGCGACATATTCGGAATGAACCGAAATCGTTTTAATAATTTCCAACCAATCTCAGGTTTTCGGTCGTGCCATTTTATTTCCGATCCGTATCACAGTTTTTCGGCGGCACCCCTGAATTCTCCGCAACCAACCATTGGTGGCTGATCCCGCCAGCACCCTCCTAGCTCTGGGGCTCACTTCGCCTACCAGATCTGGGGGACCAAAAACATGTCGAACGTCACAGTGCTCGGCGCCGGAAATCAGACGATCGGTCTTTGTTTCGATACCGAGGAGACCCTGATCCTGGCCCGCCAGCTCGCGGGCCTGATCACGGCAGGGGTCCAGAACGGGTCCATCATCGCCGCGTCGGACAAGTTCGGCGGACCACCCCCCGTGCCGCCAGGCAAGGCGGGCGAGTTCGTGCAGACCAAAAGCGGCACCGTCATGCTGCCCAACGGCTATACCACGCTGGTGGAAACCGCCGCCAAGGCGCTGGTATTCGGCTCCAACGCCGAAAAACAGATGATCCTGTCGGGAACGTCCAGCGACCTGACCTTCATCTCTCCTGGCGGTTCCGGGACCGTCGTGGCGGCCGGCGATCACAACCGCATCGTCCTGTCATCCGGTGATGACGGCGACTGGCTGATCACCACCGGCAAGGGCGATGACATCATCCACGCCCTGGGCAGCGGCCAGCACACCATCTCGGCCGGCGCCGGCGACAATGCCATCATGCTCGGCACCGGATCGGCGATGATACAAAGCGCGGGGGACGACACCGTCTCCATGGGCGGCGCTTCGGCAACGATCGACGCCACGACCGGCGGTTCCGATCTGGTGTTCGGCGGCGGCGGAGACCTGCTGTTCGTGGGCGGCAGCGGCGAGGCGACGATCTACGGCGGCTCCGGCAGCACGACATATTATGGCGGCATGCATGACAGCACGGGGCATGGTGGGAACCACCACGGCCACGATGATGATCACCATGGACACGGGCGCGATGACGACGATGACCACGGGCGCGATCACGGACGGGACGATCACCACGATCGCGGTCGAGACCACGATGACCGGGGTCACGATGACAGGGGGCATGACGACAGAGGTCACGACGACCGGGGACGCAACGATTGCGGAGACGACGACGACCGCGACGGACATGGTCGCGGCGGGACGGCGCAGATCGTCCACGGCGGCAGCGGCGGGAACAACTACCTGTTCGCCGGATCGGGCGCGGCGACGCTGTTCGGTGGCGGCGACAACGACCAGCTCTATGCCTTTGGCGACGTCGGGCAGATGCTGGTCGGCAGCGACGGCTATGCGACCCTGTCCGCCGCCTTCAGTGACGGCAACAACACCATCAAGGGCGGTCAGGGTGATGAGGCGATTACCGGCGGCACCGGCAAGGACCTGATCATCTCCGGCGCCGGCAACGACACGGTCTTTGCCACGGACGGCGGCCGCGACACCTTTGCCTTTGTCCGCGACGAAGCCGGCGGCACGGCGCTGATCCAGAACGTCTACGATGCCCGCGACGTCCGGATCGACCTGATCGACTATGGCAAATGCGAGGAGAAATACGCCCTGGAGAGCCAGACCACCGACGGCGGCTCCGTCTCGTTCAGCCTGTCCGATGGCACGCGGGTGACGTTCGACAACATCACCCACCTCACCGAAAAGAACTTCATCTGACCGCGCTGGCGGCCGCCAGGAACCGGTCGACGAAGGTTCCGGCGGCCCCCAGGTAGTTGCGTGGATCAATCAATCGCTCGATCGCGGCGCGGTCCAGGCGGGAGGAAACGGCCGGATCGCGTTCCAGCGCATCCGCCAGGGAAATCCGCTCCACCAACGCCACGTCGCAGGCGTGCTTGACGACGTGATGGGCCTCTCCTCGTCCCAACACGGGGGCGAGGCCCATCATCACCGCTTCCGACACGATCAGCCCGCGGCTGATGTCCAGGTTCGCCCGCATCCGGCCGGCGTCGACCACCAAGCCCTCCGCGATGGCGCGGGCATGCAGCAGCGCGCCATGAGTCAGGACGAAGGCCTGCGGCAGGGCCAGCGCCTCCGCCTGCCAGGGACCGGTCGCGCGTTCGTGGTCCTGCGCCATCGCCCCCTGCATCACGATGACCTGCGCCTGCACGTTGCGGGACGCCGCCAGGATGTACTCCGAGGCGATCGGGTTGCGCTTCTGCGGCATGGTGGAAGACTGGCCGCGCCCATGCACATAGGGTTCGGCGACCTCCCCCACCTCGGTCTGCGCCAGCAGGATGATGTCGGTGGCGATCTTCGCCAGGCTGCCGCACAGCAGGCCGAGGAAGCCCACAGACTCGGTCACCGCGTCACGGCAGACATGCCAGGGCACGACCGGCGCGGCGAGGCCGAGGTCGGCGGCCAAGGCCTCCATCACCGTGATCCCGTCATCGCCGAGGGAGGCCAGGGTCCCGGCGGCGCCAGCGAACTCGATCTGCTCGACCCGGGCACGGAGTTCGGACAGGCGGGCGATGTGATGGATGAACGGCTGTGCCCAGATCGCGCATTTCAGGCCGAAGGTCGTGGGTAGCGCCTGTTGCAGATGGGTGCGTCCGGCCATGACCGTGTCGCGGTGCCGTTCGGCCTGGATGGCGAAGGCGGTGACGATGGCGCGCAGTTCCGCCTCGATGAGGTTCAGGCCTTCGCGGACCTGCAGGACGGTGGCGCTGTCCATGATGTCCTGGGTCGTCGCGCCCCAATGGGTCCAGGCCCCCGCTTCCCCGGCCGCGCGGGACAGGCCGGTGACGAGGCCCACCACCGGATAGCCGACATTGCGCGCGCTGGCGGCCAGTTCCTCGACATCCAGGTTCTTATAGTGCGCGGCGGCGATGATCGCTTCCGCCGCGTCGGCGGGGATGATGCCGAGGCGGGCCTGCACGCGGGCCAACGCGGCCTCCACATCCAGCATCCGTTGGAAATAGGCCTGTTCCGAGAACACGGCCCGCATCGCGTCGCTGCCATACAGCGTGCCCAGGATCGGGCCGTCGGCGGGATTGACTGGCATGGTGGTCCCTCTTCTCTCGGGAGGCTTCGCCGGCCCGGAAACGGTGCTCCACTCCGGCTGGCGGCGAGCTAACCCGGCACGCCCTTGCTGGTGGAGTATTCAAAGTGCAGCGCCTGATCCGGGTGCACGATCGGATGGATCGCGTGCGCGGCCATCGCGGCCTCACTGAAGCCTTGCAGGATCAGTTTCAGCTTGCCCGGATAGGTTGCCACGTCGCCGATCGCGAAGACGCCCGGCAGGCTGGTCTGGCAGGTGGCGGCCTCGACGCGGATATGGCTCATCTCCCGATCCAGACCCCAGGCGGCAATCGGTCCCAGGTCCATCGACAGGCCGAAGAACGGCAGCAGCACATCGGCCGGCAGGCGGCGGGTTTCGCCTTTCAGCGTCGCGACCTCCACATCCGTCAGCACGCCATCCACCCCGTGCAGGCCGTGAAGCTGATAGGGGATGACCATCTCGATCTCGCCCCGCTCCGCCGCCGCGTCCAACTGGGAGGCCATCTCCGGCGCCGCGCGGAACTTCGGCCGGCGATGCACGACCGAGACCTTGGCGATGTCCTTCAGCGCCAGTGCCCAGTCCACCGCCGAGTCCCCGCCGCCCGCGATCACCACCCGCTTGCCCGCCAGATCATCCCGGCGGCGCACATAATACTGCACGGCGCCGGAGGCCTCGAACGCCTCCAACCCCTCCAACGGCGGGCGGTTCGGCCCGAAGGCACCGGCGCCAGCGGCCATCAGCACGGCCTTGGCGTGGATCGTGTCACCCTGGTCGGTGGTCAGCGTGAAGGCACCTGGGGCACCCGCCAGTCCCTCCACCCGCCGGCCCAACAGCCGAGGGGTGGCGAAGGGCGCGATCTGCTCCTCCAACCGGGTGATCAGGTCGCCCGCGGCGATCGCTGGGTGGGCGGGAATGTCGTAGATCGGCTTTTCCGGATACAGGGCCGTGCATTGCCCGCCAGCCTCGGCCAGCGCGTCGATCAGGACGCTGCTGATCTTGAGCATGCCCAGCTCGAACACGGCGAACAGCCCGACCGGGCCGGCGCCGATGATCGCTACATCAGTGTGAAGTTCCTGTGCCATGCCAGGGGCGTAATCCGGCCGGCCGGCCGCCGCAAGCCGTCAGCCCCGCGCGCGCATCAGGCGAGCCTTGTCGCGCTTCCAGTCGCGATCGGCGATGACGGCGCGCTTGTCCTGCTTCTTCCGGCCCTCACCGACCCCCAGCAGCACCTTCGCTCGGCCCTTTTCGTTGAAGTGGATGTCCAGCGGAACCAGCGTCGCCCCCTGGCGCGCCACCGCGCCCAGCAGGCTGTCGATCTGCTTCTGCTTGAGCAGGAGTTTGCGCGGCGCCCGAGGCTCGAACCGGGACAGCACGCCGCCCTGATATTCGGGGATATAGAGGTTGAAGATCCACATCTCCCCCTCCCGCTCCCCCGCCCACGCATCCGTCAGAGTCGCTCGGCCGTGCCGCAGCGACTTTACCTCGGGGCCTTTCAGGACCAGCCCCGCCTCGACGGTTTCCTTGATCGCATAGTCGAACCGCGCCTTGCGGTTCTGCGCCGCGACGCCGTGGGAGATCAGGGACTTCTTCTTCGCTTCAGCCATAGCGGGAAAATAGGGGTTCGGCGGCCCGAATGCCATGGGGCTGCGAATCGGCGGCGCGTTCCTGTTCGCAGCGACACCGCCACCGGTCAGGGTGTTGCGCGGCCGAATCGGTTTTGGCATAGGGATCATGTGATACGTTTGTCATTTCGCCTGAACCGACAGGAGAAAATCCCCGGTATGTTCCGTAGTGTTCTTGGCGCGACGATGGTCGGCATCCTGCTGACCGCCGCCCCCGCGCAGGCCGCCCTGGTCCGGCTCGACTTCACAGCGTCCCTCAGTTGGGGCGGCATGTCCGGCCCCTGGTCCGTCACGCCCAATTCGACCCGCATCATGGATTCGACCGGCGTCACCGCCCCCGGACCGTTCGCCGCATCGGGCTATCTCGTGCTCGACACCGGGGCGCCCAGCGTCATCGGATTCCCGGGTTCGACCGGATACTGGTCATCGGATGTGCTCAACGAAGTGTCGGTGACGGTCGGCAGCAAGACCTTCGCCTGGACCAACGCCCCTGGCTACACGAACACCAAGTATGGCCTGAGCCTGACGAACGACGTGCCCGACTTCGTCCGGACTGGCAGCGCGAGCGGGCCCACCGGCGGCATCGATCGCCAAACCTACGCCGAAATCCAGGAGCAGCCGGTGCCTTACCTGGACACGACGTTGTTCTTGTCGACGTTCGGCTTCCAATTGAACGCGGCGGGGTTGATTTCATCCAACATCCTCGCGGACCAGACCTTCAACTGGGACAGCATCCCGTTCAACGGAACCAACAGCATCCTGTCCCTGCAGGTGGAGGCCGAATATCTCGGCGGGCATGTCCTGGCGCAGAACCTGTCTGGCCATTTCACGGACATCAACCTGCATCAGGAAAGCACGTCCGTCCCCGAGCCTGGCACCCTCGCCCTGCTGCCCATGGCACTTGGCCTGCTGGGGGTCGCGGTTCGGTGGCGTAAGCCCCGGGCCTGAAACAGGAAACGCCGCCTGGACCATCCCGGCCCAGGCGGCGTCTTCGTGTCAGCCGACGCCGTTGGGATCAGTTCAGCAGCCCGACAGCGGTCATCGCGGCCCGGACCCTTTCCTTGGTCGGCTCCATCACCGGCGCCAGCGGCAGGCGGCAGCGTTCGGTGCCCTTGCCCAACAGAGAGGCCGCGTACTTCACCGGCCCCGGGCTGGTTTCCGAGAACAGCGCGTCGTGCAGCGGCGTCAGACGGTCCTGGATGGCGATCGCCTGCTTGATGCGGCCGTCAGCCCAGGCGTCGTGCATTTCCCGGCACAGGCGCGGCGCGACGTTCGCGGTCACGCTGATGCAGCCGTGGCCGCCGGCCGCCATGAAGGACAGGACGGTGCCGTCCTCGCCCGAGAGCTGGCAGAAATCCTCACCGATCGCCAGGCGCTGCTGGATCGGCCGGTTCAGCGGCGTGCAGTCCTTCACGCCGACGATGTTCTTGTGCTTGGCCAGGCGCGCCATCGTCTCCACGCTCATGTCGACGATGCTGCGGCCGGGGATGTTGTAGATGAAGATGGGCAGGTCGACCGCATCGGCGATCGCCTTGAAGTGGAGGTACAGCCCCTCCTGCGTCGGCTTGTTGTAGTACGGGGTGACGATCAGGGCCGCGTTGGCGCCGGATTCCTTGGCGTGGCGCGTCAGGCTGATCGCTTCTTCCGTGCTGTTCGATCCGCAGCCGGCCATGATGGGAACGCGGCCCTTGGCGACTTCGATCGCGATCTCGGTCACGCGATGGTGTTCGGCGTGCGACAGCGTGGGGCTTTCGCCGGTGGTGCCGACCGGGATCAGGCCCTGGGTGCCTTCCTTGATCTGCCAGTCCACCATCTCGGCATAGGCTTTTTCGTCGACCGACCCGTCTTCACGCATGGGGGTGATCAACGCGACGAGCGATCCCTTGAACATGTCCCTCTCCCTATCTGGCCGGTCGGCCGGAGGATCAGTCCCCTTCGGCCCCGTTTGGGGCATACAGGCTAGGCGCGCGGGAGATGCATCGCAAGGCCATCCCTTGCTATGAGAGTGGATATGTGGACCCCGATTCGCATCGCCCTGACCAGCCTGGCTCTCCTGAGCGGGCCGACCTCGTCCTGGGGGCAGTCGCACCCGCCTCGCATCAACGACCTGATCCGTGTCCCCGCGTCCAGTTCCGGCAACATCGCGCCCGGGAACGCGACCGGCAATCCAGGGGGCAACCCAATGGCGGCGGTCCGCGGCGATCGCTGGATCGAGGCGGAGCTTCAGGTCGCGCAGCACCCCGATCCGGTCGCCCGGAAGCTGGTCACCTATTACCGGTTGCTGTCGCCCGCCGGCGGATCGGTGGCCGAGATCGCGGAATTTGTCGCGCGGAATCCCGATTGGCCGTCCCAACCGCTGCTGGAGCGACGGCGGCAGGAAGCCTTGGCCACCGAGACGGACGATCCGACGGTGGTCGCCCAATGCACAACGGCGCCACCCACACAGGCCGCCGCCCTGCTGCGCTGCGCCACCGCTTTGGCCGATACCGGGCACGGATCGAATGCTGCCTCGGTCGCCCGCAACGCCTGGGTCGAGGTCATCACGGAACAGCCGCATGAGGCGCAGTTCCTCCGCCGCTGGGCCAGCGTGCCTTCCGCGGATGACGAATGGCAGCGGTTCCAGCGGTTGGCCTGGCGTGACCCGGCGGCGGCCGGCCGCCAACTCGTTCGCCTCGACCCCACCCGACGGAGCGTCGCCGAGGTCCAGTTGGCCCTGAAGCGGGACGACCCGACGGCGAATGCCCGGTTCAACACGCTGGCGGCGACCTGGCGCACGGATCCGGGAATGATGCTGGACCGCGCCCGCTTCCTCCGCCGCCAGAACCGCATGCCCGAGGCCGTGGCGCTGTGGCTGGAGGCCGGTGCCAGCGCGCAGAACGGCGCACCGACCCGGCTGGGGGATTTCTGGTCCGAGCGCCATCTGATGACCCGCCGCCTGATGCAGGAAGGCGCGCCCAAGGACGCCTACGCCCTGGTCGCGGCACATGGCCAGGGCGCGGTCGACGTCGTGCTGGAAGCCGAATTCCTGGCCGGGTTCATCGCGTTGCGGATGGTGAAGGACCCTGCGCGGGCGGCGCCGCATTTCAGCAACCTCGACCGCACATCCAAGTCCGCGATCACCCAAGGGCGGGCACATTACTGGCTGGGCCGAGCCGCCGAGGCCGCCGGTCAGGACGGGACGCCGCATTATCAGCGGGCCGCGACCTGGGCCACGACCTTCTACGGCCAGATGGCGGCCCTGCGCCTGGGTGAGGACCGCCCTACCCGCAACGCCCGCCTCCTCGATCAGCGCGATCCGACCTGGGACCAGGAGATGGTACTGGGCTATGGCGGGCGGGAGGTCGTGCGTGCCGCTGCCTGGCTGATCGCCTGGGGAGAGGCACCGCGGGCGCGGGCCTTCCTGTTGCGGATGGATGACCTGGCGCCGGTTGCCGCCGACCGTTCGTTGACCGCCGCCTTCGCCCTGCGGGTCGGGCTGCCGGACACGGCCGTGTTCGTCGCCCGCCGGGTTGGCCGCGATGGCGGGATGCTGACCCAGGCCGGCTGGCCCATGCCCTTCGAGCCTCCGGCGGACTTCGATGCCGCGGTTGCCCTGGGGATCATGCGGCAGGAGAGCAGCTTCGACCTTGGCGCCGTGAGCACGTCCGGCGCGCGGGGCCTGATGCAGTTGATGCCCTTCACCGCCCGGGACGTGGCCAAGAAGCTGGGCATCCCGACATCCCTGCCAGCCCTGACCCTGGATACCGGGCACAATATGCGGCTGGGGACCACCTATCTGGCAGACATGCTGACCCGATTCGGCGGCAGCCTGCCTCTGGCGGTCGCGGCCTATAATGCGGGGCCGAGCCGGGTGGATCGGTGGCTGGCGGATAATGGAGACCCGCGGATGGGTGACCCCGCGATGATCGATTGGATCGAACGGATTCCTTACAACGAGACCCGGAACTACGTGCAGCGGGTGCTGGAAAACGTGGTGGTCTACCGCGCCAAGCGGGGCGACCCGACCGAGACCCTGTCGCTGGATTGGGCCGACATTCGCCGCTGATGATTCCGTAGGCAGAGGGGCCTGCCCGGAATCGTGGCACGCTATCCAACCCTCTGCCGGAATTCTGCACAGGGCCCCTCCCATGGGTTCGGCCGCCTTCCCGCCATATCCGACCCAAGCCGCTCGGCCACGCGATATTGCGTGGATCGGCGAGGAAGTCGGCATTCCATTGCGCCACGGCGCCCGCGCCCGACATATCGGTTGCGTTCCCGCGGTTCCGCCTGATCGGTGGGGTCCCCGGCACGGCGCTTGCTTGTTCATGCTGCGACGCAACATGAGACAGGTGCCGTGCGGGTTCTGCTGGCCGATGATGATGCCGAACGGGCAGGAGCGGTGGCACAGGTGCTGGCTGCCGATCCGGGTCTGACGGTCCTCCACCTCGACCCCGCCATGTCGCTGGCCGATGCTGTCGCCACCCTGGCCCCCGATATCGTGCTGGTCGACATGGCTCGCCCCGACCGCGACGCGCTGGAAGGCATCCGCCAGGTCACCGCACAGGCTCCCCGCCCCATCGTCCTGTTCGTCGACCAGGACGATCCCGCCTTCATGGAGGAAGCGATCGGGGCCGGCGTCTCCTCATACAATGTCATGGGCCTGCCACCGCCCGACGTGAAGCCGATCCTTCGGGCCGCCATCGCCCTGTTCCAGCAGCATGAGCAGTCCCGGGTCCGCCTGCGCGCGGCCGAGGATAAGCTGCGGGAACGGGCCACGATCGACCGGGCGAAAGCGATCCTGATCAAGGTACGGCGCATCAACGAACCCGAGGCGTATCGCTGGCTGCGCCGACAGGCCATGACCCGCAGCCGGCGTATCGTTGATATCGCGGAGGAAATCGTGCGCGCGCATGAAGGACAGCCGGCGTGACCACGCCCATTCGCATTGGAATCCTGCGGCTGGCCGACAGCGCCCCTGTCGTCGTAGCGGCAACCCGCGGCATCTTCGCCGACCTGGGTATCGAGGCACAGGTCTCGGTCGAACCGTCCTGGGCGAATATCGCCGACAAGCTGGCCTACGGGCTGATGGACGCGGCGGTCCTGCTGCCTCCGCTCGTGCTCGCCTCGGCCATGGGGCTGCGCGGCGCGCCGGCCCCGGTCATCGTGCCGATGGGCCTGACCCAGGGCGGCAACCGCATCGTGTTCGGCATGGATACCGGCCTGGTCCGCGGAACCAGCGCCCCGCATCTGCTGGGCTGGCTTCGCGCCCAACCCACGCCACCCCGGCTCGCGGTCGTGCATCGCTACTCCACCCACAACCTGCTGCTGCGATACTGGCTCGCGCTGGCCGGGGCCGACCCCGACCGCGATGTCGAGACCGTGGTGATGCCACCCACCGACGTGGTGCAGGCGCTGGCCGAAGGCCGCATCAGCGGATTTTGCGCCGGCCCGCCCTGGGGGGAGGTGGCGGAGCAGCAG
Source organism: Acetobacteraceae bacterium UBA6159 (assembly GCA_002422345.1). GTDB lineage: Bacteria > Pseudomonadota > Alphaproteobacteria > Acetobacterales > Acetobacteraceae > Rhodopila. Next base: position 77,791 of record DIUL01000168.1, read on the forward strand.
GGGGCCGGGCGGATCGTGACCAGCACGTCCTCCGTCTGGCCGTCCCATCCCGAGAAGTGCCTGGCGGTCAATACGACGTGGGCCAACGCGGAACCGGACGCCCTGCACCGGCTGATCAAGGCCCTGCTGCGCTCCCTGCGCCTGTGCGACGACCCGGCCGAGGCTCCCGCCATCGCCAGGGACCTTGCGGCCCCGGCTTGGCTTGATCTCCCGCTGGAGGCCACCCGCCTGGTCCTGCCGGATGGATCGGTCGGCGAACGCATCCGCTTCCATGCCGGAGAGGTTTGGTATCCCGCCCGTGCCCATGCGCTGTGGTTCCTCGGGCAGATGCAGCGGTGGGACTGGATCCCGCCCGAGGTCGATATCGAACAGGTGGCCCGCCAGGTCTATCGCGCCGACCTGCTGGCCCGCGCGGTCGAGGAAGAAGGTCTGTACAAGGCGAAATGCATCCCCAGGCTGGAGGGATCGGCCCTTCTGCCTATGCCGGGGGACAACGCCTTTACGCCCGGCTGAGTGCCATTTGATCGCATGCTCCACGGCCTGGGACGTGTACTGACGGTGCTCTACGCCACCATCCCGCCGCCAGGCGCCGGATGGACCCACAGATCGGCCACGAAGTCCCGCACCGCGACCTGCCCTTCGGGCACCGCGCCGAGCCGTTCCGCGACGCGGGCGGATGGGCGGTTTGCGGGGGCGATGAAGCTGACAAGTCGCGGCAGGCCGGCCTGTTCAAAGGCCCAGTCGCGCGCCGTCCGCGCCGCCTCGGTCGCCAGCCCGCGTCCCCAGGCGGCCGGCGCGATGCCCCAGGCGAGTTCTGGGGCCGGCCAGTCCGCGGGGTGCAGGATGCCAACCCGGCCGATGAAAGCGCCCCCTGCCTCCACCGCGAACAGGCCGTAGCCCCGCAATCCCCACTGGCCCAACGCCGTCTCCATGAGCGCCCAGGTCTGATCCCGGGACAGCAGGGCGCCGCCGCCCAGATGCCGCCGGAACACCGGGTCGGCGTTCATGGCCGCGAAGGCATCAAGGTCAGCGGCCCGGAACGCGCGGAGGATCAGGTTGGGCGTCCGCAGCGTCGGGATTTCGATGATCGTGCTCATGGTCTGGTTCCTTCCTCCATCGACCGGCCGGTCCGTTGGACAGGACGCCGCCGCCCTCTATGCTTTGTCCCCTCACCACCGACCGCCCAGGGGATCGAGCACCCGGGAGGCCGACGCCCAGGGACGGAGAAACGCCAGAATGACAAACGCATCACCCACCACCCTCGGCCGCTGGGACGCCGGCGCCCCGCCGATCCGCTGCCCCGACCCCGACATCATCATCCACGACCGCCGCTTCGCCCATATCGCCCTGGGCAATGCCCATATCGAGCGGATCGCGACCGGATTCCGCTTCACCGAGGGACCGGTCTGGTTCGGCGACGGCCGCTACCTCCTGTTCAGCGACATCCCCGACGACAGGATCTACCGCTGGGACGAAACCACCGGCGGGATCAGCGTGTTCCGCGAACCCTCCCACTATACCAACGGCAACACCCGGGACCGTCAGGGCCGCCTGATCAGTTGCGAGCACGACACCCAGCGGGTCACCCGCACGGAGTATGACGGCACGATCACCGTCCTGGCCGACAGTTGGGAGGGCCAGAAGTTCACCGCCCCCAACGACGTCGTCGTCAAATCCGACGGCACCGTCTGGTTCACCGACAACGGGGCCGGGACCCGCGGCAACTACCTCGGCCACAAGGACACCCAGCATCACCCGTTCCGGGTCTACCGCCTCGACCCCGCCACCGGCGCCCTCTCCATCGTGGTGGACACCCAGGCTCGGCCGAACGGGCTGGCGTTCTCCCCTGACGAGTCCCGCCTGTATGTCGTCGACACGCCCGGCACCGGGGTCCGCTCCACCTATGTCTACGACGTGGTGGACAATGGGACGAAGACCGCCAATGGCCGGGTCTTCTTCGACGGCCCCGGCTGGGCGGACGGCATCCGCGTCGATACCGAGGGCAATGTCTGGGGCGGCATGTCCGGCGGCCCGGGCCAGGACGGGGTCGCCGTCTTCGCCCCCGACGGCACCCTGATCGGCCAGATCCTGCTGCCCGAACGCTGCGCCAACCTCTGCTTCGGCGGGAAGAAGCGGAACCGCCTGTTCATGGCCGGCAGCCAGTCCATCTACGCCCTGTATGTCGAGGCCCAGGGCATGGCCGGCGGCTGACACGGCCCGGGGGCGATCGGACTGTCGCACCCCTTCCCTATCGTCATGGACGGGCTCGACCCGTCCATCGCCGGGGATCGGAACGGCCGGCATTTAGTAGGATTGCCACCGACAGCCCGCCTGGCGATGGCCGGGTCGAGCCCGGCCAGGACGAAAACGGACCGGGTGCGGTCGCCCTGGGGCGGTCCGTGCCTTCCGCCCCTTCGGCGCCACCGCTCCGCCCACGCCCTTTGCCTACCCTCGCAACCCAAGGTCCATCCCCCTGATCACCCTTCCCGACCTGCCGGTCACCGAGGCCCTGCCCGCCCTGATCGAGACCCTCGCGGCCGGGCGGAACGCCGTGCTTGTCGCCCCACCTGGCGCGGGGAAGACCACGCTCGTCCCCCTCGCCTTGCTCGACGCCTCCTGGCGCGGGGACCAGCGCATCCTGATGCTGGAACCCCGCCGTCTCGCCACCAGGGCCGCCGCCAACCGGATGGCGTCCCTGATCGGGGAACAGACCGGCCGCACCGTCGGCTTCCGGACCCGGATCGACTCCGCCACCTCGGCCGAGACCCGGATCGAGGTCGTGACCGAAGGCCTGCTGGTCCGGCGCCTCCAATCCGACCCCGGCCTCGACAACGTCGCCGCCGTCATCCTGGACGAGGTGCATGAGCGGTCCCTGGAATCGGACCTGGCCCTGGCCCTCTGCCTCGACCTGCAACGGGTGCTCCGCCCGGACCTCCGCCTGCTCGCCATGTCCGCCACCGCCGACGGCGCCCGCCTGTCGGGCCTGATGGCGGCCGAGGTGATCGAGAGCGCCGGCCGGATGTTCCCGGTCACGGTGGAGCATGCCAAGAAGGACGTTCCCGCCGTCCGAGACCTGCCCGACGCCATGGCCCGCGCCATCCGCCAGGCGCTGGCCGATCATGACGGCGACATCCTGGCCTTCCTGCCCGGCATGGGCGAAATCCGCCGCACCCAATCCGCTCTCGACCGCTGCGGCGCCCTGGTTCTGCCCCTGCACGGCGACCTCCCCCCCGCTGAACAGGACCGCGCCCTGCGTCCGGCCGAGGGGCGGCGGGTCGTGCTGGCGACCTCGATCGCCGAAACGTCCCTGACCGTCCCCGGCGTCCGCATCGTCGTCGATGGCGGCTGGCGGCGTGCCCCGAGGCTCGACCCCGCCACCGGCCTGACCCGGCTGGCCACCGTCCGCATCTCCCGCGCCGCCGCCGACCAGCGGGCCGGGCGGGCGGGGCGCGAGGCGCCGGGCGTGGCGATCCGGCTGTGGTCACCGGCCCTGCAACGCGGCCTGCCCGCCTATGACCGGCCGGAGATTTTGGAAGCCGAACTATCCTCCCTGGTGCTGGATTGCGCCGCCTGGGGGACGAAGCCGGGTGACCTGGCCTTCCAGGACCGCCCGCCGGCCGGGGCGCTGGCCGCCGCCGCGGCGCTGCTGACCGAACTCGGCGCGCTGGACGCGGGCGGCGCGATCACCCTGACCGGGCAGCGCATGGCCGGCCTGGGCGCCCATCCCCGCCTGGCCGCCATGCTGCTGGAAGCCGACACGCCCGCGGACGCCGCGACGGCCGCCGACCTCGCGGCCTTGCTGGAGGAGCGGGACCCGCTGCGGTCCCAGGACTCGCCGGCCGATATCGCCCGCCGGCTGGTGGCGATCGCGCATGGCGACCCCGACGCCGATCGGGGCGCGCTGTCCCGCATCCGCCAGGCCGCTCGGCAGTATCGCCGGCGCCTGCGCGTATCCGCCGACCAGCCAGCCGAGGGCGATCCGGGCAAGCTGCTCGCCGCCGCCTTCCCCGATCGCATCGCCCAGCGGAGGGGGGAACCCGGCAGCTTCCGCCTGTCCGGCGGCGGGGGCGCGCGCCTGCCCGCCACCGATCCGCTGGCGAAGGAGAACCTGCTGGTCGTCGCCGCCCTGGAGTCGAAGGCCGCCGCCCGCATCCGCCTGGCCGCGACGCTGGACCCCGACGACCTGCCCCACGCGCTGCAACGCCGGGTGACCGAGCAGATCGAGACCGGGTTCGATAGCGTCTCCGGCACGGTGCTGGCCCGCCGCCGCCGCCGGCTGGGCACGCTGATCCTGAGCGATCGGACCGTGCTGGTGGACAAGGCCGACGTGGCCGCGACCCTGGCGGACGCCGTCGCGAGCCAGGGGCTGAAGGCGCTGCCCTGGACCGACGGGGTGCGGCAACTCCAGGCGCGGGTCGCGCTGATGCGCGGGATCGAGCCGGATGCGGGCTGGCCCGACCTGTCCGATGCCGCGCTGGCCGCCGCCGCGCGCGACTGGCTGACGCCGTATCTGAACGGGCTCAACAAGCTGTCGGACCTGGCTGGGCTGGACCTGATGGCGATCCTGCGCGGGATGCTCCCCTGGCCGCTGCCGAACCGGCTGGACCAGGACCTGCCGACGCATCTGTCCCTGCCGCATGGGCGCGCGGCGGTGGATTATGGGGAGCCGGTGCCCTTGGCCTCGGCGCGGGCGCAGTTCTTTTATGGGATGGCTCGGACACCGTTGCTGGCGGGGGGACGGATCCCGCTGCGGCTGGCGCTGCTCTCCCCGGCGGGGCGGCCGGTCGCGGTGACCGCGGATCTAGCCGGGTTCTGGAAAGGGGCCTGGGCGGACGCGCGGAAGGATATGCGCGGGCGGTATCCGAAGCATGACTGGCCGGAGGACCCTGGGGGTGGGTGATGGGTGGATTTCTCGCTGAGTCAGGGGGGGGGAGCCATCCAGAAAAGCCCCGTGGGGATGAAGACGATTAGCCACGGATGAAGGGGATGAACACAGATGCTGTGCGATCCGTCCCCCATCCGAATCTGTGTTCATCTCCTTCATCCGTGGCTGAATATCCTGGATGGCACACTGGGCTGCGGGGAGCCTGGTTCTCGGCTGATACGACCGCGGTGGGGGCGTGACGGGTGGTTCTGGGGCGCTTTTCTCACCGGACATGGGGTTGGACCGTGCGGAAAAATCCATAGGAGGGGGGGCGAATGGGAACCCTCCGTGTCCTTTGTGCCGCCTCCCTGCTCCTCCGTGCTGCATTGCTGGCGATGGTTCCCATTCCTGGCGGTTGCTTTGTTCCCGTGGTCCGTTCTTCCAATCGATGGTGCCGCGAGACCCCCCCACTCCGTCCCTCCCCCTCAAGGGGGGAGGGGGCAGACGGGTCACCGGGCATGGGGTCGCGCCGTGGGACACATCCGACGTCGCTACAGGACATGCGGGGACGGTATCCGAAGCATGACTGGCCGGAGGATCCGGGGGGAGCGTGATGGGTGGTTCTGGGGCGCTTTTCTCACCGGACATGGGGTTGGACCGTGCGGAAAAATCCATAGGAGGCGTGGGGGGCGAATGGACACCCTCCGTGTCCTCTGTGCCGCCTCCCTGTTTCTCCGTGCTGCATTGCTGGCGATGGTTCCCATCCCGGCGGTTGGTTTGTCCCCGTGGTCCGTCCTTCCGTGCCGTGAGACCCCCCACCCCGGCCCTCCCCCTCAAGGGGGGAGGGGGGCGTGTGGATCACCGGGCATGGGGGCGCGCCATGGGATAAATCCGACGCCACTGTATGTTCCTTATTTGTTCCATACTACACGGCTCCCCCCGAAAAAGGCAACCACGCAAACCAACCCCCGAACCCACAACGGAATTCCACATCGAATTCTTGTTACGCGGGGGTCCGCATGCCATGTGAGCAGCCATGTTGCTCGCCCTAACCTCCCATCTTCCGCCGGTCAGGGCCGTCAAGGCGCTGGCCCTTGTCTTTGCGCTCCTCGCGTCCGCCTGCGCGGCGCCGCACGCAACCGCCCGCAGCGCGCCCGATAGTTTCGCGCCCCTGGTCAAACAGGTGCTGCCGGCCGTCGTGAACATCGCGGTGATTGAAAACGCCTCGACCCGCGATCCGCTCGCCGAACTGCCGCCGGAAATCCGCAACAGCCCCCTCGGCCGCGAACTGCGCCGCCGCTACGGCGGCCCGAAGCGGGAGAGGATGACCGGCGCCGGCTCGGGCTTCATCGTCGATCCCTCCGGCCTGATCGTCACCAACAACCATGTGGTCGGCCGAGCGTCGCAGATCGCGGTGCAGTTGGCGGATGGAAGGCAGTTGCCGGCGACGGTGATCGGGCATGACGAGCTGACCGACATCGCCGTCCTGCGGGTCACCGCCGATGGCGGGCTACCCTCGGTCACCTGGGGTGACTCGCGGCTGGTGGAGACCGGGGACTGGATCCTGGCGGCCGGCAATCCGTTCGGCCTCGGCGGATCGGTCACCGCCGGCATCGTCTCGGCGCGCGGGCGCGATCTGGGGGCCGGGCCGTTCGACAATTTCCTCCAGCTCGATGCCCCCATCAATCCGGGCAACTCGGGCGGGCCGATCTTCAACATGGACGGGCAGGTGGTGGGCGTCAGCTCGGTCATCATCTCCCCCACCGGCGCCTCCGTCGGGATCGGCTTCGCCATCCCGGCCGAGACCGCCAGCCGCATCGTCGCCCAGCTCGTTGCCCGCGGCTCCATCGCCCGCGGCTGGCTCGGCGTATCCGTGGAAGACCGGGAGGGGACGGTGTTCGTCACCGGCCTCGATCGCACCGGACCCGGCGGGCGGGCGGGATTGCGGCCAGGGGATGCGCTGGTCGCGGTGAACGGCGAACGGATCGACAGCGCGCGCGGGCTGATCCGCGCGGTCGCTGGCGTGACGCCGGGGGAGCAGGCACAAGTCACCATCCGCCGGCAGGGCCGTGAAGTGGACATTCCCGTCACCGTGGGCCGACGGCCGACGGAAAGCGCGGGTTAGGGAGAAACACAATGCGCATCCTGGTGGTCGAGGACGACAAGGACGTTGCCGGCTTCGTCACGCGCGGCCTGAAAGAGGCCGGGCATGTGGTGGAGCACGCCGACAACGGCCGCGACGGGCTGTTCATGGCGGTCAGTGAGGTGTTCGACGCCATCATCCTGGACCGCATGCTGCCCGGCGGCATCGACGGGGTGAAAATCCTGGAGACCCTGCGCGGCCAGAAGAACGACACGCCCGTGTTGATCCTCTCGGCCCTGGCCGACGTGGATGAGCGTGTGAAGGGCCTGAAGGCCGGCGGCGACGACTACCTGACCAAGCCCTTCGCCTTCGCGGAACTGCTGGCCCGGGTCGAGGCGCTGGGCCGTCGCGGCAAGACCGAAGGCCCGGTGACCAAGCTGGTGGTGGAAGACCTGGAACTGGACCTGCTGTCACGGCAGGTGAAGCGCGCCGGCCAGAAGGTGGACCTGCAACCGCGGGAGTTCCGGCTGCTCGAATACCTGATGCGCCACGCCGGCCAGGTGGTGACGCGCACCATGCTGCTGGAAGGCGTGTGGGACTATCACTTCGACCCGCAGACCAACGTGATCGACGTGCATGTGTCCCGGCTGCGCCAGAAGGTGGACAAGCCATTCCCCGTGCCGCTGATCCATACCGTGCGGAACGCCGGCTACATGCTGCGCGCGGAGCCGGTTTGACCCCTCGGCGGCTTTCTCCCCATCCTGGTGAGCGATGATCCGATCCCGCCTGGTCCGTTCGGCGGGGTTGCGGTTCGCCGTGGTCTATGCCGCCCTGCTGGCGTTCAGCGCGCTGTCGATCGCCTGGTTCCTGTGGTGGTCGACGGCCGGCCTGCTCAATCGCCAGATCGAGGAATCGATCCAGGCGGACGCCGAGAACCTGTCGGAATTCTGGCGGCGCGGCGGCGTGCCCGGCCTGATCCTTCGCATTGATGAGCGGCTGACGCAGAACCTGGACGATGACGCGATCTACCTGCTGGTGCAGGGCCGCGACCGCGTCGTCGCCGGGAACCTGGAGCGGTGGCCGCCGAACGTCGACGTGGCGGGGCCGTTCTTCGAAATCCAGATCCAGCGCGGCGCGGTGCGGTCGCTGTCGCGCGTGCAGCGCTTCGACCTGCCCGGCGACTTCCGGCTGCTGATCGGGCGAGAGGTCGCCGTCCGCGTTCAGTTACGGAATCTGCTGACGGATGCCCTGCTCTGGGCGCTGGTGATCGTGGTCGGCGTCGCGATGGTGGGCGGCCTGATCGTCCGCAACCTGTTCCAGGGCAGCATCGCCAATGTCTCAGCCACGGCGGCGGCAATCGCGGCGGGGGACCTGACGAAGCGCGTCAAGCTGTCGGGCCGCGGGGATGAGCTGGACCAATTGTCCGAAGTGATCAATGAGATGTTGGACCGCATCGGCCGCCTGATGGACGGGGTGCGGCAGGTGTCGAACGCGATTGCCCATGACCTCCGCACGCCCATCACCCGCGCCCGGACGCGGCTGGAGGACGCCGCCCTGCACGCCGAGACGCCGGACGACCTGCGCGCGGCGATCGAGCGGGCGACGTTCGACCTGGATGGCGTGGTCGCGATCTTCCAGGCGCTGCTGCGGATTTCCGAGATCGAGGCGGGTTCACGCCGCGCGTCGTTCGCCGCGGTGGACGCCGCCCCGCTGCTGCGGGACGTGCTTGAACTGTATGACGTGGTGGCCGAGGAGCGGGAGGTCACCCTGGTGCTGGACATCCCCGACCGGCTGCCGCTGTTCGGCGACCGCGCCCTGGTGCAGCAGGCAACCGCCAACCTGGTCGACAACGCGCTGAAGTTCACACCGCCTGGCTCCACGGTGCGGATAGAGGGGCGGACGCGGCCGAACGGGATCGAGGTCACCGTCAGCGACCAGGGCCCCGGCATTCCGGCCGAGGATCGGGACCGGGCGGTGGAGCGGTTCTATCGGGGCGAATCAGCCCGCAACACGCCTGGCTCGGGCCTGGGGCTGACGCTGGTCGGCGCGGTGGCGCAGTTGCATGGCGGGTCCTTGCGGCTGGAGGATGCAAAGCCCGGCCTGCGCGCCACACTTGTGTTGCCGAGCGGCGACGGAATGGGCAACTAACGCGGATGTCATTCTCTCCACATGCCCCGCATAGCCGAATGCTGCCATGATCGGTGGGATGACACGTGTCGCCAAGGCATTGGGCTGCGCCATGGTCTCGGGGTTGCTGGTTCTGCCGGCGACCGCCGAGGGTCCGGCCACGCCCGTGAATGGCGGCGTTCCCAAGGTGACCAGCCACAGCGTCGAGTATTGTGAGATGCTCGCCACCCGCATCAATGCGTTGGTGTTCGAGGCACGGATGGCCCCGCCGTCCGACGTGATCGAGCTTTCCGCCGAGGGCCAGCGCATGTGCGCCCATGGACAGGTGCGCGGCGGCGTCATGCGGCTGCGCAAGGCGCTGATGGTGATGCAGGAAATCGCCGAATCGCAGTAGCCTGGCCGGCGTCTTACCCCCTGGGTCGATTTTTTCGCCAGTTGCTTTATGCCCTGCTCCGCCGTGACGCCGATGCCATGGCCTCCCGCGTGAGATCCAGGTCCGCATATGAGCACCACGACCCTGTCCCGCCCCAGATCGGGGAACGCCCCCTCCGGTAAAGCATACGCCCGCCGCTACTGGATCTTCGCGATGCCGGCGGCCGCCGTCGTGCTGCTGGTGATCCTGTTTCCGTGGATCTTCACCCTCTATATGTCGGTGCATGACTGGAAGGTGACGGGCGCGACGCCCTTTGTCGGCTTCGACAATTACGCCCGCATGCTGGCCGACGAGCGCTTCCTGTGGTCGATCGTACGGACGCTGTGGTTCACCGCGGCATCCGTCATCGCGCCGCTGCTGCTGGGGGTCTGGGCCGCGGTCTGCTTCGCCGAGAACTTCAAGCTGCGCGGCATCGCCCGCACCGTGTTCATCCTGCCGATGATGGCGACTCCCGTCGCGATCTCCCTGGTCTGGACGATGATGTTCCACCCGCAGCTTGGGGTGCTGAACTATATCCTGACCTTGGTCGGCCTGCCGCCGTCCACCTGGGTCTATGACGCCAACACCGTGATCCCGACGCTGGTGATGGTGGAGACGTGGCAGTGGACCCCGCTGGTCATGCTGATCGTGCTGGGCGGTATCGCGTCCCTGCCGCAGGACCCGTATGAGGCCGCGATCCTCGACGGTGCCAGCAACTGGCAGATGTTCCGCCACATCACCCTGCCGCTGGTCTGGCCCTTCATCATGGTAGCCACGGTCATCCGCCTCATCGACGCGCTGAAGACCTTCGACACCATCTACGTCATCACGCTCGGCGGGCCGGGTTCAGCCAGTGAGACCCTGAACATCATGCTGTACCAGACGGCCTTCGCGTACTACGACCTCGGCTATGGATCGGCCATCGTGGTGGTGTTCTTCCTGCTGATCCTGGCGATCAGCATGCTGTTGCTAAGGGTGCGCCAGCGGGAGGACCTGCGATGAACGCCCATCGTCTGCGCCGGTGGCTGAACCGGCTTGGCTTGTATCTGTCGGTCGGGTTCCTGGTGTCCCCGGCGCTGCTGTTCTTCCTGTGGATGGCGTCGCTGGCGCTGAAGAACGAACTGGACAACACGGCTTATCCGCCGGTCTTCATCCCATCCGAGCCGACCTTGGCCAACTTCGTCGACGTGTTCGAGAAGAATGACTTCCTGACCTACACGATCAACTCGGTCATCGTGTCGTTCACCGCGACCGGGCTGGCGCTGCTGCTGGGCGTGCCGGCGGGGTATGGGATCGCCAAGTCGAAGGCGACCAAGGCCGCGGCGCTGATCCTGATCGCTCGTGTGACGCCGGGCCTGTCCTACCTGATCCCGCTGTTCCTGCTGTTCCAGTGGCTGGGGCTGATCGGGACTCTGACGCCGCTGATCATCACGCATCTGGTGATCACCGTGCCCATCGTCGTCTGGGTCATGATCGGTTTCTTCGAGGGCCTGCCGGGAGAATTGGAAGAAGCCGCCCTGGTCGATGGCGCCACCATCTGGCAGGCCTTCCTGCACGTCGCGATGCCGCTGGCGAGGCCAGGCATCACGGTCGCGATGATCCTGTCGTTCATCTTTTCCTGGAACAACTTCATCTTCGGCGTCGTGCTGGCCGGCCGCTCCACGAGGACCCTGCCGGTCGCGGTCTACAACGTCCTGACGTTCGAGCAGATCAGTTGGGGTCCCCTCGCCGCCGCCGCGCTGATCGTGACCGCGCCCGTGCTGCTGCTGACCTTGCTGATGCAGAAGGAGATCGTAGCCGGCCTGACGGCGGGCGGGGTGAAGGGCGGCTGATCGCGGGGCAATCGCTCCTGGCCCGCCTGCGTGTCCATCCGTCTTGGCCGGGCCTTACCCGGCCAGGACGAGAAGGGGGCCAAGTGCGATTGCTCTCCAGGGGGATCGGTTGACAGCGCGCGGGCGCCACTTCACGGTGCCGCCCATGATCAACCGGACCCGCGCCGCCGTGTCGTCGAAAAAACGCCCCCTTCTTCAGGGGCGGAACGGTGTGCGCGCGCGGTAACCCATCGCGCCTGGTATCGATCAAAACCCCGCCGGTTCGACGGGGTTTTTTTGCGTCCCGTCTCCGGCCTTTCAGGAGACTTCCGCCATGCAACCCACGCCTTCAGGCATCTGGCTGCCGCTGATCACACCCTTCCGTGATGGCGCGCTGGACATCCCATCCGTCCGTCGCCTGGTCACCCACTACACCGCCCAGCCCATCGATGGCCTGATCCTGGCCGCGACGACGGGAGAGGGCATGACGCTCGACGCCGGGGAAACCGAGCACCTGGTCCAGGAAACCGTGGTGGCCCTGGCCACAGTCGGACGCCGCCTTCCGGTGTTCCTCGGCCTGTCCGGCAGCGACACGCGGCATGGCGTCGCCGACCTGGCCCGCACCGAGCCCTGGCCGATCGACGGCTATCTGATCGCCTGCCCGTACTACTCCCGTCCGTCGCAGGAGGGCCTGTTCCGCCATTTCAGCGCCTTGGCGGATGGCACCGACCGACCAATCATGATCTACAACATCCCCTATCGGACGGGCGTCAACCTCGGCAACGAGACGATGCTGCGCCTGGCGGAACGCCCCAACATCGTCGGGGTGAAGGATTGCTGCGCCAACGCCGAACAGTCCTTCGACCTGATCCGGGCGAGGCCGGCCGGGTTCTCGGTCCTGACCGGGGAAGACGCACTCTTCCATACCGCGCTGACACAGGGAGCCGATGGCGGCATCCTGGCCGCCGCCCATGTCGGTACCAGAACCTACGGGAAGGTCGCCGGACTGCTGCGCAATGGCGACCACGCCCAGGCCCTGACCGCGTGGCGGGCGTTCGTGGACCTGCCGCGCCTGCTGTTCACCGAGCCGAACCCGGCGCCGGTCAAGCACTGGCTCTGGCGCGCGGGGCTGATCGACAGTCCGGAACTCCGCCTGCCGATGACGGGGATCACAGAGGCGCTGGCCGCCCGCCTGGACGCACGCTACGCGGCAAGCCACGCGGGATAACCGACGGGGACGGGCGGGTCGCCTACACCCCATCCACCATCCGATACCCGACACCCGGTTCCGTCAGGATCAGGGCCGGGTCGGATGGATTGGCCTCCAGCTTCTGGCGCAACTGGCCGATGAAGACGCGCAGATACGGCGTGTCCTCGGTATGCGCCGGCCCCCAGATGCGGGTCAGGATCTGCCGGTGGGTCATCACCCGCCCGGGATGGCGGGCCAGCAGCACCAGCAGGTCGAACTCGCGCGGAGTCAGCCTGACCGGCTTGCCGGCGGCCTCCACCCGGTGGGCGGGGATGTCGATCACCAGGTCGCCTCGCCGCAGCACATCCTCGGCCCCCTGGGCGGGACGGGTCCCGCGCAGGCAGACCCGGATGCGCGCCAGCAGTTCCCCGATCCCGAAGGGCTTGGCGATGAAATCGTTCGCGCCCAGGTCGAGCGCTGCGATCTTCTCCTGCTCCTGGTCATGGGCCGACAGCACGATGATCGGCAGGTCGGAGCGCTGCCGTATCTCTCCCACCACCGTCTTGCCGTTCATGTCCGGCAGGCCGAGGTCCAGGATCATCAAGTCGGGTTTCAGCACGGACCAGGCCCGCAAGGCCGAGGCGGCATCCATCGCGGGTTCCACCCGATAGCCCGCGGCGTCCAAGGCGTGGCGGAGGAATCGCTGGATCTGCACCTCATCATCCACGACCAGGATCAACGGCTTGCCGGTCATGCGGCCTCCGCGATCGGGAGGGCGAGCCGCACCATGGTGCCACGCCCGTCCCGCACCGGGCTGACGATGGTCAGGCTGCCGCCGAGGGCCGTGGCGATCCCCCGGCATATCGTCAGGCCGAGTCCAACGCGGGGTTCGGCCGCGTGGTCGGGGAAGCCGGGACCGTGATCGGTCACGGCGATCACGACGCTCCCCGCCTCGACCGAGGCAAGCAGCCGCACCGTCCCATCGGCGGCCGAGGCCTTCACCGCGTTGTCGATCAGGTTGAACAAGGCCTGTTCCAGCAGCATCCCGTCCGTCCGCAGCAGGGGAATGTCCCCCTCGGTCTCCATCATGATGCTGCGGCCCGGGAATGCGTCCCGCGCCCGCCGGACCGCCGCATGGGCCACATCGGCCGGGTCGATCCAATCCAGCCGGGGCGCGAGGCCGGAGCGCAGCCGGGTCATGTGCAGCAGGTTGGCGACATAGCGGGACAGGCGGCCGGCTTCCTCCTCGATCGCCAGCAGCAGGTCGGCGCGGGCGTCCGGCGCCAGAGTGGCATCCAATTGCCGCAGGCTTGTGACCGAGCCCAGGATCGTCGCCAGCGGCGTTCGCAGGTCATGGGACAGGGAGGCCAGCAGCGCGGCGCGCTGGGCCTCCCGCTCCGCCTGTTCCCGAGCCTCGGCCGCCGAACGGGCGAGCGCCAGCCGTTCGATCGCCCGCCTTGCCTGGTCCAGGATCGATGCGACGGCCTGTTCGCGCGCCCGGGCGTGACCGCGCCCGCCCGGGCCGGCTGCCAGCGCGAGGACCGCGTCCGGGGGCAGGGGATGGAAGGCAAACCGGCTGCCCTCCCACCCGGGTGCCGTCGCCGGCTGGGCCAGGCCGTACCGCATGGCACGGTCGGCGATCTGCATGTCCAGTGACCCGAGCCGCACCCCGACCGGTACGGTTTCAGCGACGACCAGCCGAGGGGCCGCATCCAGCCGCAGCAGCACGGCCTCTCCCCGGACGGCACGGGCGAGGTGGCGCAGCGCCGTGGTCTCGATCGCCTCCTGTGTCGCCGCATTGGCCAGGTCGGCGGTGAAAGCCGACACCGCTTCCAGCAGGTCCGCGCGATGGCGGGCGGCGGCGGCTTCTTCCCGCATGCGTCCGGCCAGGAATCCGGTCAGCCCCGCCGCCAGCAGGAAGGCCCCCAGTGAAATCATGTCCTCGGGGCGGGCAACCGACAGGGTATGGAGCGGTTCGACGAAGAAGAAATTGTAGCCGAGGAACGCCAGCGCCGCCGCGATCAGGCCGGACCAGAAGCCGAAGGCGACCGCGCTGATCAGCACGGCGACCAGACAGACCAGATGCAGGCTCTCGGTGGGCAGGGTCGCCTTCAGCCCGTGGCCGAACAGGATGGACAGCGCGACCAGAGCCGCCGCCGCGATGATCCCCACCGGGTCCGGCACGGATCGCCAGGTCGGGAACGTCACGCCATCGTCGGGACCAGCCATGCCGGAGATCTGATCCCGAGGGATGCCGCTGTCCACCGTCTTTACGGAATCCTTATAACGCGGGGCGTGAACCCCTATCGAAACCTTACGGCGATCACGGGACGGTGGGCCGGACAGCCGGATGTCCCGGCGGTGGATGGGTGATCATGAACAGTCTTGCCGGTTCGGCTGCCGCGCCTTCAACGCCGACCAAACCCGATGCCCGATTCTGGGCCATGACCCTGGGCGCGATCGGCGTCGTCTACGGCGATATCGGCACATCGCCGCTCTATGCGTTCCGGGAGGCGATGCTGGCCGCCGGCAGCACCGCCGGCGCGGTCCAGGCGGCCCATGTGCTGGGACTGCTGTCGCTGATCCTGTGGGCGCTCATGATCATCGTCACGGTCAAATACGTGCTGATCCTGCTGCGCGCGGACAACCAGGGGGAAGGCGGGACGCTGTCGCTGCTCGCGCTGGCGCAACGGGCGCTGGGGCGACCGACGCCGGGGCTGCTGGTGATCGGCGCGATCGGCGCGGCGCTGTTCTTCGGCGATGCGCTGATCACGCCGGCCATCTCGGTCCTGTCGGCGGTCGAGGGGCTGAAGCTGGTGACCTCCCAGTTCGAGCCCTACATCGTGCCCATCACGATCGGGATCATCATCGCCCTGTTCCTGGTGCAAAGCCGGGGCACGGCGGCGGTCGCGGCCTGGTTCGGGCCGATCGTGATCGTCTGGTTCATCGTGATGGCGATCGGCGGCGCGTTACACATCGCGGCCAACCCCGGGGTGCTGCTGGCGATCAATCCGCTGTATGCGGTCGGGTTCCTGGCGGAGCACGGGCTGATCGGGCTGATCGCCCTGGGCGCGGTGTTCCTGGCGGTGACGGGTGCCGAGGCGCTGTATGCCGACCTCGGTCATTTCGGCCGCGGCCCCATCCAGACGGCCTGGGTGGCGATGGTGTTCCCGGCGCTGTCGATCAACTATCTCGGCCAGGGGGCGCTGGTGCTGGCCGACCCGGGGGCGCTCGAAAACCCGTTCTTCCTGCTGTACCCGGACTGGGCGCTGTTGCCCGTGGTGGCGCTGGCGACGGCGGCGACGATCATCGCCAGCCAGGCGGTGATCACGGGCGCCTATTCCCTGACGCGGCAGGCCATCCAGCTTCGGCTGATCGCGCGGATGCAGATCCTGCATACGTCGGAGGCGCATGCCGGCCAGATCTACATGCCGGCCGTCAACACCCTGCTGATGGTGGGCGTGCTGATCCTGGTCGTCGCGTTCGGGTCATCTTCGAAACTCGCCAGCGCCTACGGCATCGCGGTCACGGGCACGATGGTCGTCACCGCGATGCTGGCGCTGGTCGTCGTGTGGCGGCTGTGGCGCTGGCCACTGTGGGCGGCGGTGGCGCTGATCGTGCCGTTCCTGCTGATCGACCTGGTGTTTCTGGGAGCCAATCTGATGAAGTTCCTCGAAGGCGGCTATGTCCCCCTGCTGATCGCCGGTGGTGTGGGGATCATCATGTGGACCTGGATCCGAGGCTCCGCCGTCCTGCGCGTCGTGGACGCGCAGACCGAAACGCCATTGCCGGATGTGCTGCGGGCACTGGAACGGAGCCAGCCCGCGACCATCGCCGGCACCGCGATCTACCTCACCGCCAACCCCGGCTTCGCGCCCGTGTCGCTGATGCACAGCCTCAAGCACTTCAAATC
Organism: Acetobacteraceae bacterium UBA6159; assembly: GCA_002422345.1. Classification (GTDB taxonomy): domain Bacteria; phylum Pseudomonadota; class Alphaproteobacteria; order Acetobacterales; family Acetobacteraceae; genus Rhodopila. The sequence continues at coordinate 94,190 of DIUL01000168.1, forward strand.
CCTGCATGAACGCAACATCGTGCTGACCGTGGTGACGGCCGACGTGCCTCGGGTCGACGACCGGGACCGGGTGCGGGCGGAGCGGATCAACGCCCGGTTCTGGCGCGTCACCATGACCTTCGGCTTCATGGAGGAACCCAACCTGCCGGCCGCGCTGGAGGCCTGCCCGATCGACGGCTGGACCTTCGACATCATGACGACGTCCTTCCTGGTATCCCGCCGCTCACTGAAGCCCGCCGCCCGCGGCGCGCTGCCGGCCTGGCAGAGCCGGCTGTTCATCTTCCTGGCGCGCAACGCCGCGGATGCCTCGGCCTATTTCCACATTCCCGCCGGCCGGGTGGTGGAAATCGGGTCACAGGTCACGCTGTAACGACCGGTGCGGCGGGGGCCTGCTTCCGCCTCCTGCCGCGCCAACTTATAACGGCGGCAAGACCACCCCAGGAGGAAACATATGATCCGTCGCCGCCATCTGCTGGCCGCCTCGGCCGCGACCCTGGCCGCCCCGGCCATCGTCGAGCGCGCCAACGCCCAGTCCGCCTTCGACTGGAAGCAGTTCAAGGGCCAGGCCATCGAGGTCAACTACCAGCTCTCCCCGCGCGGCGACCTCGCCCGCCGGTCGATCAAGCAGTTCGAGGAGCTGACCGGCATCAAGGTCGGGTTCGAGCAGATCCCCGAGCAGCAGCAGCGCCCCAAGGTCGCGATGGAGATGGCGACCGGCCGTCCCAGCTTCGACGTCGTCAACATCGGCATGCATGTCCAGAAGCGCCTGGTCGAGCGGGCGAAGTGGATGGAGGACCTGCGTCCCTACATCGCCGACAAAGGCCTGACGTCGCCCGACTACGATCCCGCCGATTTCAGCAAGCCCTCGATGGCGGTCGCGACAGGGGAAGACGGCCGGATCAATGCCCTGCCGCTGAACCAGGATCTGTTCATCCTGTTCTACAACAAGGAGCTGCTGGCCGAGAAAGGCTTCAAGGCGGCCCCGAAGACCTATGATGAGCTGTTCAGCATGGCGAAGGCCCTGACCGACCCGGCCAAGCAGATCTACGGGTTTGTCGGCCGCGGCCTGAAGAATGCCAACGTCGTGCTGTACGACAACATCCTTCTCGGCTGGGACCAGGAAACCGTCACGCCCGACGGCAAGAAGCTGCTGACCGACACGCCCGCGGCGATCGAGGCCGCTCAATTCTACCAGAAGCTGATGCGCGAATGCGGCCCGCCCGGCAATATCGGTTTCAACTGGAACGAATGCCAGACCACCTTCATGCAGGGGCGGGCGGCGATGTGGTGGGACGGGATCGGGTTCTCGGCGCCGCTGCTGGACAAGACCAAGTCAAAGATCGTCGAGAAGGTCGGGTTCGCGCCCGTCCCCGCCGGTCCGAAGTCACACAACTGCGCCACGTTCATCGACGGCATCGGCATTCCCGCCACCGCCAAGAACAAGAAGCCGGCGTGGCTGTTCGTGCAGTGGATCACCGGCAAGGACATGCAGAACGAGCAGCTTCGTTCCGGCGCCGGCACGCCGCCTCGGCTGTCCTGCTATGGCCGCGACGACATCGTGAAGAACAGCGCCTTCCCGCAGGAGTGGTTCGACACGACGTCGGTCAGCCTGAAGATCGCGCGCTCGGGCCTGCCGGTGATCGTGCCGGTCACCGAGTTCCGTGACACGATCGGAACGGGCCTGACCAACATCGTGGGCGGCGCCGATCCGGCGACCGAAATGAAGAAGGCGACGGCGGCGTTCCAGCCGGTGCTGGACAAGTCGAACGAGACCTGAGGATTTGGCCGTCGTGTCGAACCGCGGTTCGGCACGACGGCTTTCCTTCTTTGCAAGCACCGAGTCGTGGATGGCGGGCCTTCGCCCGCCACGACGCGGCGGAGGGTCGCCCGCCGGTTCAGCCGTAACCGACCGCGGCCGCTACCGAGACTCGCCGACAAACCCGGCGGTCAACGCGGCCAGCCGGTCCAGCGCGGCCTGGGGCAGCGGCCCCTTTTGCACCGCGGCCAGCGCGCCCTCGAACTCATCAGGCGTGGCCATCCCGACCAGGATCGTCCCCATCGCCGGGTGGGTGATGGAAAACCGCGTCGCCGCCTCGGCCAGGGAGCCGCAGAACCCCTCGGTCACCAGCGGCATCAGGCGGCGGGCGCGTTCCAGGTCGGTGTCATACTGGTTGGCCGATCCGATCGGCGCCGGCGGCGGGCTGGCGATCGGATGCCGCTCCGAGACGCCGGTCAGCGCCCCCGCGGCCAGGACCCGGATGCCGACCACGCCGACACCGGCCGCCTGCGTGTGGTCGAACATGCGACCGTAGTCCTGCGCCGGATAGCCGGCCGGAAGGGCGGTCGCGGCCGACTGGTTCAGCATGTTGTAGCTGACCTGCGCGCTGTCGAAGACCTTGGCGTCGATCACCTGGTGCAGCGCCGCCGTATCCCCCACCGCCGTGATGCCCAGGAAGCGCGTCTTTCCGGCCTTCTGCAATTTCTGGAACGCCGGAGCGACCTCATCCAGCACCTGCCGGACGCTCAGCGTCTCTCCCCCGCCAGCGACGGTGATCGGGTTGTGCAGATGGAAGATGTCGACCTGCGCCATGCCCAGGCGTTGCAGGCTGGCATTCAGGGACTCGGTGACCAACGCCTCGATCCGCCCGAAATCACCCGAGGGGACGCGGACCTTGGTGGCGATGTAGGACTCCTTCGGCTTCAGCACCCGCAGCACGCGGCCGATATTGGTCTCGGACACACCGTTCCCATAGGCCACGGCGGTGTCGAAGTAGTTGACCCCGACATCCAGCGCGCGTGCCACCGCGCGCTCCTGGTCCGCGTCCGAACCGCGCACCATCAGGCCACCGACCGCGCCGCAGCCGAAGCCGAGGATGCCAAACTTCAGGCCCGTTCGCCCGAACACGCGCTGTTCCATGTCTCTCTCCCCATCAACGATCATACAGGCCGGCGCCCGCCGACCTGATCTTGCACAGCGCCACCATCAGGTCGAGCGTGGGTGTCTCCACCCCCGCCATCCGGGCCAGAGCCAAGGGCGCGTCGAACATCCCATCGACCTCCATCCGCCGCCCCAACTCCAGGTCCTGGAGGATGCTGGGCTTGTGATCCATCGACCCCTGGCTGGCGACCCGGCCATCATGGTTGGAGGTCGGTTCGGCGCCCATCGCGCGGGCGATCGTCTCGGCCTCCCGCATCATCCGCAGGGCGGCGGCGCGGACGGCGTCCTCGGCGTAGTTGGTCTTGGGCGCGCAACCCGTCAGCACGGCCAGCGTGCCGCCGGCGAGGTTGCTGATCAGCTTGTTCCAGAGCTCGGTGCGGATGGCAGGCGTGGCTTCCCCGGACACGCCGCCGGCGGTGATCAGGCCGGCGAGCGTCTGTACGCGGTCGGACAGCGTGTTGTTCGGTTCGCCCAGGATGAAGCGGCTTTTCGGCTGCTCGACCTCGATCACGCCTGGCGCCACGACCTCGCTGGCGGAATAGACGACACCGCCGATCACGCGACGGGCCCCGAGGACGGTCCGCAAGGCGTCACCCGGATCGACACGGGGCAGCGACTTGCCGTCATGCGCGCCGCCGAGGCCCAGGAAATACCACCAGGGAACGCCGTTCATCACAAAGGCAACCGGCGTGTCGGGACCCAGCAGCGGGCCGATCCCGGCGGCGATCTGCGGCAAGGCGGGGGCCTTCACCGTGACGAAGACCGCATCCTGCGGCCCAAGGTCTCCCGGATTGTCGGTGGCCGCGACGCGGGCGTGATGGACTCCATCGACCGCATGGACCGTCAGGCCATTGGTCCGGATCGCGTCGAGATGCGCGCCGCGCGCGATGACCGAGACGGCGGCCCCGGCGCGATGCAGCCGGATCGCCAGGTGCCCGCCGATCGCGCCGGCGCCGTAGATGGTGATTTTCATGGACCAGCCCCCCTCTCCCTGGGCGGGAGTTGGGGGCGGGTCCGGGCCTGGGTCAAGCGGGGTGGGGCAACCGCCCCACCCGCAGGTCAGACCGAGAAGTACTTCGCCTTCGGGTTCAGCACGACGATCGCGCTGGTCGATTGTTCCGGATGCAACTGGAACTCATCCGAGAGGTCGACCCCGATCCGCTCCGCGCCCAGCAGCTTCAGGATCGGCGCCTGGTCCTCCAGACGCGGACAGGCAGGGTAGCCGAAGCTGTAGCGGCTGCCGCGATAGCTCTGCGCCAGCATCTTCTCCATGTCGCGATCGTCCTCGGCCGAGAAGCCCAGTTCGGCGCGGATGCGCTTGTGGACGTATTCCGCCATCGCCTCGGCCATCTCGACCGACAGGCCGTGCAGATACAGGTAATCCTGGTAGCGGTTCTCCTCGAACCACTCCCGCGCCACGTCGGACGCCTTCTGCCCGACCGTCACCACCTGCAACCCGATCACGTCCCGTTCGGCGTCATCGATGTCGCGGAAGAAGTCGGCGATGCACTCCCCGTCCTCCTTCGGCTGGCGCGGCAAAGTGAAGCGGGTCAGCTCCGTCTTGCCGTCCTGGTCGAAGATGACCAGGTCGTTGCCCTGGCCGGCGGCCTTCCAATACCCGTACGCCGCCTGAGGCTTCAGGATCGCCCGTTCCTCACACAAGGCCAGCATCCGGCGCATCACCGGGCGCAGCTCCTGCTTCGCCCAGCCGATGAAATCATCCAGCGTACGGCCCTGTTTCCGGAAGCCCCACTGGAACTGGTACAGGCTGCGTTCATTGATGAAAGGCACGACGGCCTTGGGCGTGGCCTCAACAATGCGGGCACCCCAGAACGGAGGCTCCACCACCGGCACGCCCTGCGTGATCCGCCGCCGGCGTTCCCGCACCACGTTCACATCGACCGGACGGAAAGCCTTCTCATCCGCCTGCCCCAGCGTGCGGGACGTATTGCGCGCCTTGCCCGACCGCTTGGACTGCACCGCGGCCAGGTAGTCGTCGAACCCGTTGCCGGTGACACGGTCCATCAGATGCAGCCCGTCGAAGGCGTCGCGTGCATAGGCGACACGACCCGAGCCATAGGCGCGGACGCAATCATCCTCCACATAGTTCCGCGTCAGCGCGGCACCGCCCAGCAGAACCGGGACATCGAGGCCCTGGCGCGACATCTCCTCCAGGTTTTCCCGCATCACGACGGTGGACTTCACCAGCAGCCCGGACATGCCGATGGCATGCGCGCGGTGCTCCTTCACGGCGGTCAACATGTCGGCCAGAGGCACCTTGATGCCCAAATTGACCACGCGATAGCCGTTGTTGGTCAGGATGATGTNNTTCTTGCCGATGTCATGCACGTCGCCCTTCACGGTCGCGAGCACGATCGTGCCTTTCTCCTGGCCCTCCACCCGCTCCATATGCGGTTCGAGATGGGCGACGGCGGCCTTCATCGTCTCCGCGCTTTGCAGCACGAAGGGCAACTGCATCTTGCCGGCGCCGAACAGCTCACCCACGACCTTCATGCCGTCCAGCAGGACGTTGTTGATGATCTCCAGCGGTGGCAGGGTCTTCAGCGCGTCGTCCAGTTCCTCGTGCAGGCCCTTGCGGTCGCCATCCACGATCCGGTCTTTCAACCGGCCCTCCACCGTCTCGGCCCGCTTCTTGACCACGGCATCGGCCAGCTTCCGGCCGGAGAAGATTTCCAGCAGCTTCTGGAGCGGATCGTAATCCTCGGTGCGGCGGTCGAAGATCAGGTCCTCGGCGACCTTCACCTCCTCGGGCGCGATCAGATGGATCGGCCGGATCTTCGAGACATGGATGATCGCCCCGGTCATGCCCGCCCGCACCGCATGGTCCAGGAAGACCGAGTTCAGCACCGCGCGCGCCGCCGGGTTCAGGCCGAAGCTGACATTGGACAGGCCGAGGATGATCTGAATGTCGGGGAATTTCTCCCGGATCGCCTTGATCCCTTCCAGCGTCCACAGCGCCAGCTTGCGGTCGTCCTCATTCCCGGTCGCGACCGTGAAGGTCAGCGGGTCGATCATCAGGTCGGATTGCGGCAGGCCGTACTTGTCGCAGGCGAATTCCACCAGGCGGGTGGCGATGCGGACCTTGTCCTCGGGCGTCTTCGCCATGCCCACTTCGTCGATCGTCAGCGCGATGACCGCGGCGCCGAAGCGCTTGGCCAGGATCATGCGGTCGGTCGCGTGGCCCTCCCCGTCCTCGAAGTTGATCGAGTTGATGATCGCCTTGCCGCCATGCAGCTTCAGCGCGGCTTCCAGCACCGGGGTTTCCGTGCTGTCGATCACCAGCGGGCTGTTTACCGAGGCGGTGAAGCGGGTGATGACCTCGGTCATCTCCATGTTCTCATCACGGCCAACGAACGCCGTGCAGATGTCGAGCGCGTGGGACCCCTCGCCGATCTGCTCGCGCCCCATGGCGACGCAGCCGTCCCAGTCGCCGGCTTCCTGCAATTCCCGCCACTTCTTGGAGCCGTTGGCGTTGCAACGCTCTCCGATCGCGAAGATCGCGTTTTCCTGCCGCAGCGCGACGGACTGATACAGGCTGGCGACCGAGGGCACCCAGATCGGCTTGCGCGCGACGGGAGCCGGCCGGAAGCCGCCTCTCTTCCGCAGCATGGCGTCCAAAGCCTGGATATGCGGGATCGAGGTGCCGCAGCAGCCGCCGATCAGGTTGACCCCGTCCTCGGCGATGAAGCGTTCCACCCAGGTCGCGAGTTCCGCGCCGCCCAGCGGGTAATGGGTCTGCCCGTCCACCAGTTCCGGCAGGCCCGCGTTCGGCTGCACGGAGATCATCCCCGGCCAGTTCTTCGCCAGCCAGCCGACATGCTCCGCCATTTCCTGCGGCCCGGTGGCGCAGTTCAGGCCCATCAGGGGCACATCCAGCGCATGCACCACGGCGGCCGCGGCCGCGATGTCCGGCCCGACCAGCAGCGTGCCCGTGGTTTCAACCGTCACCTGCACAAAGATCGGCGTGCTCGTGCCAGCCTCCTTGCGGGCGATCTTGGCGCCGTTCACCGCCGCCTTGATCTGCAACGTGTCCTGGCAGGTCTCGATCAGGATCGCGTCCACGCCCCCGGCGATCAGCCCGCGGCACTGTTCCGCCAGCGCCGCCTCCAGCGGATCATAAGCAATATTCCCAAGGCTCGGCAGTTTCGTGCCCGGCCCGATGCTGCCCACGACCCAGCGATGCCGCCCGTCCGAGAACGTCTCGGCCGCTTCCCGCGCCAGTTCGCCCGCGACCTTGTTGATCTCGAACGCACGCTCGGACAGGTCGAATTCGCCAAGGGTAATCGACGACGCGCCGAAGGTGTTGGTTTCCACCATGTCCGCCCCGGCCTCGAAATAGCCGCGATGGATTTCCCGCACGAGGTCGGGGCGCGAGAGGACCAGGACGTCGGTGCAGTTCTCCCGCCCCCAGTAGTCCTTCTCGACATCCAGGGTCAGCGCCTGGACACGGCTGCCCATCCCGCCATCGCACAGCAGGACGGTATCACGCAGGGCATCGAGAAGGTGCGGTCGGGACATGCGGGCTTGTCTTTCAGGCAACGAGGGCGGAAGCGCGGGCGGCCGAAGCCTCCGCGGAAACGGAAGCGGACCAGAGACGGATTTCGAGCGGGCCGGGAATGGCCACGGCCTCTCCCGGTTGCAGGCCGGCGCCGGCCAGCAGGGCGCGCATCGCGGTGTCGGCGAAACCGGGCCAGCGATGGGCGAGGCGGGTGGTCAGGTCGGCGCGGTCATGCGCGGCGAGGTCGATGACGATCAGCATCCCGCCGGGGGCCAGGACGCGCGCGGCCTCGGCCAGGACGCCGGCCGGGTCCTCGGCGTAGTGCAGGATCATCTGCATGACGGCGACGTCGAAGGACGCGTCGGCCAAAGGCAGGCGATACATATCAGCGAGGCGGACGCTGCAATGGGCGGTGTCGGCGCTGGCAAGCCGAGCGCGGGCGAGGGCGAGCATGGCCTTGGAGGCATCGACGCCGACGCCCAGGCGGATGCGCGGGGCCAGCAATTCCAGCACCCGGCCCGTGCCGGTGCCGATATCCAGCAGGCGCAGCGCTGGACGGTCGGGGATCAGGGCGGTCAAGGCGGCCTCGACCGCCTGGGCCGGCAGTTCCAGCGCCCGCATCTCATCCCAGTCGGCGCCCTTGCGCTTGAAGCTCTCCGAGGCGACGCGCGCCCGTTCGGCCAGCACCCGCGCGGCCTGCCGGCGGTCGGCTTCCAGCGTCGGGTCGTTGGACGGCAGGCGGGCGATCAGGTCGCGGGCCAGCGCGCCATTGTGGTCGGCCGGCAAAGTGAACCAGACATTCGCGCCCTCCCTCTCCCGATCCAGCAGGCCGCAGTCGCACAGCAGCTTCAGGTGCCGGGACAAACGAGGTTGGGACTGGCCGAGGATCTCGGTAAACTCCATGACGCAGAAGGCGCCACGTCCCGCCAGGGCAAGCAGGCGCAGCCGGGTCGGTTCGGCGGCGGCGCGGAGACTGGCGAGCAGGTGATCCATCCACCCATCATGACATAAACATATCCTTATGTCTATGAGGTGTTTCGGTCGCCACGCGCACCCGGACGAGCCGCTGGCCAGGCACTTCCACCCAGAGATAAAGCCCGATGGCGGCCAGGGTCGGCAGCAGCACGGCCAAAGGCAGCCACAGCGCGCTGAACAGCGCGACGTTCCCGTCCACCAGAGGGACCAGGATGGTTCCCAGCAGGCGCTGCACAGGCTCATTCACCAGATAGATGCCGTAGGAAATCGCGCCCAGCCCCTGCAACGGCGCCGACCGCAGGATGGCGGCCAGGGGCAGCAGCACACCCTCGGGCCGAAGCTGCGCGGCCAGGCACAGGGTCCAGACCAGGGGCACGATCAGCTTGGCGGCGCCGCCCTGCATCCAGCACACCGCCAGGGTCACGCCGAGCACCACGGCATAATCGGCGATCGCCTTGGCCTGGCCCCGCACGACCAGCACACTCGCCACTCCCAGCGCGAAATAGTGTCCCTTGTTCCCCAGAAATGCTCGGCTGAACCGCCAGTCCGGCGGCATGAACAGCGCCCAGGCCAGCCCCACCACGCCGATCGCGGCGAAGCACCAGGCCAGCCGGCGGGGCACTTCCCCCCCACGGGCCAGCCAGCCACCCAGGACCAAAGCCAGGACATAGAACTGCCACTCGGTCGACAGGCTCCAGGACGCACCCAGCAGGCTGACCCAGATATGCGGCAGGACGCCGTCGGGAAACAGGCCATGCGTCATGGTCAGATGCGCGACGACGTCGACCGGCCAGGACGCAGGCCAGCCGCTGGCCCACATGCGGTAGGCGAGGCTTTCGGGCGGCAGCCAGGTCATCCCAGGCAGGGCCGAGGGCAGCGCATGCACCAGCAGGGCGAAGGCGAAGACCACGAGGAAAACAGGATAGATCCGCGCCACCCGCGCGATCAGGAACGGGCGGGCGCGATAGTCGAACCGGGCCAGCGAACCGATGATCACCAACCCGCTGAGGACAAAAAAGACATCGACCGCCGCCCCGCCATGCGACAGCGGCCGGGCGATCCAGGCCGGCATGGGCGCGAACGGCGCCATGTGGCTGATCATCACATAGACCGCGAGCACGCCGCGCAGTCCATCCAGGCATTCCAGTCTTTTCATGACGCCAGGATGGCAGCGGAGGGTTAACAAACTACAAAGACTTGCCTCATGACCTGCTTCGCGCTATGAAGCGCCAACGACACATTCTCCGCGACTGACCGGGGGGTGGCCTTAACCGGCCGCCCTTTTGCATTTGGGAAGGACACTCTTGGCGACAACCGAGCCGAACCACACGACGCTGGAAGCGCGTTTGACCGCGATGATCGAGCCCGCGTTGCAGTTCATGGGCTATGAGCTTGTGCGCGTGATGGTGCTCGGTCGTGACCGGCCGACCGTCCAGGTCATGGCGGACCGGGCCGATGGCAGCCTCATCACGATCGAGGATTGTGAAGCCATAAGCCATCAGGTCAGCGCCACGCTCGATGTGGACGATCCCATTCCAGGCGCCTGGAACCTTGAAGTCAGCTCCGCCGGCATTGACCGTCCGCTGACCCGGGCGAAGGATTGGAACCGGTTTTCAGGCCACCTCGCGAGGGCCGAGACACAGTTTCCCGTCAACGGCCGCAAGCGCTTCTCCGGCGTCGTGCTCGGCGCCGACGATACCGAGGCCCGGATGCGTCTCGACGATGGGACCGAGGTCGCGTTGCCCTTGGATATGATCCGCCGCGCCAAGCTCGTACTGACCGATGCCTTGATCGCGGCGACCGGCACACCGCCGACATCGAACTGAACCAGGACCCAGGCACAGAGGTCACCATGGATACCGCAGTCTCACGCCCCGAACTGCTTTTGGTCGCCGACGCCGTCGCGCGGGAAAAGGCGATCGACCGCGAAGAAGTGCTGGAAGCGATGGAACAGGCCATCCAGAAGGCCGGTCGCGCGAAGTACGGACACGAAAAAGACATCCGCGCGACGATCGACCGCAAGAACGGCGACGTCCGCCTGTCCCGCTGGACCGAAGCGGTCGAGACGGTGGAGAACGAGGAGACTCAGATCCCCGTTCACATCGCCCGCAAGTTCAAGCCGGAAATCCAGCTTGGCGAGTTCATCGTCGACCCGCTGCCGCCGATCGACTTCGGCCGCATCGCCGCGCAGACCGCCAAGCAGGTCATCGTGCAGCGCGTCCGCGAATACGAGCGCAAGCGCCAGTACGACGAGTTCAAGGACCGCGTGGGTGAGATCATCAACGGCGTGGTCAAGCGCACCGAGTACGGCAACCTGATGGTCGAACTCGGCAAGGCGGAAGCCCTGCTGCGCCGCGACGAACTGATCCAGCGGGAAAACTTCCGCAACGGCGACCGCGTGCGTGCCTATATCTATGACGTGCGGGAAGAGCCGCGCGGCCCGCAGATCTTCCTGTCGCGCACGCATCCTGGCTTCCTCGCCAAGCTGTTCGCGCAGGAAGTGCCGGANNATCGACCCGGTCGGCGCCTGCGTGGGTATGCGTGGTTCGCGCGTCCAGGCCGTCGTCGCCGAGTTGCAGGGCGAAAAGATCGACATCATTCCCTGGAGCGCCCAGGCCGCCACCTTCGTGGTGAACGCGCTGGCCCCGGCGGAAGTGACCAAGGTCGTGCTGGATGAAGAAGCCGGCCGCGTTGAGGTCGTAGTGCCTGACGACCAGCTTTCGCTGGCCATCGGCCGTCGCGGGCAGAACGTGCGTCTGGCGTCTCAGTTGACGCGGTGGGACATCGACATCCTCACCGAAGCCGAGGAAAGCGAGCGCCGGCAGGAGGAATTCCGTCGCCGCTCCGGCCTGTTCGTCGAAGCATTGGATGTCGACGACGTGATCGCCGGCCTGCTGGTGACCGAAGGCTTCACGACGGTCGAGGAACTGGCCTTCACGCCGGAAGACGAAGTCGCCTCGATCGAAGGCTTCGACGACAACATCGCGGTTGAGCTGATCCGTCGCGCCGAAACCTTCATCACGCGGCGTGACACGGAACTGACGGACAAGCGGATCGAACTCGGCGTGACCGACGACATCGCGGCGATCGAGGAATTCACGCCGGCCATGCTGGTGGCGCTGGGTGAGAAAGGCGTGAAGACGCTGGACGACCTGGCCGACCTCGCTTCCGACGAGCTCATGGAGATCGTTGGCGCGGACAAGATGGATGAAGCCGCGGCGAACGATGTGATCATGGCCGCCCGCGCGCACTGGTTCGACGACGAACCGGCGGCGGAAGGCGATGCCGAGGCGGAGCCCGAGGGCGAAGCAGCGGAAGGCGACACGACGGAACAGGAGGCGAGCCACGACTGACGCGGTTGCGCTGATCGACGCCGATGACGATGCCGAACCAGAGACCGAAACCGGCCCTCTGCGCCGCTGCATCGTCACCCGGGAGCGTCTGCCCAAGGAGCGGATGATCCGCTTTGTGGTTGGGCCCGATCGTTCGATCGTCCCCGACCTGACCGCAAGGCTGCCCGGACGGGGAATATGGTTGAGCGCGTCGGGCGATGTGTTAGTGTCCCCTGACGCTGCGCGGGACGGTGGGCGTCATCTGACACGCGCGTTTGCCCGTGCGGCACGTGGTCCGGTATCGGTGCCTCCCAACCTCGGAGAGATGCTGGAGACCGCCTTGATGCGGCGCGTCAGCGACACTTTGGGGCTGGCGCGACGTGCGGGGCAGACGATCGCGGGGTTTGAGAAGGCGCGTGAATGGGTGCGGGCCGGGAAGGCGCGGGTTGTTGTGCAGGCTTCGGACGGAAGTCCGGCTGAGCGCGCAAGGTTCCTCTCCGGTCGCGATGACACGATCACCGTGGTGGATCCGCTGCCGGCAAGTGAACTCGGGCGGATATTCGCCCGGGATCACGTCGTGCATGTCGCGGTTGCCGCGGGACGACTGGCCGAGGTGCTCGCGCTTGACGCGGGCCGATTGGCCGGGCTGAGAACGAAGACACGGGACGAAGCCGGGCGGATTGCCGCCTCGGTGAATGAAGAAGCGGGTGCCACGGGTAAAGCATGAGCGAAGGCAACGATCAGGACGGCGGCAAGAGCCGGCTTTCATTACGTCCCGCGGGACGACTGGAAATCGGCCGTACCGTCGACGCAGGCTCCGTCCGGCAGAGCTTCAGCCACGGCCGATCCAAGGTCGTACAGGTCGAAGTGCGCAAGAAGCGCGCGCCCACGCCGGGCCAGCCCACCCCCACGCCATCCGGCGGTGGTGGTGGCGGGGGCGGTGCGTCTCAGACGCGCGGACCAGGACCATCCAACCGGCAAGGCGGCTCCGGCGGCCGGGCGCTGACGGCGACCGAGTTGGCGGCACGCCAGCGGGCGTTGCTGGAGCAGCAGCGGGACGCGCAGCGGCGTGAAGCGGAACGGCGTGAGCAGGAGAAGATCTCGATCCTCTCCGCGGCCGAGGAAGCGCGTCGCAAGGCCGAGGAAGACCTGAAGCGTCAGGCCGAGGAAGAAGAGCGCCGCCAGCAGGAAGAGGCCGAGGCCGCACGCCTGGCCGCCGAGGAAGCGGAGCGGGAGCGGGTTGAAGCCGTCGCCCGTGCCGCCGCCGAGGCCGCTGGCCAGGCCGCGCCGGTCGCGGAACAGCCGGTGGCGGAAGCCACCCCGGCCCCCGCGCCTGTCACGACGGCACCGGCCGCGCCGGTTGCCCGTGCCCCCGAACGGGGACCGCAGCAGCAGCCGCAAGGCCGTCCCGCCGCGCCGGGGGCTCGCCCCCAGCAGCCTGGACGACCGGGTGCGCCCGCCGCTCCGGCCACGCCGGGTGGTCCCGCGTCCGAGACATTGCGCCTCCGCCCGGGTGGAAAGCCCGGCGAGGAAGAGGAAGAGCGTCCGCGCCGGCCAGGCCCTGGCCTGCCGCCGCGAAAGCCGCCGATCGTCGCGCCGAAGAAGGGCACCGACGACCGTCGTCGCCCCGGCCGCATCGACGTGCAGGCCGCGATCGAGGGTGAGGACGAGCGCGTCCGCTCCCTGGCATCGGTTCGCCGTCAGCGGGAGCGTGAACGTCGGCAGGCGGAACTGGAACGGCTTCGTTCAGATCAGGTGCGGGTTGTGCGTGACGTCGTGTTGCCCGAGCAGATCACCGTGCAGGAACTGGCCAATCGTATGGCCGCCCGCGCACCGGACGTCGTCAAGGCCCTGATGAAGATGGGCGTGATGGCGACCATCACGCAGTCGCTGGATGCCGACACCGCCGAACTGGTGGTGCAGGAATTCGGCCATCGCGTCCGCCGTGTCTCCGAATCCGATGTCGAGATGGGGCTGGAGGGCGAGGCCGATACGGCCGAGGAACTGCAGCTTCGTGCGCCGGTCGTGACCATCATGGGCCACGTCGACCACGGCAAGACGTCGCTGCTGGACGCCTTGCGCTCCACCGATGTCGCCGGCCGAGAGGCGGGCGGTATCACGCAGCACATCGGCGCCTATCAGGTCGAACTGCCCAGCGGCGCGCGGATCACGTTCGTTGATACGCCGGGCCACGAAGCATTCACCGCCATGCGGTCGCGCGGCGCCTCGGTCACCGACATCGTCGTGCTGGTCGTTGCCGCCGATGACGGCGTCATGCCCCAGACGATCGAGGCGATCCGGCACGCCAAGGCCGCGAACGCGCCGATCATCGTGGCCATCAACAAGATGGACAAGCCGGACGCCAATCCGAACCGCGTGCGCCAGGAACTGCTCAACCACGAGATCGTGGTCGAGGACATGGGCGGCGAAACGCAGGACGTCGAAGTGTCCGCCCTGGCCAAGACCGGCCTCGACAAGCTGGAAGAAGCCATCCTGCTCCAGGCCGAAATCCTGGATCTGCGGGCCAATCCGGATCGTATCGCCGAGGGTTCGGTGATCGAAAGCCGGCTGGATCGCGGGCGTGGGCCCGTTGGCACCGTCCTGGTGCAGCGCGGCACGCTGAAGCAGGGTGACATCGTCGTCGCTGGCGCCGAATGGGGCCGCGTGCGTGCGATGCTGGACGACAAGGGCCGGCCGATCCAGGAAGCTGGACCGTCGTCCCCGGTCGAAATCCTGGGCCTCAGCGGTGCGCCAACGGCGGGTGAACCCTTCGTCGTGGTCGAAAACGAAGGTCGCGCGCGGGAAATCACGGAGTTCCGTGAACGCCGCCAGCGCGACAAGATGGCGGGCGCCGCGGTTGGCGCGCGTGGGACGCTGGACCAGATGCTGGCCCGCATCCAGGCGGGTGAGCAGAAGGAAGTCGCGATCCTCATCAAGGCCGATGTGCAGGGCAGCGCCGAGGCGATCCAGTCCACCGTGCTGAAGCTGGCACACGAAGAAGTGAAGGTCCGCGTGCTGCTATCGGGTGTCGGTCAGATCACCGAGAGCGACGTGCAGTTGGCCAAGGCCTCCAGCGCCGTGATCGTCGCCTTCAACGTGCGTGCCACGTCGCAGGCGCGGGAACTGGCGCAGCGTGAGTCGGTGGATATCCGCTACTTCTCGATCATCTACGACGTCGCCGACGACGTGGAAAAGCTGGTCCGCGGCAAGGTTGCGCCGAAGGCTCGCGAGAAGTTCCTGGGCTACGCCGAGGTCCGCAAGGTGTTCAACATCACCAAGACCGGCAAGGTCGCGGGCTGCATGATCACCGAAGGCCTGGTCAAGCGCGGCTCCGGCGTGCGGGTGCTGCGAGAGAACGTGGTCATCCACAACGGCGAACTGTCTCAGCTCAAGCGCTTCAAGGACGATGTCCGAGAGGTTGCCCGCGGCTACGAATGCGGCTTGTCCTTCGCCAACTTCCACGACTTGCAGGAAGGTGACGTGGTCGAGTGCTTCGAAGTGGAGATGGTGCCGGGTTGAAGAAGAAAACCGCCGGTCCGTCGCAACGGCAGCTGCGCGTGGCGGAGGAAATCCGCCACGTCCTGGCCGGCATCTTTGCTCGACACGAGTTCCGTGACCCCGACCTGGCAACAGCCGAGGTCACGGTAACCGAGGTCCGCACCACGCCCGATCTCAAGCATGCCACGGTGTTTGTCGCCCGACTTGGGCGGACCGACGTCGAGGAACTGCTGCCGGCGATGCGGCGTGCTAGCGCCTATATGCGGGGCCAAGTAGCGCATGCGCTGCGGCTGCGGGCGGTCCCCGACCTGCATTTCCACGCGGACAACGCGCTGGATTACGCCATGAAGATCGATGAACTGATGCATCGGCCCGAGGTGGCGCGGGATCTCAACGATCGTGATTGACGTGGCGGGTTCGGCGGCTTAACTCTAGACAGTCTGGATAGATTGTCGGAGGTCGCCATGCTCGATTGGCAATTGCAGGACGCGAAGAACCGCTTCAGCGAAGTCGTCAAGCGCGCCCGGGATGACGGGCCACAGACCGTGACCGTGCATGGCAAACCGGCGGCGGTGATCGTGTCGGCCTCGGACTGGGAACGGCTGACCACGCCGCAGATGCCCTTCACCGCATTCCTGCTCGGCGGGGATCGCTGGTCCGATGATGTCGTGGACACCATCAACGATCGTTCCCGCGACACCGGCCGCGACGTCGATTTCTGATGTATCTGGTCGATACCTGCGTGCTGTCGGAAGCCCGCAGGGGAACGCCCAAGGCCGTGGCCTGGCTCAGCATGGCGCCACCGGACGCCGTTTTCCTCAGCACCATCACGATCGGTGAGATCATGAAGGGCGTCGCCATGAAGGCGCGGAGCGATCCGGCCGCCGCGGCGTCCTTGCAGCGCTGGCTGGATGAGCTTCGGCTGCGCTATCGGCCCCAATTGCTGCCCGTGGATGACTCGGTGGCGGTGGCCTGGGGTCGGATCATGGGGCAACGCCCGCGGCCGATGGCGGATGCGCTGATCGCCGCCACGGCACGGGTGAACGACAAGGTGCTCGTCACCCGCAACGTGGCGGATTTCCAGGAAATGGGGGTTGAGGTGCTCAACCCCTGGGACCTGTAAAGCTCAATCGCCCTTGAAGTCCGGCTTCCGCTTCTCCAGGAAGGAGTTGACGGCTTCCCGGTGATCCGCGGTCGCATGGGTCAGGGCCTGCATGGCGGCCGACATTTCCAGCAGCGTATCCAGGCGGGTGTGACGCCCTTCCAGCAGCAAGCGCTTGGCCATCCGCACGGCGTGCGGCGGGTTCACCGCGATGCGCTGAGCCAGGGCGCGGGCGGCGTCCAGCAACTCGGCATCGGGCACCACGCGAGACACCAGGCCGCAGGCCAGCGCCTCCTTGGAGTCCAGCATGTCGCCGGTGAACGCCATCTCGCAGGCCTTGGAGAAGCCGACGACGCGCGGCAGCAGCCAGGCGCCGCCGTCACCGGGGACGATGCCGACCTTGACGAAGCTCTCGGCGAACTTGGCGCTCTCGGCCGCGATCCGCATGTCGCACATGCAGGTCAGGTCCAGGCCCGCGCCGATCGCCGGCCCGTTCACGGCGCAGATGATGGGGACGTCCAGCTTCTCGAACGCCATCGGGATCATCTGGATGCCGTACTTGTAGTAGCGCGGCGTCAGATGCGGCTTTTCCGCGCGTGGGCCGAAATCGGCGCGCATCTTGGTCAGGTCGCCGCCGGAGCTGAACGCCGACCCGGCGCCGGTCAAGATGGCGACGCGCACGGACGTATCGGCGTTCAGGCGATCCAGGGCATTCACGATCCCCTCGACCATGTCGAGCTCCGAGATCGGGTTGCGCTTGCCCGGATCGTTCAGCGTGATGGTGACGATATGGCCGTCCTGCTCGTAGAGCACCTTGTCGGTCATCGGAAAAACCTTCTTCCTTGGAAAGGGTTAGCGCAGCCCCAGGCCGCGGGCGATGATGCCGCGCAGGATTTCCCGCGTGCCGCCGCGCAGGCTGAAGGACGGGGCGTGCATCATCGTGTGGGCGAGCACGGCGGCGAAGTCGTGCGTCGATTTCTCATCCGGTTCGGCGTCGACCAGGTTGCGGGCGATTTCGGGCAGTTCCTGCTCGACCAGCGCGCCCAGGTCCTTGACCATGGAGGCCTGCAAGGCCGGGTTTTCCCCGTTCTGCAGCATCCCGGCGACCGAGCGTGACAGGCGGCGCAGCGTCATGAAATGCGCCGTCAGGCGGCCGATGGCGATGGCCCCGGCGTCGGTCGGGTTGGGACCCAGCGCACGGATCAGCTCGACGAACAGCCAGTAGGAGGACAGGAACCGCTCGGGTCCGCTGCGTTCGAACGCGAGCTCGCTAGTGACCTGGTTCCAGCCGTCGCCTTCCTTGCCCAGCAAGGCGGAGTCGGGGATGAACGCGTCCTGGAAGACGCATTCATTGAAATGGTGCTCCCCGGTCAGGGCGTAGATCGGGCGGATCGCCAGGCCGGGGGTGTTGTGCAGGTCGACCAGGAACTGGCTGACGCCGCCGTGCCGATCCTCGGAGGAGCCGGTGCGGCAGAACAGGATCATGTAGTGGGACAGGTGCGCGAAGCTGGTCCACACCTTGGTGCCGTTGACGATGTAGCCGCCCTGGACCTTGGCCGCGCGGGTGCGGGCGGAGGCCAGGTCCGATCCGGTGTTCGGCTCGCTCATGCCAATGCAGCAGAAGGCTTCGCCGGCGGCGAGTTTCGGCAGATAGGTCTGGCGCTGCTCCTCGGTGCCGACGCGCAGGATCAGCGGGCCGGACTGGCGGTCGCCGATCCAGTGCAGGCCGACGGGCGCGCCGGCGGCCAGCATTTCCTCCAGTACCACATAGCGTTCCAGGGCCGACCGCTCATGCCCGCCATATTTCTTGGGCCAGGTAAGGCCGAGCCAACCGCGTTGGCCGACGGCGCGGGAGAAGGCGGGGTCGAGGCCGGTCCAGGACTCGGCCTTCTGTACCGGCGTGCGATCGGCCAGTTCGGTCTTGAGGAAGTCCCGAACCTCCTGGCGCAGGACCTCGGCTTCCGGGCATGGCGGCGGTGGGGGGAAGGAGAAGGCGTTCACCGATGCGGGTCCTCGGGCTGGGGTTACCGGGCGGTAGCGCGTGGGGGGATGGGGGTCAAGGCGGAGCCGTCGAAAGGAGAATCGCGGCTTGCGGCTTCGTAACAAATTTGCAAGATATGTCTCACGGAAGAATGAGGGCGGAGACGGTCATGACCAAGGGTACTGTGATTCTGGCGGCCCTGCTGGCTCTTGGCACCGGGTCGGCGGCACAGTCCGCCGTTATCGGCTTCGTGAACAACCCGACCGGCAATGCCGCGGACTTCGCGAACCACCTGGCCGCGAACGGCGCCAGTGTCACGACGGTCATCGACTTCGAAAGCCATCCACTCGGCAGCCTGGATGGTAACTTCTACGCCCCCCAGGGCGTGACGATGTCGATCGTAACCCCGTTCCTACAGACGGTGATGGATATCACCGGGATCCCATCCGGTTCGCTGGATTGCCCGTGCTCCACCGGAGAAGGGCCGTTCCCCCTGACCCGCGCGCTGGTCTACGGAGACCAGATTTCCCTGACGGTGAACTTCGCCAACGCGATCGCCGCGATCGGCATGCTGACCGGCGACCATTATGATCCCTTCGGCACCGATCCGATCACGATCGAGGCCTTCACCGGCCTGAACGGCACCGGAACCTCCCTCGGGTCGGTCCAGTCCTTCCCGCGGAACTACCAGCTTGGCTATTCGTATTTCATGGGTTTGGCGAGCACGACGAACGACATCCGCTCGATCGTGCTGACGGACGGGTTCTCGGGCACCAGTGACGGCGTCGACCTGGACAACTTCCAGATCGCGATGGTCGGCGTGCCGGAGCCAGCGACGCTGGGCGTCCTGGCCATGGGCGTGATTGGGATGCTGGGGCTGCGCCGCCGGCGATAGACCCCTACGCCGCCCGCGTCTTCGCTCGGCGGCGGATGGCCACCAGGCCCAGCAACCAGGCCGCGCCCAGGGCCAGGGTCCCCGGCTCGGGCACGACGGTCAGATTCCAGCCGATCGTGTCGAAGCCGATCAGGTCGAGCGGCGTGACGATCAGCGTCTCTCCGGTCGCGATGGTCGGGTCCATGATGCCGAGGCCCAGGTTGTCCTTCCAGTGGCTGGCCTGCCGGCCGTCGCCATGGGTGATACCTTCCGCGAACCGACCCAGCGTCGTGGCGCAGTTATCGAGCGAGAAATTCTTGATCCCCGCCCCCGCGGTGAGGTCCAGCGTCGTGCCGTTGGCAGCCGAGGCGGTCGAGCAGCGGAACAGATCGAGCGGCGTGACGAAGGTGAAGAGCGCGTCCGGGAAGAAATTCGGGCTGGTGGAGTTGATGTCGAGGATGTCGACACCGCTGGTGAAGCCAAGGGCGTGCCCGATCTCATGGATCGCGAGGCCCACGAAATCGTAGGTGCCGCTGCTGACACCATTCGAGGAGTCGAAGTCGTAGCTGAAGCCCGTGCTGAACTGGATGAAGGCGTCGCAGTTGCCGATGCAGTTCAGCAGCGTTGACGGCGTGGTGGCCAGGCCAAGCGCCTTGGCGTTGGCCTGGGTCATGCGGATGGTAGTGTTGTTGGCGTCGCCGTCGTTGTCGACATAGGGCGTCGCGCTGCCCAGGCCGTTCGGGTTGTTGCTCGTATAATTCAGGTACATCGACACGCTGGCGGCGTTCGGCAGGTGCGCCAGGGCCGCGGTGTCGATCGCGCTGGACACATCCGCCGCCATCGCGGCCCGGACGGCGCTGTACGCATAATTCTGGTTGTTGGACGACGCGGAGGCCAGCACGCCGGACGACAGGGCGCCGGTGCCCACCGTCAGGTTGACCGTGACCGTGTCGGTGAAGGCCGAGGACCAGTAATTCGCGGCCGTCGTGAACGCCGCCTGCGCCTGCGCGGAGGTTCCCGCGATGAATGCCAGGTTGAGCGTTGGCGTGGCCTGCGCGGGCGCCGACAATGCCATCAAGCCGACGGCAGCCGCCGCAATAATCGGAAAACGCATGAGACTCTGTCCGATCTGCCTTCAGGGGACGCTTCCCGCGCGGTGCAGGTCCGTCATTTCTTTGCAGCCTCAGTCAGCACACATGAGTAGAATCAGGCAAGGACATTCATGGCTACTCATGATGCCCTGCGGCAACACCCCGGATCTTCTGGGGTAAAAATTGGCGAGGAAACGAACCGTGGTAGAAAAAGTTGGCTTCGTGGGCCTGGGCAACATGGGCGGGCCGATGGCTCGGAACCTGCTGAAGGCCGGGATCAAGGTGGTCGTGCATGACCTCGATCCACGCAAGGTGCAGGCACTCGCCGAAGCGGGGGCCGAGGTCGCCCCGTCGCCCCAGGCGGTCGCGCGGGAAACGACCCGGTCCATTTGCATGGTCGAAACAACCGCGCAGGCCGAGTCGGTGATGCTCGGGGAAGCCGGTTTCATCCAGACCGCGAAGCCGGGTCATATCGTGATCTGCATGAGCACGGCCGACCCGTTCAAGCTGCGGGAGATGGAGCCGAAGCTGGCGGCCCAGGGCATCAGGCTGCTCGATGCCCCGGTCAGCGGCGGCACGTCCGGCGCGGCGGCAGGATCTCTGTCGATCATGGTAGGCGGGGACAAGGCCGTGTTCGACGCCTGCGCCGACCTGTTCGCGGCCATGGGCGGGAACGTGTTCCACGCCGGCAAGCTGGGCAACGGGCTGGCGATGAAGCTCATTAACAACATGCTGTTGCATGTGAACACGATCGCGGTGGCCGAGGCCCTGGTGATGGGTGCCAAGGCTGGCCTGGATATCCAGCAGTTGTTCGACATGGTGAGCGTGAGTTCCGGCAACTCCTGGGCATTCCAGGGGCGGGGCAAGAAGATGATCACGCGGGATTTCGGGCCGTCGGGGACGGTGGATATTTCGTTCAAGGATCAGGAGCTTGAGAACGGCCTGGCCAAAAGCCTGGGCGTGCCGGTGCTGATGGCCCCGATTTCCCAGCAGGCCTACCAGATGGCCCGGGCGATGGGGATCAACAAGGAAGACGGATCGGCGGTGATCAAGGTCTATGAGAAGCTGGTGGGGGTGGAGGTGAAGGCGTAACGCCCTTGCGAAAATACGGCTAAGCCGTATATCGTGGAACACGATGACTGCGAGTGGGACGACGCGAAAGCGGCCCTCAACCTCGCCAACCACGGTGTCAGCTTCGACGCCGCTCGGCTGGCCTGCCGAGACGCTTTCGCGCTTGTCCGGGAGGATCGGCGGGAGGCCTACCCCGAATCCCGCTACCTTCTGCTCGGCATGGCAGGGGATCGCCTGCTCGCGGTCGCCTACACGCTGCGCGGGGAACGCATCCGGATCATCTCGGCGCGCCTGGCGGAACCACGGGAAAGACGACGTTACCATGAAGAGAATACCGACGACTGACGACCCGATCGATTGGCACGCGGCGGATGCGATGACGGAAGCCGAGCGTCACGCCGCGGCGATGGCTGATCCCGATGCCAGGCCCATGACCGACGATGAATGGGCAGCCGCGCCACGGGTACCCAGGGTGGCCATCATTCGCCGAGCCCTGCGATTGAGCCAGGAGGAATTCGCGGCCCGGTTTCACATCCCGGTCGGTACGCTGCGGGACTGGGAACAAGGCCGAAAAGAACCCGATACGGCCGCGAGGGCCTATCTGCGCGTGATCGCGCGGGAACCGGAAATCGTCCGCAGGGCCTTGTCATCTTCCCCGGGGGAATAGCACACGCGAAAAGCCCGGAACCCTGACAGGGTTCCGGGCTTCTCCGTATCTGGGACCGATAAAATCAGGCAGCGGCGGCTGCGGCGGCCTTCTTGTCGCGCGCCCGCTCGATCCGGCGCTTCAGCGCGCGGCCTTCCGGGGTCAGCTTCGTGTTCGGCGTGCCGAGGAGGAACGCGTCGATGCCGCCATTATGCTCCACGGTGCGGATGCCGCGGGTGCAGAGGCGCATGCGCACCGCGCTGCCCAACGTATCCGACAGCATCGACGTCACCTGCATGTTGGGCAGGAAACGGCGGCGGGTCTTATTGTTGGCGTGGCTGACATTGTTGCCGCTCAAAACGCCCTTGCCAGTAATCTCACAGCGGCGAGACATCGCACTCCATCCTTCGGTCCAGCGTAGAAGGCGCGGGTTATGACGACAGACCCGCCCCGCGTCAAGGAACAACCGGCTATTGCGACCGGCCAGGCCCCCGCAATTCGCCCGCGCGGACGCTGGCGATGGCGTTATTCAGGATTTGCACGATCACTTCGTCGCTGACACTGCGGGCCAGCAGCGCCATCGATCCGCCCAGCAGGGCCGAGGCGACGGCCACCGGCGGGATATCCTGCCCGATCATGTATTCAATCGCCTTGTCCACGACCGAGCCCGCATGGCTGAGTTCCGTGGGGGCGCCGTCGTCCTGGCCTTCCTGCATCGTCTCTCTCCTGTCGTCCTATTGCGCCGCCAGAGGCTCCGCCTCCTCCGCCGCCTGCATGGTCCACATACGGGCGTAAAGCCCGCCTCGCGCCAGCAGGGCGGCGTGGCTGCCCTGTTCGGCGATCCGCCCGTCATCGAGCACGATGATCTCATCCGCGTCGACCACGGTGGACAGCCGGTGCGCGATCACCAGGGTCGTCCGATGCGACGCGACGGCGCCCAGGGCGGTCTGGATATCCTGCTCGGTCCTGGTGTCCAGCGCGCTCGTCGCCTCATCCAGAATCAGGATGCGCGGGTTCTTCAGGATCGTCCGGGCGATGGCCACGCGCTGCTTTTCCCCGCCCGACAGCTTCAGGCCGCGTTCACCCACGCGGGTGTCGTAGCCCTCCGGCAGGCGCAGCACGAAATCATGCACCTGGGCCGAGCGGGCGGCCTGCTCGATCTCCTCCTGGGAAGCGCCGGGCCGGCCGTAGCCGATATTGTAGCGGATGGTGTCGTTGAACAGGACGGTATCCTGCGGCACCACGCCGATCGCCGCCCGCACGCTGTCCTGGGTCACGTCGCGGATGTCCTGCCCGTCGATCAGGATGCGCCCGCCGGTCACGTCGTAGAACCGGAACAGCAGGCGGCTGATGGTCGACTTGCCGGCCCCGGTCTGGCCCACGATCGCGAGCTTGCGGCCCGCCGGGATCGTGAAGCTGACGCCCTTCAGGATTTCCCGGTTCGGCTGATAGCCGAAATGGACATCGTCGAACCGGACCTCTCCGGTTGCGACCAGCGCGGGGGCGCCTGGCTTGTCGGTGATCTCGTGGTCGATCCGCAGCAGGTTGAACATCTGCTCCATGTCGACCAGGCCCTGCTTGATGGTCATGTAGACCATGCCCAGGAAGTTCAGCGGCTGGTAAAGCTGGATGAGATAGGTGTTGATCAGCACGAACTTGCCGATGGTCATGCTGCCGTCCTCGAACCCCTTGGCCGAGAGCAGCATGATGACCGTCAGGCCCACGGCGATGATCGCCGCCTGCCCCAGGTTCAGCATGTTCAACGAAACCTGGACGCGCACCGCCGCCCGCTCATACCGCGCCAGCGCGCTGTCGTAGCGCGTGGCCTCATGCGCCTCGTTGTTGAAGTACTTGACGGTTTCGTAGTTCAGCAGGCTGTCCAGCGCCTTGGTGGAGGCGTCGTTGTCCGTGTCGTTCATCGTCCGGCGATACCGCCCGCGCTGGCTGGCGAGCAGCCCCGTGAAGGCGACATAGGCCAGCACGGCCGAACAGGTGATGGCGGCATAGCGCCAGTCGAACATGTACCAGATGATGGCCGTGACCATCACCAGTTCCAGCGCCGTGGGGACGACGTTGAACACCGCGAGCCGCAGGACCGACTGCATCCCCTGCGTGCCGCGATCGATCACCCGGGACAGGCCGCCGGTCTGGCGATCCAGGTGGAAGCGCAGGCTGACGCCGTGCAGATGCCGGAAGGTCCGCAGTGCCAGCAGCCGCACCGCCCTCTGCTGGACCGAGGCGAACAGCGCGTCCCGGATTTCTCCGAACCCCGCCCCGCCGACCCGTGCCAGGCCATAGGCGATGATCAGGGCGCCGACGATCGCGAAACTCGCCGCGGGACCCGAGGCCGGGGCCAGCGCATCCACGGTCCGGCCATACAGGATCGGCACATAGACCGTGGCGACCTTGGCAAGGAACATAAAGACCAGCGCCACGACAACGCGCACCTTCGCGCCCGGATTGCCGGCCGGCCAAAGATAGGGGAGCAGGGCCACCACGGTCTGGAAGCCGGAGCGCTGGGTAGGGACCGCTGCTGGCAAATCGGCTGGCGGTACGGCCTGGTATCGTCTCATGCCCTGGATGTGGCATGGTCGCCTGGCATTTGAAAGGCGACCGGGGGCGATTGTGACAAACCGGACAGGATTCATGCGGCATATCCAGGCCTGCACGGACGCCGAACTCCCCGGCGACCGCGTGGCGTTCCGCATCGGTGAGCAGGCCGTGGGCTGGATCAGGCCGGACATGCTGGATGACCTGGCGGCGTTTCCGTCGCTCCGCTTCGCACCCGACAGCATCAGCCTGACCGACGCTCAGGCCCTGCCCGAAATCGCCCGTGCCCTGTCAGAGCAAGGCTATTTCCGCTGGCGCCGAGAAGCGTTCGACGTGCGCGCCATGCCCGAGGGACCCGCGCTGGCCCAGATCGACCGTGGCGCCATCCCCTCCTTCGGCGTGATGGCGGCGGGCGCGCACGTAAACGGCTTGGTCCGCGACGGGGCTCGGGTCAGTCTGTGGATTGCCCGTCGCGCCATGGACAAGCTGCTGGACCCCGGGAAGCTGGATCATGTGGTGGCCGGTGGCGTCCCGGCCGGGCTGACCCCGTTCGAGACCCTGGTGAAGGAAGCCGCCGAGGAGGCGTCCATCCCGCCGCACCTCGCCAACCAGGCCCGCCTCGTCAGTCACCTCACCTACGCCATGGCTCGGCCCGAGGGGCTGCGACGGGACTGGCTGTATTGCTACGACCTGAACCTGCCCCCGGATTTCACGCCCCTGGCCGCGGATGGAGAGGTCGAGTCGTTCGAGCTATGGCCGATCGAACGGGCGATGGAGGCGGTGCGGGACACCGACGACTTCAAGTTCAACGTGAACCTGGTGCTGATCGACCTGTTCATCCGCCTGGACCTGATCCGTGGCGCCGAGGCCACGAGCCTGCGGGCGGGGTTGAGCCGCGGCGGGGTGTAGGTCTGGGACGCTCCCCCGTCATGGCGGCCGCAGGGCCGCCACCCACGTCTTTTCCGCCCTGACCGACAAAGTCGTGGCTGGTGGGGCACAGGCGCGGCGACGACGGATCAGTTCAGTCGTCGCGCGCTCCTGAACGACAAAGGGCCAACCACCGCCGGAAAGCGGATGATTGACCCTTTTGGTGTTCGCTCGCTCAGCCCTCGGGCGGAGCAGCCGCGATCGGGATTTCCCGCGGGTCGGGCTGGTCGCCCACGCCGGCGACGCGGATTTCTTCCGCCTCCCCCTGGTCACCCTGAGAGCCCTGGCCGCCTTCATCGCCATTCTGGTACTGGCGACGCTGCGGCGCCTGCGCCTGACCCTGCTGGGCCGCCTGGTTCATGGCGTTCAGGATACGGAAGTAGTGCTCCGCGTGCTGGAAATAGCTCTCGGCATTGACCCGGTCGCCGCTGCTCGTCGCGTCGCGGCCAAGCTGGAGGTATTTCTCGAAAAGCTGCTGCGCCGTGCCGCGCACGCGCACATCCGGGCCATTGCTGTCGAAAACATGGTTCCGGTTCATGGGGATATTGGCGCCACCGCTGTGGTGTCGCACAGTTCCCCCGCCACCGCCGCCACTACTGCCCCCGCCGCCGGAGCGATGGTTGCGGCCACGCATGCGTTTTATGTTCATACTTCTGCCGTCGCGCTTTCCGGTTGCGGGCAGCCGGCCTGGGGCCGGGACACACATTTCATGCGCCCCAAGGGGGACTTCCCCCTCGGCTCACCTGAGTTAGTTCGGCTTTGGTGCTGGCCCATGGTGCGCCCCGATCAAGAGCCACGGATCGGGGGTAAGCCATGTCAGGACAGCCGCAAAACAGCGGTCCCTGCCACCTTGCAATCCTAATGCGCCGATGCCGCAAAGCCAAACTATTTTTCATCCTCCGGACCCGCGCAGCACCACCGCGCGAGGAATGCCGGCCAGGTCGGGGTGGGACATCGCGCTCAACCCCACCTCCGCCGCCAGGGCCGAGACCGGTTCACTCTGCCCGATCCCAATCTCCAGCACGGCTCGGCCGGCGGGCGACAGCAGCCGAGGCAGGGATGGAATGATCCGCCGATACGCGTCCAGCCCGTCCGGTCCGCCATCCAGGGCCGACAGCGGCTCATGCAAGGCGACCTCGGGCATCAGGCCGGGGATGTCGGGCGCGGGGATATAGGGCGGGTTGGAGAGGATCAGGTCGAACCGGGCCTCGATCGCCTCGGCCCAGTCACCCCGGACGAAGGCGGCCCGGTCGGACAGGCCGCAGCGAGCGGCGTTGCCCCGGGCGATCGCCAGCGCCCCGGCCGATCGGTCGATGCCGACACCGAAGGCGCCCGGACGTTCATGCAGCACGGCCAGCAGCAGGCAGCCGGAGCCGGTGCCGAGGTCCAGCACCAGACGGGGGGCCGCAACCTCCCGCAGCGCCGCCTCCACGATCGTTTCCGAGTCGGGACGCGGGATTAGCGTGGCGGAAGACACCGCGAGATCGAGGCTCCAGAACTCCCGATGCCCGGTCAGGTAGGCCAGCGGCACGTGGTCGGCGCGTTGCGTGACCAGGGCGTCGAAGGCGGTGGGGTCGATCGGCCGGTCGGCGTCGCGGATCAGGTCGGCGGTTGATAGCCCCAGCGCGTGGCCCAGCAGCAGCCGCGCCTCCAGACGTGGGTTGTCGGCGATCCCCGCCAGCCGTCCCGCGCCGAGGCGCAGGGCCTCGGCGATGGTCGTCTTCACTCCTGCGCGGCCAGCCGAGCGGCCTGGTCTTCGGCGGTGAGGGAGTCGATGAACTCGTCGAGGTCGCCGGCCATGACGGCGTCGATCTTGTAGAGCGTCTTGCCGATGCGATGGTCCGTCACCCGGCCTTGCGGGAAGTTATAGGTGCGGATGCGTTCGCTGCGGTCGCCGGTGCCGACCTGGGACTTGCGGTCGGCGGCGCGGGTGGCGTGCAGGCTGGCGCGTTGTTGCTCATACAGCTTGGCGCGCAGGATCTTCATCGCCTTGGCGCGGTTCTTGTGCTGGCTCTTTTCCTCCTGCATCGCGACGACGATGCCGGAGGGCAAATGGGTGATCCGCACCGCGCTTTCGGTCTTGTTGACGTGCTGCCCGCCGGCGCCCGAGGCGCGGTAGACGTCGATCCGCAGATCGCCCTCGTCGACCTGGACGTCCACTTCCTCGGCTTCCGGCAGCACGGCGACGGTGACGGTCGAGGTATGGATGCGGCCCTGGCTTTCAGTCGCCGGCACGCGCTGAACGCGATGGACGCCGGATTCGTATTTCAGGCGGGCGAAGACGTTGCGGCCGGTGATTTCGGCGATGCCTTCCTTCAGGCCACCGAGTTCGGTGTCGCCGTATTCCAGAACCTCGAACCGCCAGCCCTGGGTGCCGGCGTATTTCTGGTACATTCCGTAGAGTTGGGAGGCGAACAGTCCAGCCTCATCCCCACCGGCGGCAGGGCGGATTTCGAGGATGGCGGAGCGTTCGTCGGCTTCATCCTTCGGGAGCAAAGCGATGCGGAGTTCGTGTTCCAGCGCCGGGATGCGGTCCTTCAGGTCGTAGAGTTCGGCTTCGGCCAGTTCCTTCATTTCCGGGTCGGCCATCATGGCCTCGGCTTCCCGGCGGGCCTGTTCGGCGGCGCGCAGGTCATCGATGCGGGCGACGACGGGTTCCAGTTCGGAGAGTTCGCGGGAGGCTTTGACGTAGGCTTCCCCACCCAAGACTTCCGACAGCATGGCGCGGAGCTCGTCGGCACGGGCAGCGATGCGGTCGAGGCGTTGGATGAGGTTCATGGGGTGGGTGCCGCTGTGCGCTGATCGACACCGCACTCTCCGTCATGGCCGGGCTTGACCCGGCCACCCACGCAAGGACCGTGCGACAGCGAATGTCCGACGGTGATCATCGGGCGACGGGCGGGTGGCCGGGTCAAGCCCGGCCATGACGGTAAGTGGCGTGGAGTCACTGGACTAAGCACGCTCATGCCAGCCGCGCGGCGACCTGGGACAGGGGGACAGCTTCCTGCGTGCCGGCGGTCAGGTCCTTTACCTGCGCGACCCCGTTGGCGATGTCGTCGTCGCCCAGGATCACGGCGGCGCGGGCGCCGATGCGGTTCGCCCGCTCCATCCGCCGACGAAGATTGCCGCGATAGGACATTTCGGCGCGGATGCCGGCGGCGCGGAGGGATTGCAGAACCTCCAGCGCCGCGACCTCGGCCGAGTCGCCGATCGGCACGACGGAGACAGGCGCGGCGAGCACGGGCGGCGCGTCCATCAGCATGGCCAGGCGTTCCATGCCCGCGGCCCAACCGACGGCCGGAGTCGATGGCCCGCCCATTTCCTTCACCAGCCCGTCATAGCGGCCGCCGGCCATGACCGTGCCCTGGGCGCCCAGCTTGGTCGTCACGAACTCGAAGGCGGTGTGGCCGTAGTAGTCGAGGCCGCGGACGATCCGGGGGTTCTCCTGGAACGGGACGCCGAACCGGGCCAAATGTTCCTGCAACCGGGCAAAGAACGTCGCGGCGGACTCGGTCAGATGGGCGGCGATGGTCGGGGCCTCGGCCACGATCTTGCGGTCGCCATCATCCTTGCTGTCGAGGATGCGCATCGGGTTGCGCTCCAGCCGAGCCAGGCTGTCCTTCGACAATCCCCCCTGATGCGCCGTGAAATACCCCACCAACGCTTCGCGATACGCCGCTCGGCTTTCCGCGTCGCCCAGCGTGTTAACTTCCAGGACGGCGTCCTGGGCCACGCCGAGGGCCTTGAGGATGTCCCAGCCGCAAGCGATGACTTCGGCGTCGGCGAGGGGTTCCGAGGGGCCGATCAGTTCCAGCCCGATCTGGTGGAACTGGCGATAGCGGCCTTTCTGCGGGCGCTCATACCGGAACATCGGGCCGGCGTAGAAGACCTTCTGCGGCAGGGACTGCGTCAGCCCGTTGGTCACGAGCGCTCGGCAGACGCCGGCGGTGCCCTCGGGGCGTAGGGTGATCGACTCGCCGCCGCGATCCTCAAAGCTGTACATCTCCTTCATCACGACGTCGGAGGTCTCGCCGAGGGTGCGGGAGAAGACACGCGTGTCCTCAAAGATCGGGGTGGTCCATTCGTCGAAGCCGTAGATGGCGGCGATGCGGCGAGCGGTGTCGGCGACGTGCTGGTGACGCCGCTGGTAATCGCCGATCAGGTCGTGGGTGCCGCGGGCGGGTTGCAGGTCGGTCACGGTTGGTCCTTGGGGGTGGGAATGGCCCAAGGTACTCGGGTTGGGGCGGGAGGCAAGCGTGATTGTCGGGCCCGTCAGGCGGGGGCGGCCTCTTGGGCTTGCTGGGCCAGCCAGACTCGCAATCCGTTGCGTCGCGTGTCGTCCTGGGTGGACCTTTCCTGATCAAGTTCGGCCAACCGGATGGACACCACCTCCGCCAGGGATTGACCGGACAGACGGGCAATCCGGATGGTGGGAAGCACGCCGGGGTCATAGACCCAAAGCGCGTATTCCGCGGCGGTCAGACCCAAAAACGCATGCAACGGGGGGCCGTCCTCATCGGCAAGATCGTGCCAACGCTCCACCCATCCATCGATGGATTCCTCCTGGGCAGGATCGAGGAGGTAGAGGTCGAAGAAGGTCGTCGGTTCAGCCGCCATCCTTGGGTCAGACATCAATCCTTCTCCCTCTGATCGGGCCCTTCCGCCATTCTCCGGTCACGGCATCCAACACGCCGAGATGGCGCCCGCGCAAGTCAAAAACCTCGATTTCGCCGTGCAGGCTGTCCCAGGTGAACAGGCGCTGACCGTCGCGGCTCCGCCAGCGGCGTTCCCCGTGGATGAAGCCCTGATAGTCGCAACTGTCCAGAAATCCCGGTCTTGGGATTGGCATGCGGCCCAATCGACGCGTCCTCGGTTCCGTGACCGTCAGGATACGCGCGAAGGATTAAGGTTCGGATAACGCGCCGGGAAACAGAGCCGGCCTGATGACCGACCGTCTCACTGACGCAAAATGGGGTGGCAAGCCACCCCAACGCCTTCATTGCCGGCCACCCGCGTCACGGCACCCGGCGCATCCCGGTGCCTCCCCCAAGGGAAACACCGGCCGCGGGGGCAGCCTATGCCGCCTGCAAAGCCCGCAGCGTGCCAGCATGGGCGCGCTGTTCGGCCACCGCGGTCTTCATCGCCTTCTGCAGCTTCTCGAAAGCCCGCACCTCGATCTGGCGCACCCGCTCCCGTGAGATGTCATACTGCTGCGACAGGTCTTCCAGAGTCGTCGGGTTGTCCTTCAGCCGCCGCTCAATCAGGATATGACGTTCCCGATCATTCAGCGTCTTCAACGCGTTGGCCAGAAGCGCCTGGCGCCCGCTGAGTTCTTCCCGTTCCGCGATCGCGGTTTCCTGGCTTTCCGACTCGTCGACCAGCCAATCCTGCCACTCACCTTCCGAGTCCATGCGGACCGGCGCGTTCAGGCTGTGGTCCGGCGCGGCAAGGCGGCGGTTCATGTTGATGACGTCCTGCTCGGGTACGTCCAGGTCCTTGGCGATCTTCGCCACCTGCTCGGGCTTCAGGTCGCCGTCCTCAATCGCCTGCATCTGGCCCTTCAGCCGGCGCAGGTTGAAGAACAGCTTCTTCTGCGCCGCGGTCGTGCCCATCTTCACGAGCGACCAGCTATGCAGGATGTATTCCTGGATCGCGGCCCTGATCCACCACATCGCATAGGTCGCCAGGCGGAACCCACGATCGGGGTCGAACCGCTTCACGGCCTGCATCATCCCGACGTTGCCTTCGCTGATCAGTTCCCCGACCGGCAGGCCATATCCGCGATACCCCATGGCGATCTTGGCGACGAGGCGCAGGTGGGACGTCACAAGCTTGTGCGCCGCAGCCATGTCTTCCTGGTCACGCCAGCGATACGCTAGCGCCAGTTCTTCTTCCGGCGCGAGCATCGGGAATTTGCGAATGTCCTGGAGGTACCGGGACAGGTTGCCCTCGGGGGCGACGTTCAATGCGATAGAGGCCATCGTCAAGGCTCCTTTCAGCCGATGGAACCGTGCCCGCCAAGGCGCAAGTTCATGGCTAATACGTGACTGGTGTCAGTCTGGATGCGGGCAGGAGACGTTACGTCCCGAATTCCCGCCCCGTTCTGGCAGCGTGTATCCGGACTTCCCCACCGAAGCGGACGCATCCTTCCGTCCTCGGTAGCTTCCGTATACCGGACCAGTTTAGTACTGTCAAGATTAACATAAGGTTAACAACGCGTAGGGTGGCTCACGACAATGAGTACAAACCCTTATTGCATCGTTTAAGTTCCGCCGAGGTCGTCGAGTTCCATGATCAGTTCCCGCATATCAGCCGGCGGCGGAGTCTCGAACCGCAGCGCTTGGCCCGTCCGCGGATGGGCAAAGCCCAGCGACGCCGCATGGAGCGCCTGCCTCGGAAAATCAAGGAGATGCCCGCGAACCGGCCCCTCCAACCCCCGCGCCGCGGCAGGGATCCGGCGCAGATAGACAGGGTCGCCCACGATCGGGTGAGCCTGGGAGGACAGATGCACCCTGATCTGGTGGGTGCGCCCGGTGGCCAGCCGGCATTCCAGCAGGCTGACAGCCATGCGCCATACGCGCAGCGTCCGGTAATGCGTGAGGGCCGCCTTCCCCCCGTGCGTCACGATCGCCATCCGCTTCCGGTCCCGCTTGTCGCGGCCGATCGCACCCTCGATCTGCCCCGCGCCGGGGCTGGGCACGCCCCAGGCCAGCGCGAGATACGACCGGTCCAAATCCCGGTTCGCGAAGGCGGTGGTCAGCGCGTCGCTCGCAAGCTGCGTCTTGGCCACGACCATGACGCCGGACGTATCCTTGTCCAGCCGATGCACGATGCCCGGGCGCCGTTCCGCCCCGATGCCCGTGAATCCCGGACCGCAATGCGCCAGCAGCGCGTTCACCAGCGTGCCGTCGTAATTCCCCGGCGCCGGATGCACCACCAGGCCCGCCGGCTTGTCCAGCACGATCAGGTCCGCGTCCTCAAACAGCACGGTGAACGGGATCACCTGCGCGACCGGCACGGCGGGAACCGGCGGCGGGATGTCCAGCACATACTCCGCCCCCACCCTCGCCCCCTCCGCCGGCTCCATCACCGCTCGGCCGTCGCGTTGCAGCCGGCCTTCGTCTATCAGGGTCTTCACGCGAGAGCGGGAGAGGCCGCCAATCGCCTCGGCCAGTACGCGGTCGATCCGCTGGCCTGCGGCCTCCGTGCCGATGGTCAGGCGGAACGGCCCGGGCGGCGGCGCATCGGGGCCGGTCGGATCGGAAGGGTGGGTTGGCTCTGACATGATGGCTGGGCTTACGCGGAACGGTCACCACAAGAAAGGTTGAGTATGAACGAAGGTGCGTTGCGGGCGGTCAAGATCGCCGCGATCGTCATGGCGGTGCTGATCGTGCTGGGGACCACGACCCTGTTCGTGATGATGGCCAAGCGCGGCATGGGATCGGCCACGCCGACCGCGGCCATGGCGCCGATGGAGATCGCCCAGATCGCCGCCATCCTCTATGAACCCCCGGGCACCCGGATCGCCGGCATCACCGCCGTGGCCGATCGCCTGGCGGTCCAACTGACCGGCGGCGGGGCCGATCGCATCGTGCTGCTTGACCCGCGCACCGGCCAGGTCGCCGGCCGCGTCGCCCTGGCGCGCTGAACCGGTTGCCAGGCACCGCCGGCCCGGACAGCATGCCAGTCTGAAAACGGGGAGGTTCCATCCATGCGCAATGCCAATCGACGCGTCACGCTCGCCGCCCGCCCCGACGGCATCCCCGGGCCGGCCAACTTCGCCGAGGACACCCAGCCGATCCGCCCGCCCGCGGAGGGGGAAATGCTGGTGGAAACGCTCTACCTCTCCATCGACCCCGCCATGCGGTCCTGGATCAGCGAAGGCCCCACCTATACCCGCCGGATCGAGATCGGGGACCCGATGCGCGCCGGCGGCGTCGCGCGCGTGCTGGAGAGCAGGGCCGCCGGCTTCCAACCCGGCGATATCGTGCAGGGTCGCACCGGTTGGCAGAGCCACCCGACCCTGCGGGGGCGGGAGGCCCAGAAGCTCGACCTGTCCCTGGGATCGGTGGCTGACTGGCTGGGCCCCTTGGGCACCAGCGCGCTGACCGCCTATTTCGGCCTGCGCGACGTGGGCGACCTGCGGCCGGGGGACACGCTGCTGGTTTCAACCGCCGCCGGAGGGGTCGGGCAGATCGCCTGCCAGATCGGCAAGATCGACGGCTGCCGGGTGATCGGCATCGCTGGAGGCCCCGACAAATTCCGCTTCATCACCGAAACACTCGGGGTGGACGCGGCGATCGACTACAAGGCCGAACCGGACCTGACCGCCGCCATCAAGCGTGCCTGCCCGGACGGCGTCGATGTGTATTTCGACAATGTCGGCGGGCCGATGCTGGATGCCGCGCTGGCCAACATGCGGACCGGCGGGCGGATCGTCTGCTGCGGCCGCATCTCCCAGGCCGCGGCGAAGGAGCCCTACGGGATCAGGAACCTCGGCATGATGGGCGGGCGCCGCATGCGGATGGGGAGCTTCATCGTCTTCGACTACAACAGCCGCTACCCGGAGGCGCGGGCTTGGCTCGCCGCCCAGATCCGCGCCGGACGGCTGCAACAGAAGTTGCATGTCGTTGAAGGCCTGGAACAGGCGCCACGCGCGCTGGGCATGCTGTTCACCGGGGAAAACACCGGCAAACTGGTGGTAAAAGTCGCGGAATAGCCGAACCGGGCAATGGTCCGCCCATCCCGTGCCGATCCGGTCTCATGTCCCCCATGCCAATCACGCCATATCCGACACGTTCAAATGGAGACACACAATGGAAACCAAGCGGGTCGTCTGCGCGCATGATTGTCCGGACATGTGCTCCCTGATCGCGCACGTGGACAACGGCCGTGTCGTCAAGATCGAGGGCGATCCGAACCATCCCCTGACCGCCGGCTTCGCCTGCGGCAAGGTGAACCGCGACCACGAACTCGTGCATTCCCCGGAACGGCTGAAGACCCCGCTGCGCCGCACCGGGCCCAAGGGCTCGGGCCAGTTCGAGCCGATCACCTGGGACCAGGCGCTGGACGAAATCACCACGAAGTGGCGCGCGATCATCGCCGAGTCCGGGCCGCAGGCGATCCTCGGCTATGCCTACAGCGCCCATCAGGGCCTGATGAACCGCGGCCTGACCAACGGAATGTTCCACGCCCTCGGCACAAGCCGGCTGAACGCGGGCACCGTCTGCGACTCCTGCTCCGACGCCGCGTGGGAGCACACGGTCGGGCCAGTGGCCGGCGCCGATCCGGAATCCGTTGTTGAGTCGGACCTGGTCGTCGGCTGGGGCTCCGACCTGCACGCGACCAATGTCCATCTGTGGGCGCTGATCGAGAAAGCCCGCGCCCGCGGCGTCAAGCTGGTCGTGATCGATCCTCGCCGCACCCGCGCCGCCCGTGCCGCCGATCTGTACCTGCCGATCCGCATCGGCACCGACGCCGCCCTCGCGCTGGGGGTGATGCATATCCTGGCGCGCGACGGGCTGGTCGACCGTGCCTATATCGCCGCCCATACGCTGGGCTTCGACCAGGTGGAACGCGACGTCCTGCCGAACTTCCCCCCCGCCCGCGTGGCCGAAATCACCGGCCTGCCCGTCGCGGATATCGAGCAATTCGCCGCGATGTATGGCGCCGCGAAGAAATCCTTCATGCGCATCGGCTTCGGCATGAGCCGCTTTACCCATGGCGGGCGGAACCTGCGGACCGTGGCGCTGCTGCCCGGCGTGACCGGCGCCTATGGCCGCTATGGCGGTGGCGCGCTGCTGGCCACCGCGGCGGCCTTCGACCTGAACTATGGCGCCGTCCGCCGCCCCTCCGGCCCCGTCACCGCGCGGACCATCAACCACCTGAAGCTGGGCGAAGCGCTGGTCGAGGCGAACGATCCGCCGATCCGCGCCCTGTTCATCGCGGCCAACAATCCCGCCGTCACCAACCCGAACCTCGCCAAGCTGCGCGCGGGACTGGCGCGGGAGGATCTGTTCACCGTCGTCCATGATCCTTTCATGACGGCAACGACCCGTTACGCCGACATCATCCTGCCGGCCACGACCTATCTGGAAACCGAGGACTTCTTCCGCTCCTACGGCACCTACTACATGCAATACAGTGAGGCCGCCGTGCCGCCGCAGCATGAAGCCTGGTCCAACCTCCGCGTCACCCAAACACTCGCTCGGCGGATGGGGCTGAACGATCCAGTGTTCGGGATGACGCCGCGCGATATCCTGAAGGAACTGTTCCAGGGCGCCGGCGGGCCGGTCGCAGCCTATGACCCGGCGACGCTGCCGGAACAGGGGCCGATCTCGATCGCCGGCAAGGGCGCGCAGGTCTTCGGCACGCCGTCGGGGAAGCTGGAGTTCTACTCCCAGACGTTGGCCGATCACGGCCAGCCGCCGCTGCCGGGGTGGGAGCCCGATCCGGCCGCACCCGCCGCCGTGAGCGAATACAAGCTGCAACTGCTCACCACGCCGGGGTATTTCCAGAGCCACACCGCGTTCTCGGGCGTCGCCTTCCTGCGGGAACGCGAGGGCGCGCCCTGCGCCGTGCTGCACCCGGACGACGCCAAGGCGCGCGGCCTGACCGAGGGGCAGAAGATCCGCCTGTTCAACGATCGCGGCGCCATCGGGGTGGTGCTGCATGTGCGGGAGGATGTGCGCCCCGGCGTGATCCTGGTGCCCGGCCAGCGCCCGGATGAGGAGGCGGTGTCCGGCACGGTGAACATGCTGTGCGACGACGGATATACCGACCTGGGGGAGGGGGCGACCTATCAGAGCACGTGGCTGGAAGCTCGCGCCTGGTAGGCTCGCCGTTGGGATGGTCACACCCAGACCATCCCAACCCCATGACGAACCCCGCCCACCCTGGTATCCACTCCCCTGCCGCCGCAGAGCAGAAACAGGGGAAACATGTCCGACACCGCCGATACCTTCGACTTCATCGTCACCGGGGCCGGTTCGGCCGGTGCCGCCGTCGCCGCCCGCCTGTCGGAGAACGCCCGCCACCGCGTCCTGCTGCTGGAAGCCGGCCCGCCCGACACCAACCCCTGGATCCACATCCCCCTCGGCTTCGCCAAGACCTACGTCGATGCCAAGGTGAACTGGAAGTTCGAGAGCGCGCCGCAGCCCCAGTTCAACGGCCGCAAGCTCTATGTCCCGCGCGGGCGCACGCTGGGCGGCACAAGCTCCATCAATGGCATGGTGTATATGCGCGGCAACCACCGCGACTATGACGACTGGCGCCAGAGGGGCTGCGTCGGCTGGGACTGGGACTCGGTCCTGCCCTACTTCAAGAAAGCCCAGAACCAGCAGCGCGGCGCGTCGGAGTTTCACGGCACCGGCGGCCCGCTGAACGTCTCGGACGCGGCCTCCACCTCCGAACTCGCCGACGCGATGATCGCTGCGGCCGAACAGGTCGGCATCCCCCGCACCACCGACTTCAACGGCGCGGTGCAGGAAGGCGCGGGCTACTACCAGACGACAACCGCCCGCAGCCGGCGTTGGAGCACCGCGAAGGCCTACCTCGAACCCGCCAAGGCCCGTCCCAACCTGGTGATCCGCACTGGCTGCCAGGCCACCCGCGTGTTGATCGAGAACGGGCGCGCGGTTGGCGTCGAATACCAATCCCCCGCCGGCCGGCAGACTGCGCGGGCAAACCGGGAGGTCGTGGTCTCCGGCGGTGCCTACGGATCGCCGCAGTTGCTGCAACTCTCGGGGCTGGGGCCGGCCGAACACCTGCGCGACATGGGGATCGAGGTGATCCGCGACATGCCAGCGGTCGGATCGAACCTGCACGATCATTTCGGCATCTACCTGATGTGGAAATGCGCCAAGGCGATCACGATGAACGACCTGGAGAACAGTTGGCCGCGCAAGATCATGGCCGGCATCCGCTACGGCCTGTTCCGCGATGGTCCGATGGCCGTGAACGGCATCCGCGCCGGCATCTTCACCCGCACCGATGCTCGGCTGGAGCGGCCGGACATGCAGATCAACCTGCTGGAATGGAGCACGCTCGAACGTTCCAAGGACAAGGTCATCCCGCATCCCTTCCCCGGCTTCACCCTGGGTCCCGTGCATCTGTCGCCGGACGGGCGCGGCACCGTGCGCCTCGGCAGCCCCGACCCGCTGGCCCAGCCGGCGATCACCTTCGGCTTCCTCGGGTCCGAATACGACATGCGGGCGATGGTGGAGGGTGTGAAGCTCGCCCGAAAGATCGCCGACCAGCCGGCGATGAAGCCCTATGTGGTGAATGAACTGGTCCCCGGCCTGAAGGCCGCCAGCGATGCCGACCTGGAGCAGTTCGTCCGCGACACAGGCGTGACCAACCACCACCCGACCAGCAGTTGCGCCATGGGGACCGGCACGAACACGGTCGTCGATCCGCGCCTGCGCGTGCATGGGATCGAGGGGCTGCGGGTCGCCGATGCCTCCATCATGCCATCCGTGGTGGCCGGAAACACCAACGCGCCCTCGATCATGATCGGGGAGAAGGCCGCGGCGATGATCCTTGAGGATGCGGCCTGATGCCCCACCTTGGTAATCGGACATTGTCCGCCGCCGCAAGGAAGGCTAGGAGTCGCAAACAGGCCGGTCCCGGCCGAATGGCGCGCCGGGGCATGGCCATTTTTCGGGGAGCACGAGTTCCATGACGATCAAGGTCGGTGACAGCATTCCGTCGATGAAACTGATGATGGCCACGGCTGACGGGCCGAAGGAAGTTTCCACGGACGACATCTTCAAGGGCAAGACCGTGGTGCTGTTCGCGGTGCCGGGTGCCTTCACCCCCACCTGCAGCGCCAAGCATCTGCCGGGCTTCGTGCAGAATGCCGATGCCATCAAGGGCAAGGGCGTCGATACCATCGCGTGCATCTCCGTGAACGATGCGTTCGTCATGGGCGCGTGGGGCAAGGACCAGGGCACCGGCGACAAGGTGTCGATGCTGGCCGACGGCTCCGCCGCCTTCGCCAAGGCGCTGGGCCTGGAACTCGACCTGATGGGCCGCGGCATGGGCATGCGCAGCCAGCGTTACGCGCTGGTCGCCAAGGACGGCAAGGTGACGCATCTCGGCCTCGAAGCCCCTGGCGGGTTTGAGGCGAGCAAGGCCGAAACCATCCTCGGCGTCCTGTAAGCGCCGGATCGGATTGGGGGGCGGCACCTTCGGGTGCCGCCCTTTTTCGTTGGGGGGGTCAGCCGCGCCGCAGGAAGAACCAGGCGGTGACCGTGGCGCTCAGCACCAGGACCAGCGCCCGGATCAGTCCTGGCGGCAACCGCTTCGCGACCCGGGCGGCGCCGTAGCCCCCGACGATGGCCGAGGTCAGCATGGCCAGCATCTCGGGCCAGCGGACCGCGCCGGCGATGACGAAGCAGACCACCGCTGCCCCGTTGGCGCCGCTGACCAACAGGGTCCGCGCGGGCGCCATGGCTTTCAGTTCGGTCGTATCCAGTAGGCTCCAGACCGCCAGCATCATCAGGCCGACCGCCCCACCGAAATAGCCGCCATAGATCGAAATCAGGAACTGGCAGACCAGCATCGTGCCGGTCCCGATCCGCAGGCGGCGGCTGAGGGCGAGCCCGAACTCCCGCCCGCCGGCAAAGGTCAGGGTCGCCAGCAGCAACAGCCAGGGCACGACGGCATCGAAGGTGGAGGCGGGGGCGAACAGCAGCAGCAGGGCGCCGACCAGCCCACCCAGGATGCTGATCGGCAGCAGCAGGCGGAGGCTGACCCCCGCGACCCCGGTCAGCCCATCGCGATAAGCCCAGGTACTGGCGATCGTGCCCGGGAACAGGGCGACCGTGCTGGTAGCATTGGCGGCGACAGGGGGCAGGCCCAGCAGGACCAGGGTCGGGAAGGTGACAAACGACCCCCCGCCCGCCACCGCGTTCATGGCGCCGGCGAGCAGTCCGGCCAAGACGAGCAGGTGGATGTTTTCCATCCGCTATCCTGGCTGGGGCGCTCGGTTCGGCGCAATCGGGGACAGTTCGGCCCAGGCCGCAGCGGTTGCCGCTCCTATCGCACCCGCAGCATCTGGAACGCCACCAGGGCCGTGATCATGAGCCCTGCGCCCATGCCTTGGATGGGAGACAGAGTCTCCCCCAACAGGGCCATGCTGAACAGGGTGGTCAGCAGAGGCTCCAGGTTCATGATCAGGGCGGTGCGGAAGGGGCCGATCCGGTTGGTCGAGATATAGATCATCAGGGTCGAAAGGGTCGTCGTGATGCTGACCCCGACAAAGGCCAGCCATCCGGCGGCCGACTCCGGCTGATGCCAGGTGCCCACGCTGCTCAGGGCGATCAGATAGACCGCGGTCGACGGCACCATCGAATACCAGGTCGTCAGCCGAGCGTCGGCGCGGAACAGGTAGGCGCGGGTCAGGAGGAGGGTGATGACGCGGGCGATCGCGGCGATGAAGGCGCTGGCGAGACCCAGCGGCGCCAGGTCCTCCAGATGAAACCCGAGCATCAACCC
Organism: Acetobacteraceae bacterium UBA6159; assembly: GCA_002422345.1. Classification (GTDB taxonomy): domain Bacteria; phylum Pseudomonadota; class Alphaproteobacteria; order Acetobacterales; family Acetobacteraceae; genus Rhodopila. The sequence continues at coordinate 134,193 of DIUL01000168.1, forward strand.
GAGGCCGATGAACGCCACCAGCGCGGCCAGCAGGGCGCGCCACCCCACCCGGTCCACGCCCGTCGCCGCGCCCGCCAGGCCGGTCAGCAGCGGGTAGACGAAATAGGCCAGGATGGCGATCGAGACCGGCAGCAGGGCCACCGATTGCAGCAGCCCGAACATGGTGACCGAAAACCCCAGGCCGATGCCCAGCGCGATCAGCCGTTCCCGGCTGGTGTGCTGGCGGGGCGCGGGGGCCAGCCGCAGCCAGATCGCGAAGAACGCGACCACGAGGACCCCGCGGAGGGAGGCCAGGGACAGCACGTCCATCCCGCTGGCGAACACGACCTTCAGCAGGATATCCGCGATGCTGAACGACACCGCCGCGACTAGGCCAGGCAACAGGTCGGCGAACGACATTTGTTCCGGTGGGCTCGACGCCAGACTCACGCGCGTTCCGCCCCGGTCGGTTTCATGATGCTCGCTTTCCTGGACGCCGCTTGGCTTGCTTGTGCGCCAGTGTGACGGGAAAGCCGCGTCGCCTCAAGGCGATGGGGCGGCTGGGTTTCGGGCACGCAAGCGGATAGGCTGACGGCCATGAGAGGCAAGAATCCCGCGTCCGGTCCCGTCTGGCTGTACGCGCTCACGTGGAATGAGCGGCGGGTGCTGCCGTTCTTCTTTCGCCACTACGACCCCTGGGTCGATCGCTACATCCTGTATGACGACGGCTCCTCCGACGGGACGCTGGATATCCTGGCGTCGCACCCGCGCGTGACCGTGCGGCGGTTCGACCGGGCGGTCCCGAACTCCTTCGTCGAGTCGCACCGTCTCTGGCAGAACCATGAATGGAAGGAAGCGCGCGGGCAGGCGGCGTGGATCGTGCTGACCGCGATCGACGAGCATCTGTGGCACCCGACGATGCCTGCTTATCTGGCCGACCAGGCGCGCCAGGGCGTCACCGCGATCCCCGCGCTCGGGTTCAACATGATCGCCGACGGGTTCCCCTCCTCGGACACGAACCTGGCCGAAACCCTGCGGATCGGGATGCCGCACCACGAGATGAACAAGCTGTCCCTGTTCAATCCCAATGCCCTCACGGAAACCAACTTCTCCCCCGGCCGCCACTACGCCAAGCCAGAAGGCGACGTCCGCTACCCCGAGGCCGATGAGGTCTTCCTGCTGCACTACAAATATCTGGGCACGGACTATGTCGCGGGCCGCAACGCGGAGCTGCGGACCGGCCTGGGCAAGCACGACATCCAGGCTGGATTGGGGGAGCAATACGCCTGGGGCAAGGGCGTCTGGGATGACGCCCTGGCCGAGATGAAGAAGCACGCCATCGACTACCGGGACCCGAGCGTCGGGTTCACCACCCACATCGACCGCTGGTGGCGGGACCGCCGGCCCCGCGGATGATCACCAGCTGACGGGCACCCGATCCACATGGACCGTCCCGTTGCCGGTCAGCCGCACCAGGTTGACCGTCTTCGCGAGGTCGGGGGAGCCGGAGTAGTACGCCGGGACCGCGCCGCTGCCGACCTTCTCCCACCGGTTCCAGTGGCCCAGCGCGAGGTAGTCCGCGCAGGTCGCGTCGATCTCATCATCGCTGATCAGCCAGGACGGGCGCAGCGGGATGGCGCCCGGCGGCTCGTAATGGCCATGCGCCAGGGCGATCTGCCAGCGGCTGCTGCGCGGACGCGGGGTCCGCAGCGGCACCATGTTGCCGTAGTCGGTATGGGCGTGGCCCCAGAATTCCAGGTCGTGATCGGCGAAATGAACCGCCAGGTCGTGGGTCACGCCGATGATATGGACATGCGGGATATCGCCCAGGCCGCCGCGGATATAGGCGGAGTCCGGCGTGATCGGGTCATGGTTGCCCGGCAGGATCACCACATGCCGGCCGGCATTGTTCAGCATGTCGGCCGTGCGGGTCAGGATCGCCTTGGATTGGCGGTTGTTGTCGAAGATGTCGCCCACCAGCAGCACGAAATGCGCGTCATGGGCCTTAGCGGCCTCCAGCACGACCCGCAGGCCGGTTGCGCCGTCATCGCCATAGCTGGGTTCGGCGGGGTGGTCGTCCACGTGCAGGTCGGAACTGTGCACGAGCAGGATGTCGTCGGCGGGCGATCTGGTCACTGGTCGGGATATCCGTTCGGCCGGGGGAAGATGGGGCTGACAGCTTGCCGAAGCCTGTGGCGCAGTCAACCTCCGCGATTCCGTTGCAAGTGAGGTGCCCTGTGCTAAATACCCCCTCTACCGTTTCCGGACCGCGCGCCAAAGTGGTGGGCGTAGGCCAGCGTGATGCGGTCGACCGCCGTCCTGGCCCGAGGAATACGATGCGCGCTCTGTTCTCTTCCCGCTTTCCCACGGCCGGGTCCGTCCGCTCTCTGGTGCTTGCCGGCCTGATGGTGGCGGGTCTCGCCGGCTGCGCAACGGCTCCGCCGGCCGATGATCCGGAGGCGGTGGCGGAGTTCAAGGAACTCAACGATCCGATCGAACCGACCAACCGGGTCTTCTATGCCATCAACACGGCCCTGGATGACGCGCTGCTGGCGCCCGTGGCCCGCGGCTACCGGGCGGTGTTTCCAGACGTGGTCCGCACGGGCATCAGCAACGTCCTGGTGAACCTCGGGACACCGGTTCGGCTCGGGAATGACATCCTGACCGGCAAGCCGCGGCGCGCCGGCGACACGACGATGCGGTTCTTTATCAATTCCACCGCGGGCGTGCTGGGCTTCTTCGATGTCGCCGCCGGCATGGGATACAAGAAAACCGACACGGATTTCGGCCTGACCCTCGCGAACCTCGGGGTAGAGGAAGGGCCGTTCCTGTTCCTGCCCATCCTGGGCCCGTCCGGCCCGCGTGACCTGACCGGCTTTGTCGTCGACCGCGCCGCCGACCCGTTCACCTGGGTTGGCCAGGGCACCGCGGTCGTGGCCCTCGGCTGGTCGCGCACCGGCGTCAGCGCGATCTCCGTGCGGGAAAAGGTGCTGGACCCGGTGGAGCAGATCAAGAAGACCGCGCTCGACCCCTATGCGACGTTCCGCAGCCTCTATCGCCAGTACCGGACGGCCGAGTTGACGAAGCTGAAGAACGACAACCGCGCGACCATCCCCGTGTGGTTCCCCGATCGCGCCGGGGAACAGATCAACCCGCCTGCCCGCTGACGGAGAGTGCGACCCATGACTGATAGACGCGGTTTCCTGCTGGCAGCGCTTGGCGCCGGCGCCGCCGCCGCGATGCCAGGTTCAGCCCACGCACAGGCTGCCGAACGGGCCAGCGCCTTCATCAAGACGACCGGAGAGCGCCTGGTGGCCGTGGTGAACGGCCCTGGCTCCCCCGCCGACAAGCGGCATGCGATCGGCCAGATCATCGTCGCCGCCGTCGATGTCGACGCGGTCGGTCGGTTCTGCCTCGGCCGTTTCTGGCGCCAGACATCGCCCGACCAGCAGAAGACCTACCTCGCTTTGTTCCAGGAAGTCCTCATCACCAACATCACCGCCAAGCTCGGTGAATATCAGGGCGTGAAGTTCACGCTGGGCCGAGCACGGCCGCAGGATGAGGAACAGGTTGTTTCGACGGTGGTGGAGCGGCCGAACAGCGCGCCCGCTACGGTCGATTGGGTCGTCACGAAACCCGCGGCCGCACCGCGCATCATCGATGTTATTGCCGAGGGCACGTCGCTCCGCATCACCCAGCGCAGCGACTATTCGGCCTATCTGCAGCGCAACAACAACAGCATCGAGGCGCTGCTGGCCGCCATGAAGAGCCAGGCCATCCTGAACAAGTAGGGATCAGGCCTCCACGTTGGCCTGGGGCATCCGGTTCCAGGCATCCAGCGCGGCGATTTTGTAGGCCTCGGCCAGGGTCGGGTAGTTAAACGTGTTCTCGATGAAGTAATCGAGCGTCCCGCGCAGGTTCAGCACGGCCTGCCCGATATGCACGAGTTCCGTCGCACCCTCCCCCACGATGTGGGCGCCGAGCAGGCGGCGGGTCTTCAGGGAGAAGATCAGCTTCATCATCCCGTTCGACAGCCCCATGATGTGGCCGCGCGATGTCTCCCGGAACCGCGCCACGCCGCATTCATAGGGGATGCCGCGCCGGCGGACTTCCTCCTCGCTCATGCCGACGGTGGAGATTTCCGGCACGGCGTAGATGCCATAGGGGAAAAACTCCGGCGCCGGGGGCATCTTGACCCCGAAGGCGTGGCAGGCGGCGATGCGGCCCTGTTCCATTGACGTGGATGCCAGGCTCGGGAAGCCGATCGCGTCACCGGCGGCGTAGATGTGCGGCTGGGCTGTCTGGAAGGTCACGGGATCGACCTTGAGCCGGCCGCGTTCATCCGCCGTCAGCCCACAATTCGCCAGGTCGAGCACATCCGTCGCGCCCATCCGGCCAGCGGTATACAGCAGCATCTCCGACCGGATGCGGCGGCCGCTTTCCAGCACCGTCACAGGCCAGTCATGATCGAAGGCGATGCCGACGACCTTGGAACCCAGGCGGATGGCGATGCCGCGGTCCCTCAGTTGGTGCAGAAAGTCCTCGACCAGCTCATGATCGATGAAGTCCAGCATGCTCTCGCGGGATTCCACGAGCGTGACGTTCACGTCCAGCGCGCTGAAGATGGTTGCATATTCGACGCCGATCACGCCGCCGCCCACCACTGTCAGGCTGCGCGGCAAATGCGGGATTTCCAGGATGTCGTCGCTGTCCAGGATGTTACGGCCGTTGAACGGAACTTCGGGCGGGTGGTACGGCCGGGTCCCGACGGCGATCAGGATTTTCTCGGCCTCGGCCACACGGGTGTCGCCGTTTTCAAGGCGGACTTCGATGCGGTGGGGGTCGAGGAACCGTGCCATGCCATGCATGCGCTCCACGCCGTTGCGGGCGAACTGGTGTTCCAACACATCGACTTCATGGTCGAGTGTCTTGTGCATGCGCGACATCAGATCGGTGGCGGAGATGTCCTGCTTGACGCGATAGGCGCTGCCGTAGAACCCCCGCTCGCGCCAGCCGGTCAGGTTCAGCACGGTTTCCCGCAGCGTTTTCGATGGGATGGTGCCGGTATGGACGGAGACGCCCCCGACGCGGCGGCCCTTTTCGATCACCAGCACCGACCCACCCGTCTTCGCGGCCTGGATGGCGGCTCTGCGGCCCGCGGGTCCGCTGCCGATGACAATGAAATCGTGACGCTTCATGGGGCAACCGGACCGGTCATTTATTGCGGTCGCAGCATAGCAGCCATGAGACGGAAAATCAGAGGGAATAGGGCCGACAGACGACCGCGGACTGTTGGATTATGTCGACCAATGTCCAACCGTTCCGGGACGGACGCGGGCAATCACCGCGTTCATCTCGGTTCGGCGGCGCGTGGGCGCCACGCGTCTGGCCACCGAGCTCCCCGCCCGAGCCCAGACGCCCTGTGTCAGGTCAGAGTGGCTTCAGGTTCGTCGCGGCGGCCTTGCCGCGCTCCATGACCACGTCGTAGCTGACCTTCTGCCCCTCATTCAGCCCACGAAGGCCGGCGGCCTGGACCGCGGTGATATGCACGAACACATCCTTGCCGCCTTCCTGCGGCATGATGAACCCGTATCCCTTCGTGGTATTGAACCACTTGACTGTCCCCGTAGACATTGTCTGCGTCCTTCTCCGTCCAGTGCGTCCGGCGCCATCGCCGGACGGTTTAGTCAACCGGGCCTTTGGAGGTCTTGAGAGCACCCGACAGACGGAGGCGCAGCAAGGCTAGCCAAAATACGATTGCGCCTCGAAGTTGGCCCAGAAATGTCCATCGGAGTCAATCGTGACCACCGATCGGGCCAAGACAAGCGCCAGGTTGCGCGGTCTATTCTTGAGCAGCGCAGCAAAGACCACTTCAATTTCCCGCTCGTGTGGAAATTGATGCTTTCCGCCTTCCCGCCGTCACAAAATTTACCGCTGACCGCACAAAAAAGCGGGCCCGAAGGCCCGCTTTCGTCGTTGATCTCGGGTCCGGGGGCCGAGGCCCCAGGAACGGGATCAGAAGTCCATGCCGCCCATGCCGCCCATGCCGCCGTCACCGCCCGGCATCGGAGGCATCTTGCGCTCCGGCTTCTCGGCCACCATCGCTTCGGTGGTGATCAGCAGACCGGAAACGGAAGCCGCGTCCTGCAGGGCCGTGCGCACGACCTTGGTGGGGTCGATGATGCCGGACTTGACCAGGTCCTTGAACTCACCGGACTGGGCGTCGAAGCCGAAGCTGTAGTCGCTGTTGTCCAGCGTCTTGCCAGCGATCACGGCGCCGTCTTCACCGGCGTTCTCGGCGATCTGGCGCAGCGGGGTCTGGATCGCCTTGCGGATGATCTCGATCCCGAAACGCTGGTCGTCGTTGTCGGCCTTCAGCTTGGACAGGATCAGGCTGGCGCGCGCCAGGGCCACACCACCGCCCGGAACGATGCCTTCCTCGACCGCCGCGCGGGTCGCATGCAGCGCGTCGTCGACGCGGTCCTTGCGCTCCTTCACTTCGATCTCGGTGCTGCCACCGACGCGGATGACGGCAACGCCACCGGCCAGCTTCGCGAGACGCTCCTGCAGCTTCTCACGGTCGTAGTCCGAGGTGGTCTCCTCGATCTGCGCACGGATCTGGCTGCAACGGCCCTGAATGTCGGCCTTCTTGCCAGAACCTTCGACGATCGTGGTGTTTTCCTTCTCGATCAGGATCTTCTTGGCCTTGCCGAGGTCCGCGAGCTTCACGTTCTCGAGCTTGATGCCAAGGTCTTCGCTGATCACGGTGCCACCGGTCAGGATCGCGATGTCTTCCAGCATCGCCTTGCGGCGATCACCGAAGCCAGGCGCCTTCACGGCCGCAACCTTCAGGC
>DIUL01000138.1 GCA_002422345.1 Acetobacteraceae bacterium UBA6159
CTCGCTCCGGGTTGAGCAGATACTTCCGTGGCAACACCTTCATGGTTCGTGATCGCCGGATCGCCGGTTGTGAGCACCCGTACCCGCATGCCCCTCGCCTGCAATGCGCTGGCGGTGCGGTGCACGACATACTCCCCGCCCCCACGCATGTCGGGCAGATAGTGTTCGTGTGTCAGCAACACGGACAGCGGGCGGCCAGTCAAATCACCAGGCTCCGCGCCCGGAATGAATTGAGGATCAACGTGAATGCCAGCACCACCGCACGCGGCAGGCCGAACAGCAGACGGGCGATCAGGACATGCGGCGCTCGGAACCGTCCACGCTCATACAGGCGGATCCAGAGATAGGGCGCGATCAATACGAAGACGATTGGATGCAGCAGGCAGCCCAGGATGACGCCCAGCACGGCCAGGTCGAATGTCGCTGTCAGTTTGCTCAGGAAGACGCCCAGGAACAATTCCCCTCGCAACTCGGGAAACGCGCGGGACAGGAACGGCCAGTGGCGCATGTTTCTCGGCTCCATCAGCCAGGACTGGAATGACACGGCGAAGACCTCGTGAAACACCAGCGCATCGGCGGCAAATCCCGTGGTGTGGCCGGCACGTTTCAGGGTCCAGCCGAGCGCGGTGTCCTCGGCGTAGAAGCGTTCGCGGAAGGCGGCGGGGAAGCCACCGACGGTGCGGAAGACCGTCGTGTCATAGAATATGTTGCAGGTTTCGAAATAGGGTGTGGGCCCGGTCACCGAAACGGTCTTTTCCAGGAAGCGGCGCGGTTGGGCGGGATTGGGCAATGTGCGGCCCTGCACAAGCCCGAAGCCTTTCGCCAGTTCTGCCACGCCCGCGGCGATCCAGTCCGGCGTTGCCTGACAGTCGTCATCGATGAAGGCCAGGACACTGCCCTTGGCACGATCCGCGCCGAACTGCCGTGATGGGCCGGGGCCGCTGAAGTGCGTTCGGTGATACGCGATCGGCACGGCGCTGCTCGCCGCGATCTCGGTTACGACGCGTTCGGTGTCGTCGGGAGAGTCGTTGTGAACGACAATCACTTCCATGCGATCGGCCGGCCATGCCTGCGTCAGCAGGGACCGCAGCAGGTGACCCAGCAGGACCGGGCGGCCATGCGTCGGGACGATGACGGTCACGAACGGCTTCACGGCGCGACCCGATCATCCGCCGATGTCCGCACAATCGCGTTACCCGATACCGGACGGCGCCGCAGGCCGGCCAGCCGACGCGGAGGGAACAACCGCGACGAAACGAGCGCCAGGGCCTGCCGGTCGGGGACCGTCCGCGCCGCCTGGGCACGCCGACGCAACGCCCAGGTCTCCGGCATATGGGTGATGTTCCAAAGTATCGCGCGCAGGCGGATGGCGCGGGGGGGATGCAGCGCGGCATCCAGCAGGCCGTAGGCGATATTCGCAGTCAGGAACGCCGTCAACCGCAACGGACCCAGCACCTTCATGCCCATCCGGAAGCGGTTTTTTGTGTAATGAAACACAATCTGGGCGGAGCTTTCGCCGATCCGCGTGCCGGTATGATGGATCGCGACCGCGCCAGGCACGACGACCGAACGCCAGCCGGCGATGGAGAGCCTCAGGCCAAGGTCCGGCTCCTCGTAGCCGTAGAAGAAGGCTTCATCGAAACCGCCAATGCCTAACAGGGCCTCCGGACGGACCAGCACGGCGGCGGTGTTGATCCATGGCACATCGGCTGCCGTCGTGAACCCATCGGCCGCTTCGCCCTCGGCCGCATCCCATGCGAGCCCCAGCGGGCTGATCGCGCCGCCATAGCTGTTCAGGATCGCCCGGTCATGGGCGAAGACCAGCTTGCCGCCGACCTGTGCGATCCCGGGATCGGCCTGCAACGCGGCCACCGCCGCCGCCATCCAGCCGGGATCGAGTTCCACATCGCTGTCCACCAGCGCGACCAGGCCATCCCGTCCGGCCCGCATGCCCAGGTTTCGCGCGACGGTCGGCCCCTCGGGCGTCTTCCGCAGATGATCCAGCCGGCAGGGGAGTTCGGCCGCCAGCCTGGCAAGCACATCCGACGTGTCATCGGTGGAGGAATTGTCGACCACCAGGATCGCCATCCGATCCGACGGCCACCGCTGCGCCGCGATGGCCCCCAGCGTGCGCGGCAGATCGGCCGCCCGGTTGAACGTCGGCACAACGAACAGAACGAACGGCATCACGGCCGCACGTCCTGGAACCGCAACAGGGTAATCGAGTGCGGCGGCACGCGCGACAGCACCGTTCCGGAAGCGGGCAGATCGGCGGTCTCGATGCGGATTTCCGCCGGGGCGCCGCGGTCGAACCGGCCGCCCGACTCCATCTGCTTCTGCCTTGCCCAGTTCAGGCCAGGAACCCGCGGCAGTTCCGTCCCGGTATTGGCATCGACCGAGGCGCCGGTCAGCGTCTGTCCCCGCACCGAGCCCGCACCGCCGATCCCGTCCAGCGCGACCGTGACCGCGGCCACCGCGCTGACATGGCGGTTGATCAGCAGCACCGTCACCGCCTTGCCATCCGCCGATCGGGTCGCGAACGAATCGAGCGTCGGCGCCCCGCTCACGCGATCGACGAATCCAACGGTCCGGCTGTTGAAACCTGGCGCGGTCACGGTGGCCGGCAGCAGGTTCGGCTCCATCCCCGTCGAGACCATGCGGAACGCGTGATACGGCGCGGTTGGTGCCCAGCCGCTGCCCGAGCGACCGATCCAGCCCATGAACGAGGCCTCGTTCAGCTTGAAGAAGTTGGCCACCGAGACGTGCGGGTCCTCGGCAAACACCTTCAGGACGGAGGCGACGAACACCGCCGATCCCAAGGTCTTCACGTGATCGATCCAGGGCGATCCGGGGGAAACGGCGAACAGCGGGACCCCATTCCGTGATCGCCAGGCTGATGGCACCGGTGCGGTTGGGCGCGAACCGCTCCACGTCCCGCCAGGTGTCCTTGAGGTTCCGGGCAATCAGCGTCGGCGCGGCCCACATCGCGGCATAGACATCGGCCGGATCGAAGCCCTTTCCGTCGCCGACCAGCGGCGAATAGGCGTTGTGGATGGCCAGCAGGTCGATCTCGGCGCCGGCGCGACGCAGCACGACCTCATTCCAGTCCTCACGATCGGCGAAGCGGTAGCGACCATAGTTCCGCAGGCCGATCGCGGCGATGCGGATGGACGGATCGACCGCCCGCATGGCACGGGAGAAGGCCAGTACCCGGTCGGCATAGCGCTCGGGCGTCATGTGGCCGCCCGACATGTCCTCCTTCATGTAGAGTTCGTTGCCGATCTCCCAGTACGCGACGTGGCCGGCGCGGGGGGACTTACCGTCTGCGCCATTCACATAGCGGACCCAGTCGGCCGCCATTTCGGGTGTGCCGGTGCCGGCGTTCACCGTGACCAGCAGGCCGGCGCCGATGTCGCGGGCAAAGGCCAGAGCCTCATCGGTGCCGAAGACGTGGCGGTATTTCTCCTCGGCGCCGGGATGGGTGGGCGTGGTCGCGCGCTGGTTCATCGGCCCGACGCCATGGCGCCAGTCATAGGCATCCGACCAGACCCCGCCCGGGAAGCGCACCAGGCTCAGGCGCATGTCCCGGGCCAGCGCGGTCAGGGCCGGATCGATCCGTTGGTTGCGGCTGTCCCACAACCCGTTGGCATCGCGGATGACCTCGATGTTCGTGCCGAAGACCCCCCGGGGGATTTCCCGCACCACCCGGCTGGTATCGACACGGACGCTGGCCGCGTAGTCCGCCGAACGGGTCGCCGGTGCGGGGTCCGCGGCAGCCGGCCCCGCGCCCGCCACCACCGAGACGTCCTTGATCCGGGCCACGCCGGCAGTGCCCTCGGCCACGACGAACAGGATCAACCCCTCGATCGCCCGGTCATCCGGCACGGTCAACCGTTCCCGCCGGACGGTCAGGTCGGTGGCGCCGTCGTCGCGGATCTGGATCGAATCGGCACCGCCGCCCTTGCGCAGCACCACCAGGCCGATGACGGCGCTCGCCCCGCCAGTGCCGCTCAGAGAGGCGGAAAGCGTGACCTCCCGTCCCCGAAACGGCGCCGCCGGCAGCAACTGGCCAAGGCCGAACGGCTTCTCGCTGGGGGTGTTGCGCGCATTGGGCAGCAGTTCGAGGACGGGACCCGCCGGCGTCTGGGTGACGGTGATCCGGCCTTTCGGTTCGGCCTCCGGGTCCACGAACCATTGCGCGGGCGGGTTGCCGCCCTCCGCGAAGTCGGGGTTTCGGGGCCAGGCCTGGGCCAGGGCGGCGCCCACGGTCAGCAGCAGCAGGAACAGCGGCAGGACCAGGCGGGCGATCATGGAACCAGTCCCGTCGGCGCGGCGGCGCGGGGCCGGCGCCACAGCAGCAGCCCCGCGCGGATCGACGGATCAACGCCGAGCAGACGGTGCGACATGAGGGCCTGGATCAGGCCGCTGAGGCCGAGGGTCGTAGTCGTGGCGATCGCCGCGCCGATCAGACCGAAGGGCGGGATCAGCAGCACGCAGAGCACGGCGTGGAACGCAACCGAAACGGCCATCACCGCGGCCAGCGCGCCATTGCGCCCCGACATCGCCAGCATGGCCCCACCCCCGCCCAGCATCGCCTGGATGAACTGGCCGACCATCAGGATCCGCATGGCCTCGGCCCCGTCGACGAAGACGGACCCGAACAGCCGCATCAGCAATGGCCCCATCACCAGCAGCCCACCCGCGACCAGCAGACTGAGGCCGGTGTTCAGCAGGGAGCCATTGGCCAGCAACTGCCGCAGCCCGTCCTGATCCTTCCGCCCGATCAACTCGGCCGCCATGGGGCCAAGCATGGCGTTCACCGCGGCGGTGGCGAAGCCGATCAGGATGGCGAGGCGCGCGGCCACGCTGTAGATGCCCGCCAGATCCGGCCCGGCCAGCAGGCCCAGGAAGATGGTATCCATCCGCTCGATCGCCGAAGCGGCGACCAGGGGCACCAGGAAGCCAATGCCCGAGGCGATCCACAGCCGCCGGTCCTCGCGGCGCGCCATCCCGGCGGCCACGATCGGGATGGTTCGGCGGACGCCGATCCAGGCCGGGACCAGCGTCACGAACACGGCCGCCGCGGTCAGCAGCAGCGCGGTCGCGGCATCGGCCGGTCCGCCTGACCAGACCAGACCGCCGATGAACCCCATCAGCACGATCGGGCGCAGCAGATTGTTGAAGGTTTCGGCCTGCAGCGGCCGGCGTATCGACTGTTGGACGCCCACCAGCAGCCCGGCCAGGCACAGCAGCACCGTCAGGGGGATGCTGGCGAGCAACACCGGCACCCAGGAACGCAGGGCGGGAATCGCGGCGGCGATCGCCACAGCGGCCCCCGCGATCAGGGACGCGAGGACGGCCGAGCGAATCGCCGCCTCCCGGACATAGCCCGAGAAGGCGGGCCAGTCCCGTGCGTCACGATAGGCCGGCAGGAAGCGCACCGAGGCCAAGGCCAGTCCGCCGCTGCCGATGACGGCGAGTGTGGTGCTCAGCGCCAGCATCGCCGCGTATTCACCGAACTCCTGCAAGGGAAGGCAGCGGGCCAGGACGATCTGAGAGCCGAGCGCGGCGGCAACGCCGAGGCCTTTGAGGAGAAGGTTGGCGATGCTGCTGCGCCGGAGCGTTCTATGGCGTGCGTCGGCACCTTCCGATTCACTCATTGATGCGGTTCCAAAACATGGAAGTGCCATCCGCGCCCGGGTGGAATTGATAAGTGATCACTACTGTCCGGTTGACGG
>DIUL01000089.1 GCA_002422345.1 Acetobacteraceae bacterium UBA6159
AAGTCGGCCACGGTAGCGGCGGGATGAGCTTGCTGCGGGCGGCGTAAAAGTCGTCCACCTTTACCCTTTCTGGCGGCAGGGAGGGTGGGAGGATTTTCACTGTGGATTTATATCGGAAGGTTCGGCTGGCCTGTGCTGAGGGCATGAGCCAGCGGGAGGCAGCGCGGCATTTCAATATCTCGCGCGACAGCGTAGCCAAGATGATGGCGTTCTCGGTTCCGCCGGGTTACCGGCGGTCGGCACCGGTCAAGCGACCGAAGCTGGATGCCTTCACCGGGATCATCGACGGCTGGCTGGACGGTGATCTGGGGGTTCATCGCAAGCAGCGGCACACAGCGAAGCGGGTGTTCGAGCGGCTCCGCGATGAACACGGGTTCACCGGCGGCTACACGATCGTGAAGGATTACATGCGGCAGCGCGAACGGCGCGGTCGCGAGATGTTCGTGCCGCTGGCCCATCGGCCCGGACATGCCCAGGCCGACTTCGGCGAGGCGGTTGTCATCATCGGCGGTGTTGAGCAGAAGGCGCATTTCTTCGTCATGGACCTGCCGCACAGTGATGCCTGCTTTGTGCGCGCCTATCCGGCGGCGACGGCGGAAGCCTGGGTTGACGGCCACGTCCACGCCTTCGCGTTCTTCGGCAAGGTGCCGATATCGATCCTCTACGACAACGACCGCTGCCTGGTTGCCAAGATCCTTCCGGACGGAACGCGTAAGCGGGCCACGCTCTTCAGCGCCTTCCTGTCGCATTACCTGTTCCGCGATCGCTACGGCCGCCCCGGCAAGGGCAACGACAAGGGCAACGCGGAAGGGCTGGTCGGTTATTCTCGCCGCAACTTCATGGTACCGATCCCGCGGTTTGCGACCTGGGAGGCGTTCAACGCCTATTTGGAGGACCAGTGCCGCGAACGTCAGGCGGATGTCCTACGGGGCCAGTCCGAGACGATCGGTCAACGCCTCGCGCGGGATCTGGCGGTGATGCCCGACCTCCCTGCGGCACCGTTCGATGCCTGCGATCAGGCCACCGGAAGGGTCAGTTCGCAAGCGCTGGTGCGCTACAAGACCAATGATTATTCGGTCCCGGTCGCCTACGGCCACCGTGACGTCTGGATCAGGGGCTATGTCGACGCGGTCGTGATCGGCTGCGGTGGCGAGGTGATTGCACGTCATCCCCGCTGTTACGACCGCGAGGACATGATCTTCGATCCAGTGCATTACCTTGTGCTGATCGAGCGCAAAATCAACGCCCTGGATCAAGCGGCGCCCTTGGCCCAATGGGACCTGCCGCCCGAGTTCGCGACCCTGCGCCGCCTGATGGAAGCGCGGATGATCAAGGCCGGGCGCCGCGAGTATGTTCAGGTTCTGCGCCTGCTCGAGACCTTCGACATCGACGATTTACATGCCGCCGTAAAGAAGGCCCTGCAATTGGGGGCGGTCGGCTTTGATGCCGTCAAGCACCTCGTCCTCTGCCACGTCGAGAAACGGCCACCGAAGCTGGATCTCGATGTCTACCCCTACCTGCCTCGCGCCAATGTCGAGACCACATCTGCGGCCAGCTACATGGTCCTGATGACGGAGGATGCAGCATGACCGTGGCCTCGAATATCCTGCTCGCCGATCATCTGAAGACGCTGAAGCTGCCGACATTCCTGCGGGAATACGACAAGCTCGCCCGCCAGTGCGCCGCCGAGGGTCGCGATCACGTCCAGTTCCTTGCGCGCCTCGTCGAACTGGAGCTGATCGACCGCGAGCGGCGCATGATCGAGCGGCGTATCAAGGCCGCGAAGTTCCCGGCCACCAAGAGCCTCGACAGCTTCGACTTCAAGGCGATCCCAAAGCTGAACAAGATGCAGGTGCTGGAACTGGCNNAACTGGCCCGCTGCGAATGGATCGAAAGGCGCGAGAACGTCATCGCTCTTGGCCCGAGCGGCACAGGCAAGACCCATGTCGCCCTCGGACTTGGGCTGGCTGCCTGCCAGAAGGGCCTCTCGGTCAGCTTCACCACCGCCGCGACGCTGGTCAACGAGATGATGGAGGCCCGAGACGAGCGCCGTCTGCTCCGCCTGCAAAAGCAGCTGGCCGCCGTCAAGCTGCTCATCATCGACGAGTTGGGCTTTGTGCCATTGTCCAAGACCGGTGCCGAGCTCTTGTTCGAACTGATCTCGCAGCGCTATGAGCGCGGCTCCACGATGATCACCAGCAATCTGCCATTCGACGAATGGACCGAAACCTTCGGCACCGAACGTCTGACCGGAGCACTGCTCGATCGGCTGACCCACCACGTCAACATCCTCGAGATGAATGGCGACAGCTATCGTCTCGGCCAAAGCCGTGCCCGGAAGGCACAAGCCGCCACCTGATCCAGCCAATCCAGCTTTGGCCCTGACGGGCCAAAGCGGCCAGTCAACCGCCAGCTATTTGGGGAGCGCGGCTGACTGGCCGCCGCCATTTTGCACCCGTCACGATCAACCCTGAAAATGGCCTACTTTTGCGCCGCCATATG
>DIUL01000058.1 GCA_002422345.1 Acetobacteraceae bacterium UBA6159
CCGTCAACCGGACAGTAGTGGACCGGCCTATGTACTAGATTTCAGCACAACCCGCTGGACACAGCATGCGCAAGACCACCTCCATAAGCCTGAACGAACACTTCGTGGCGTTCATCGACGCCCAAGTGAAGGACGGCCGCTACGACAGCGCGAGCGACGTGGTCCGTGCCGCGCTTCGTCTGCTTGAGGACCAGGCGTCCCGACTGGCCGCCCTACGTTCCGCCTTGGAGGAGGGAGAGGCAAGCGGCCCCGCCACGCCATTCGACATCGACGCGTTCCTTGCGGAGAAACGATCGCCCCACATGCCGGACGTATGACGGGCAAACTGACCCTCACCCCCCGGGCGAGGCGCGATCTGGATGACATCTGGGACTACAGCCGGAACCGATGGGGGAGGTCCGGGCCGAAGCCTATCTCCGGCAGATCTCGCTGGACATGCGAACCGTCATGGACATCCCACGCCTTGGTCAATCCGCGGAGGAAATCAGGCCCGGCTATCGCCGCTTCCGTTCCGGTTCCCACGTGCTGTTCTATCGGGTCACCGACACCGGAATTGCGGTAATCCGAATATTGCATGAACGGATGGACGTGGCCCGCCATCTGTAGCGGCTGTCCTCAAACCATCGACACAGTCATCTTAATCCCCAACGCCCGCAGGACGCTCAGGACGGTGGCGAACTCCGGGTGCCCATCCGCTGACAACGCCTTGTACAAATTCTGCCGCCCCAAGCCCGTCTTTCGGGCAACCTCCGTCATCCCCTTGGCACGTGCCACAACCCCCAGGGCATGCGTGATCAGTTCGGGATCGCCGTCCTCGAACACCGCTTCCAGATAGGCCGCGACATCCTCCGCGGTTTCCAGATGATCGGCCGTATCCCAGGCGGTTGTGCGGATTTCAGTCATGGAACCTCTCATGCCAATGCTCGTGCCAGCGCCAGGGCGGATCGGATGTCCCGGTCCTGCGAGCCTTTGTCACCGCCGGCCAGAAGCACGATAACGACCGGCCCGCGGCGCACGAAATAGACCCGATAGCCAGGGCCATGATCGATCCGCAGTTCCGACACCCCCTCCCCCACCGGCCGCACATCGCCCGCATGACCAAGTGCGAGGCGGTCGACGCGAACCAGAATGCGGGACCGGGCCTTGCGGTCTCGGAGTCCTTTGAACCAGGCCGAAAACTGGTCGGTCTGCTGAATTTCGATCACAACAGAATTGTCCTCTATAAAAGACAATCCGTCAACCATCCTCCCGCCATGACACCGCCCGCCCCCAATGCTACGCTCCCCGCCAGACCAACCCCTGGGGGAGCATCCAACATGTCCGACCTGCCCAAGCACGTCGAAATCCACGAGGAAGGCCCACGCGAAGGCTTCCAGATCGAGCCAGGCCCGATCCCCACCGCCGACAAGGTCAAGCTGATCGAGGCGCTGTCGGAAACCGGCCTGCACCATATCCAAGCCTGCTCCTTCGTGAACCCCCGCCTCGTGCCCGGCTGGGCCGACGCGGAAGCCGTCGTGGAATCCTTCACCGCCAAGGACGGCGTCCACTACACGGGGCTTTATTTCAACGGCAACGGTCTCGACCGCGCCCGCAAGTATCAGGGCAAATTGACCCTGTCCGGCTCCATCTCGCTGACCGCGTCCGAGGGCTTCACCAAGAAGAACCTCAACCGCACCCACGCGGAAAACGTCGAAGCCATGAAGCGCCAGGCCGCCGCCCACCTGACCAACGGCATCCCGGTCAACCGCGTCGGCGTGATGGCTGCTTTCGGCTGCAACTACCAGGGCGACATCGCCCCCGCGCAGGTGATCAAGACGCTGGAAGACGGCATGAAGATCGCCGAGGAAACGGGCGCCCAGATCACCCTGTTCTCGCTCGCCGACACGATGGGCTGGGCCGCCCCGCACCGCATCGAAAAGGTGATCGGCGAAGTCCGCAACCGCTGGCCCGAGATGACCATCAGCCTGCATTTGCACGACACCCGCGGCCTCGCCGTCGCCAACGCCCATGCGGCGCTGAAGATGGGCGTCAGCCAGTTCGACAGCACCGTGGGCGGCCTCGGCGGCTGCCCCTTCGCCGGCCAGCCCAAGGCCGCCGGCAACA
Source organism: Acetobacteraceae bacterium UBA6159 (assembly GCA_002422345.1). Taxonomy (GTDB): domain Bacteria; phylum Pseudomonadota; class Alphaproteobacteria; order Acetobacterales; family Acetobacteraceae; genus Rhodopila. Next base: position 2,104 of record DIUL01000058.1, read on the forward strand.
TCTGCACGGAAGAACTGGTCCTGCTTTGTGAGGAAATGGGCATCGAGACGGGCGTTGACCTCGACAACCTGATCGAGGTCGGCCGCATGGCGGAAGACATCGTCGGGCATCAATTGCCCAGCGAACTGATCCACGCCGGCAGCCTGCAAGCCTTCCGCCGGCAGGTCGCGCACTGATGTCGGCGAGGCCCCTTGAGGGACTGCGGGTCCTTGAATTCTCCCACACCGTCATGGGGCCGACCGCCGGCCTGCTGTTCGCCGAACTCGGCGCCGATGTGATCAAGGTGGAGCCAGCGCCGGAAGGCGACCGGACCCGCCGCCTGGGTGGCTTCGGCGCCGGCTTCTTTGCTGGTTTCAACCGCAACAAGCGCAGCCTGGCCATCGATCTGAAATCGAAGGAAGGCCAGGCGGTCATGCATCGCCTGGTCCCGACCGCCGACATCGTGCTGGAAAATTTCGGCCCCGGCACGATGGAACGACTCGGCTGCGGCTGGGAACACCTCGCCCCACTGAACGACCGGCTGATCTATCTGGCGCTGAAGGGCTACCTCGCCGGCCCCTATGAGCATCGCCCGGCGCTGGATGAGGTCGTGCAGTTCCAGTCCGGACTCGCCTGGATGACCGGCCCGCCCGGCCGTCCGCTGCGCGCGGGGGCCTCGGTCATCGACATCATGGGCGCGATGTTCGGCGTCATCGCCGTGCAGGCCGCCCTGCGGGAACGCGACGCCACCGGCAAGGGCCAGCGCGTGGCGAGTTCCCTGTTCGAAAGCGCCGTCTTCCTCATGAGCACCCATATGGCCGGCATGGCGGCCACGGGGCTGGATGCCCGCCCGATGCCCGCCCGCCGCGGCGCCTGGGCCGTCTATGACGTGTTCAACACCGCTGGCGACGGCCAGTTGTTCATCGGCGTCACCTCCGACCAGCAATGGAACCGTTTCGTCGAGGAATTCGGCCTGCAGGACCTCGCCGCCGATCCGCGCATGGCGACGAACGTCACCCGGTTGGCGGAGAGGGAATGGCTGGTCCCGGCCCTGCAGGAGGTCCTGGCCCGCTTCCCCCAGAAAGAAGTCGAGGAGCGCTGCGAACGCTGCAACGTCTCCTGGGCCCCCGTCGCACAGCCGGGCGATCTGTTCGAGGACCCGCATCTGCTGGCGACCGGCGGGCTGGTCGATGTGTTCGTCTCCCGCTTCGGGGCCGAGGGCGGCAAATGGGTCGGCCTGCCGGCCCTGCCGGTGGAATTCGGCCCCGAGCGCGACCGCCCCAAGGTAACCCGCCAGCCGCCAAAGATCGGCGAGCACAACGCGGAAATCCTGGGCGAGGCCGGGTTCACGGCGCAGGAGATCGCGGACCTGGCCGAACGCGGCACGATTGTCGCGGCGGCGTGAACCCATCCTCTTTGTCCCGCCTCGGCAATCCGGGCTAGGGTGACGGCCTCACAGCCGCGCCCGCCCGCACCCCATGTCCGACCCGCTCGACTCCCCCCTGGTCGCCGCCTACTCGTTCCCGCGCCGGGTGGCCATCATGGCGGCGGTCGTGCTGGGTTCGACGCTGTATTCGACGACCCTGCTGGTCGCCTCGGCCATGCTGCCGCAGATGCAGGGATCGATGGCGGCCACGGCGGACGAGATCGCCTGGACCACGACCTTCAACATCCTGGCCACCGCCATCGTTACCCCGATGGCCGGCTTCTTCGTGTCCAATTTCGGCCGCCGGAATGTGATGATCTTCGCCGTCGGCGGCTTCACCTTCGTCACCTACATGTGCGGCCAGGCCGAGTCCCTGGAAACCCTCGTGTTCTGGCGCATCCTGCAAGGTGGCCTCGGCGCGCCGGTCGTGCCGATCTCCAACGCGCTGGTGCTGGACTGCTTCCCCCGCCGCCAGGCCGGCATCGTCAGTTCCATCTTCGGCATGACCGCCGTCGTGCTGGGCCCCGTCATCGGCCCGACCCTCGGCGGCATCCTGGCCGAGACCTATAGCTGGCGCTACGCCTTCTACATGATCGTCCCGGCCGGGGCGGCAGGGTTCATCGCACTCTGGCTGGTCCTGCCGAAGGAACCGCCGGGCGCCGGCACCAGGCTCGACTGGATCGGCTTCCTCAGCCTCTCGCTCGGACTGGGCTGCCTGCAACTCGTGCTGTCGCGGGGCCAGCGGCTGGACTGGTATGAATCGCCCGAGATCATGCTGGAAACCGTGCTGGCGATCCTGGCCTTCTATTTGTTCATCGCCCATAGCGCGACGGCGGACCGGCCCTTCCTCAGCCCCCGGCTGCTGCGGGACCGGAACTACGCGCTGGGGCTGCTCCTTGTGCTGATCTACGGGATGCTGAACTTCACGCCCTTGGTGCTGCTGCCGCCGCTGCTCCAGACCCATGTCGGATTTCCGGACTCGACCATCGGCATGATCGTCGCCGCCCGCGGCGTCGGCGGCACGATCGGGTTCTTCTCGGCCATGTTCCTCGCCCGCTTCGATCCCCGCATCGGCATGACCATGGGCTTCGGCCTGCTGGCGCTGTCAGGGGTGTGGCTGATGGAGATCGACCTGAACATCGGCATGAACGACCTGCTGATGAACTCCCTCGTGCAGGGGATGGCCACCGGGGTCGTCTGGGTGCCGCTCAGCGTCATGGCGTTCTCCACGCTGGAACCCCGCCTCATGAGCGAGGGGATGGCGGTGTTCCATCTGCTCCGCAACATCGGCTCCAGCCTGTTCATCTCGCTCGCCTTCGCGATGGTGATCAGTTCCACCGGCGCCAACTACAGCCGGATGACCGAGATGGTAACGCCCTATAACCGCGCGCTGAGCCTGCCCTGGGCGATGGGGTCCTGGACGATGGAGACGATGCCCGGGCTCGCGCGCCTGACGCGGGAGATCAACCGCCAGGCGGCGATGATCGGTTACCTCAACGCGTTTTCGCTCTACACGGTCACGTCCCTGGGCGCGATCGCGCTGGTGTGGATGGCCCGCCGGCGGCGGGCGATCATCGCCACGCCGCCTTCGAAGTGACACCCTGACCGATCGGACCCGCCCCGCGTGAACGCCATCCTGCTGCGCCTGCTGACCCGCCTGCCCCGCCCGATCGGCCGCTTCCTGCTGGCCCGGATCGGCGCGATCACGCAGTTCCTGCGCTTCGCCGTCGTCGGTGGCGCCGGCTTCATCGTCGACACGGCCTGTGTCTACGCGCTGCGGGCCGAGTTCGGACTGTACGGCGCCGGCCTGATCGCCTGGGCGGTCTCGGTCACGATGAACTGGGTGATGAACCGGCTCTGGACCTTCCGCGGCCAGGGCGGCGGCCCCGCGCACCGGCAGTTCCTGCGCTATGTCGCGGTCAGCGTGGTCGGTTTCGTGCTCAACCGCGGCGCCTATGCGCTGATGGTGACCTTCGTCGCCGCCGCCGCCGCCGAACCGGTCCTGGCCACCGCCGCCGGCGCCGTGGCCGGGATGTTCGCCAATTACTTCCTCTCCCGCGCCATGGTTTTCCGCTGACGGGTTCGTTGTCTGTTCGCCCAACGGACCCGTATTTGACGAAAAATAACGAGGCGTCACTACACCTGCGTGCCACGTTAACCGCTCGCTCATGACTTTCGCGCTCTGACTGCGTTCGTCGAGAAACGAGAACGCGGCCAGCCATGTTGGACTTCAACCCGAGAACCTATCACCGCCTCCGCCTTCCGCCGTCGGAGGCGCTGCACGCGCCGATCTCGTACCGCCAGGCGCTGTTCCCGCCGCCGACTCTCCCGGTGGGCGGCTGGCATGGCGCGCGAAAACGGACGCTCGACCTTGCGGTCGCGGCCGGCGCGCTGGTCATGCTGGCGCTGCCGATGCTGGTCCTGGCACTGCTGGTCCGCCTCGACAGCCCCGGCCCCGCGCTGTTCCGCCAGACCCGCACGGGCCTCGAAGGGCGGACCTTCCGGATGCTGAAGTTCCGCACCATGCATCATGCCGCCGCCGAACCCGACCGCTGCCGGCAGGCCAGGCGCAACGATCCGCGCATCACCCGCCTGGGACGGTGGCTGCGCCGGACATCGTTCGACGAACTGCCGCAATTGTTCAACGTGCTGCGGGGTGAGATGTCGATCGTTGGGCCGCGCCCGCACGCTGCCGGCTCCCGCGCCGGGGAACGGTTGTTCGAGGACGTGACCCGCCTCTACCCCGCCCGCCACCGGGTGCGCCCGGGGATGACGGGGCTGGCCCAGATCCGCGGCCTGCGCGGGGAAACCGATACCGAGGACAAGCTGCTCCGCCGCGTTCATGCCGATCTGGAATACATCGAGCGCTGGTCGCTCCGTCTTGATCTCGCGATCATCTGGCGCACCGTCCGGTCGCTGCACCGCCTGCCCAACGCGCATTGAGGCCGCCATGTCGGACACATTGCAGAAACTCGCCACCGCCGCTGCCCTGCCCCGGACCGCGCCCAACTGGCGGGCGGACACCGAACAGGTCGCGCCCCACATCCCCGGGCTGGACCAGCCGGATGTCGCCATCCTGATCCCCTGTTTCAATGAGGAAACGGCGATCGCCAAGGTGGTCACCGATTTCCGCGCCGCTCTGCCGCACGCACGTATCTACGTCTATGACAACAACTCCACCGACCGGACGGCGCTGGAGGCACGGGCGGCCGGGGCGCAGGTGCGCCACGAGGCGTTGCAGGGCAAGGGCCATGTCGTGCGGCGGATGTTCGCCGACATCGACGCCGAAGCCTATATCCTGGTCGATGGCGACGACACCTACGAAGCCGAGGCCGCCCCCGCCATGCTGCGCCTGCTGTTCGACCGCCAGCTTGACATGGTGAACGGCACACGCGGCGCCGACCGGACCGAGGCGTACCGCCCCCAGCCGTATCGTCCGGGGCACCGGCTGGGCAACGTGCTGCTGTCGGGCATCGTCCGCTGGGTGTTCGGGCGTGGGGCCTCGGACCTGCTGTCGGGCTATCGCGTGTTCAGCCGCCGCTTCGTGAAGTCGTTTCCCGCCCTGGCCGCGGGGTTCGAGACCGAGGCCGAGTTCACCATCCATGCTCTCGCGCTGCATATGCCGCTGCGGGAAATGCGGACGACCTATCGCGGCCGGCCGGAAGGATCGCGCTCGAAGCTGAACACGATCAAGGACGGGCTGCGGATCCTGCGCACGATCCTGGCCCTGGTCGGGCAGGAGCGGGCCTTGCAGAGCGCCGGCCTGGTGATGGGCGTGCTGCTGCTGGCCGGGCTGTCGCTGGGCGCGCCGGTGGTGGCGGAGTTCCTCCACACCGGCCTGGTGCCACGGCTGCCGACCGCGCTGCTAGCCACGGGGCTGGTGCTGCTGGGCTTCCTGTCGCTCGGCTGCGGGCTGGTGCTGGACGCGGTGTCGCGCGGGCGGAAGGAGATGAAACGGCTGGCGTATCTGGCCTGCGCCGCCCCGATGCGGCGGGAATGAGCGCGGTGGTCCGGTTCGTCGCGGGGGTGCCCGCGTTCCTTCCCCCCCTCCCCTTGAGGGAGGGGGTTGGGNNCTCAAGGGGAGGGGGGGCGTGGTGGCCGAGGCCAGTGTCTGCTCCCCCACCACCTTCCCCGCCGCTGGTGCCTCTTCCCCCATCTACGCCGGTGCGCCCCCCCCCGACGCCGACGTCATCATCCTCACCATGCACCGCGTGGAGGACTCCCTCGCTGCCATCGCCTCGGCCCTGGCGCAGACCGGGGTGTCCCGCCATGTCCATATTCTCGACCAGGGGTCGACGCCCGCGGAGCTGGACCAGCTTGCCGCCGCCGTGCGGGGTCGGACGGATGCGTCATTGTACCAGGCAGAACGGAACCTCGGCGTGGCGGAGGGACGGAACATGCTGTCGGCGTTCGGGCGGGGGCGGGTGATCGCCGCGCTCGACAACGACGCGGTCTTCGCCGATCCGGGCACACTGGCGCGGATGGTGGCGGCACTGGACGCCGAACCGGACCTCGCGGCGATCGGCTGCCGGATTGTCGCCGATGCGACCGGAACCGACGACTTGTCCTCCTGGGGCTATCCCGTCTCCCTGCTGCCGCGATCGGCCGGCCGTTTCAATGCCGTGACCTTCGTCGGCGCCGGCCATGCGATCCGCCGCACCGCCTGGGACGCCGCCGGCGGCTATGACCCGGCGTTGTTCTTCTGCTGGGAGGAATACGACTTCTGCCTCCGCGCCATCGCCGGCGGCTGGCGGATCGCCTATCGCGGCGACCTGGTGATCCGCCACAAGGTCGCCCCCGAGCAGCGCCAGGCCTGGTCGGACCGGCGGTGGTTTCATTTCGTCCGCAACCGGCTGTATATCGAGCGCAAGAACGCCGCCTCCTGGCCCGCGCTGCTGCCCCGGATCGGCGGCTATCTGCTCAAGGGGCGGCGGCACGGCCTGCTGCGCCCGACGCTGGAGGCGATCCTGGCCGCCGCCCGCATGGCGGTCTCTCCCACGCCCCTGCCGCCGGCGGCGCTGGCCTACCTGGCGCGCCACGACTTGGTGCATCGGGGGTCGTGGCGGGATCGCTGGCGGGCCGAAGTGCTGGCCCGCCTCGCGCCTCACCCCAGCCGCTCGCGCAGCAGCAGCGGAATGATCGCCGGGCAGTCGAGCAGGTAGCGCCTGGCGAGCCGGCGCGGATCGCCGGCCAGACGGTGCGCCCATTCCAGCCCCGTCCGCTGCATCCAGACCGGCGCGCGCCGGCGTGCACCGGCCAGGAACTCCAGGCTCGCCCCGACACAGAGGCCGACGCCGGTGGCCCCTCCCCCCGCGGCGATGGCGGCCGCCAGCCGCTCCTGCCCGGGGGAGCCGACGGCGAGCAGGGTGAACCGGGCCGGATGGTCCACCGCGAAACGGACCGCCCGGGCAAAGGCCGCGGGATCGCGCGCAAAACCCTGGGGCGGATTGTGGTGGGCGACGCGCGACAAGCCGAGGGCCGGCAGAAACGCGGGATCGAGGCCGATGATGGTCACGTCGCCCCGGATTTCCGTCAGCAGGGCGGCGGTCAGGTCGCTGCCGGTGACGACCGGCGGGGTGGGCAGGCCGATCGCGCGGGCCAACCCGGCCACGACGCGGGAGTCGAGCAGACGCAGCGCCGCCTGTTCATACGGCCCGTGCAGGGTCGGATCGCGCGACAGCCGCACCAAGTGGTCAGCGTTGGGGGTGACGACATAGGCGAAGGGGTCGTCGGGCGGGCGGGTCAGGAGGTGCTCAAGCGTGTCGCGGGGCGTGAGGTTGGCGAAATCGAGGCCCAGCAGACGGGTTGTCGGAACCACTTCCCCCGTCCCCGGTGATGGGAAGGACTGGGCTGGGTGCGTCCTCGCCCCCTCCCCCCTTGAGGGGGAGGGTTGGGTTGGGGGGTATTCCACCCCCGCCCGTGCCGCGAGACCCCCCACCCCGTCCCTCCCCCTCAAGGGGGGAGGGGGCGTGGTGGCACCGCCAGTCGCCCCAGCACCGGCACCGCCAAACCCCTCGGCACCACCATCCAGCCTCACGCGAACCTCATGATTCTGCCCCTTGTACCGCGCATCAATCACAGTCTCGAACCGCCGGCGCTCCTCCGGAATCGCCTCCTGCTCCAACCAATCCCGCCCCTGCGCCCGCATCGCGGCAACGTAAGCCTCCACCCGAGGCCAATTCACCGCGCTCGCCTCAATGATCTCACTCCGAACCAGATCCAAACTCACATCCGAAAGTAAAATCCCCCGCGCGCACATCGTCCCAGGCTCCACCGGCACCAGCACCCGCGAAATCCCACATTCCTCCGCCACCGCCACCGCATGCAAAGGCCCGGCACCACCATACGGGAACAAGGCAAACGTCCCCACATCATGCCCCTTCTCCGTGGATACGGACCGTATCGCCCTGCTCATGTTCGCAACCGCGATCCGGATGATCCCTAGCGCCGCCTGCTCCACCGACAGCCCCAGAGGATCGGCGATGCGAGTCCGGATCGCCTCCCGCGCCTCCTGCTCATCCACCGCCATCCGCCCGTTCAGCAGCGCCACCGGATCCAACCGATGCAGCACCAGGTTGGCATCCGTGAGCGTCGGCTCCGTCCCCCCGCGTCCATAGGCAACCGGACCCGGATCAGCCCCCGCACTCCGAGGCCCAACCTTCAAAGCCCCCGCGTCATCCAGCCAGGCAATGGACCCGCCCCCTGCCCCGATCACATGCACATCCACCATCGGCGTGCGGACGGGGTATTCGGCCACCAGCCGCTCGGTCGTGAACGCCGGACGCCCATCCTGGATCAGGGAGACATCGGTGCTCGTCCCGCCCGCGTCGAACGTAATGACATTCATCTGTCCCGACGTCCGAGCAACCTCCGCCGCCCCGACAACCCCCGCGGCCGGCCCTGACAGGCAGGTGCGGACCGGAAACCGCCGCACGGTTTCCACCGACATCAGCCCGCCATTGGAATGCACCGTATAGGGCGGCGTCATGACGCCCAAAGCCGTCAGCCGCTCCAAAAACCGATCCAGATACCGTTCCATCCGCGGCCCGACCGTCGCGTTGATCGCGGTGGTGGAAAACCGCTCGAACTCCCGAAACTCCGGCAGCACGCCGGATGAGGTCGAAAGATACACATCCGGCATGATCGCCCGCACGATCGCGGCGGCGCGCTCTTCGTGGCTGTCATTCAGATACGCATGCAGGAAACAGATCGCGACGGCATGGACACCCTGGGCACGCAGAGCCTCGGCCGCCCGAACCACATCGTCCTCGTCCAATGGCTGCAAAACCGCGCCATCCGCGTCCATACGTTCCCGCACCTCCAGACGCGCTTCCCGGGGAACCAACGGCGGCGGCGTGCGGACGGTGTAGTCATATAAATGAGGACGCACCTGCCGGCCGATCTCCAGCACATCCCGGAAACCCTTGGTCGTGATCAGACCAGTGGGCACCCCCCGCCGCTCGATCACCATGTTCGTGGCGATCGTCGTGCCATGCCCGACAAAAACGATCCGATCCGGCCCGACCCCATGATCACGCATCAGCGCGGCAATCCCATCCGCGATCGCCTGCGACGGATCGGCCGGCGTGGTTGGCAGCTTGAAGTGCCGCAGGACCCCCAGATCGGTGTCATGCAGAGTGAAATCGGTGAATGTGCCGCCGACGTCGATACCGATGCGAACCATGCTGCCCCCATGCGCCAACCCCCAGTATGAAGCGCCCCGTCGCGGCTTGCCACCGGTGCGGGCCGCCCATAGGGTTCGCGGCAAGGGAGAACCGACCACATGAGCGACACACTGCCCACCGCCACCCGCGTTTCCGACCCCGGAATCCGCGCTTTGTACAAGCTGGAAAACCGCTGGCAGGCCTGGATCGACGTGGAAGTCGCCCTCGCCCGCGCGCAGGAGGAACTGGGAATCATCCCGACCGGCGCCGCCGAAGCCATCGCCAAGGTCGGCCGATTCGAGCTGATGGACCGCGCCCGCCTGGATGAAGGCTTCGCCCGCACCGGCCATACGCTGGTGCCGCTGGTCTGGGAACTCAGCCGCCTGGTGGGCGAACCGCATAGCGGCTGGGTCCATTGGGGCGCCACGACGCAGAACATCACCCAGACCGGCGATCTGCTGGTGCTGCGCCAGGCGCATGGCATCTTCCTGCGCCAGATCGGTGAAATCCTGCTGGCGATGGCGGACCTCGCCGACCGCACCGCCGACATGCCGATGCCCGGGCGCACCCACGGCCAGCACGCCGTGCCGGCCACCTTCGGCTACAAGGTCGCCGTCTGGATCGACGAACTCCTCCGCCACGTCGACCGTTTCCAGCAGGCCGCCCCCCGCCTGTTCATCTCCATGCTCGGCGGCGGCGCCGGCACCTATGCATCCCTCGGCAAGCAGGGCCCGCCCGTGCAGGCTGGGATCGGCAAGCATCTCGGGTTTGGAACGATGACCGTCCCCTCCCGCGCCATCGGCGACCACCTCGCCGAGAACATCTGCATGCTTGGCATGCTCGCCGCGACATGCGGCAAGTTCGGCCGGGAAATCTATACATTGATGAAGACGGAGTTCGGGGAGGTCGAAGAACCCGTCCCGCCCGGCACCGTCGGCAGTTCCACCATGCCGCAGAAGCGCAACCCGAAGCTATGTCAGGACATCATCGCCGCGGCGGCGGAAATCCGCTCCTGCGTGCCGCTCGCGCTGGAGGCGATGATGACGGAACACGAGGCCGACCGCACCACCAGCCTGATGATGGACGCCGCCGAATCCCGCGCCTGCATCGCCACCGGCGACATGCTGGCCCGCGTGGGAGAGATCGTGCGCGGCCTGAAGGTCGATCCTGCGCGGATGCGGGCCAACCTCGACCTCGGCGGCGGGCTGATCATGGCGGAAGCGGTGATGCTCGACCTCGGCCTGGCGATCGGCCGGCAGCACGCGCATGACGTGGTGTATGACAGCGCGATGGCCGCGGCCGAGGAAGGCAAGTCCTTCTCCGACCTGCTCGCCGCGGACAAACGGGTCACCGCGCATCTCGACGCGGCCGGGATCGAGAGGCTGCTGGATCCCACCGTCTATGTCGGGCTCTGCCCCGAAATGGCGCGGGAGGGGGCTGAACGCGCGCGCAAGGCCGGGCGGGCGCTGGTCGGGTAACGAACAATCCATCGCCATTACAATAACGACAAGGAACCATCCATGCTTCGAGTGCTGACACGATCCGGGCTGGCGGGGATTCTGATGCTGGCAGCCCTGCCGGCGGCGCTGGCCGCGGAGGCCACGGGCGTGGTGGTGGAGCAGTTGATGCAGACCAGCCAATCCTGGGATGGTTCGGCGTATCAGCGCTATCCCGACGGCCCGCCGGAACTGACCGTGCTGCGCATCACGATCCCGCCGAAGACCGCCCTGCCCTGGCACACGCACCCGATGCCGAACGCCGCCTATGTCGTTTCGGGAGAGTTGCTGGTCGAGAAGCAGGACGGTGGCGCAACCAGGCAATTGGTGGCCGGCGACGTGCTGCCCGAGATGGTGGGGTCCGTCCACCGCGGCGTGACTGGAGACAAGGGCGTGGTGCTGATCGTCTTCTACGCCGGCACCAAGGGCATGAAGCTGGCGGAATAGCGCGCGGACACAAAACAATCATGCAACGTCGTCGCGGTGCATGAATTCGACCCTGACGTTGACCTGAATCAATTACGCCGTCCCGCCGCAGGCATAGTCCGTTCCGAACAAGACACGAATCGAGGACGGAGCCAACCAATGGTCGAGCCTGTTGCAAGAATGATCTCACCGCAGGAGATGATCGGCCTGGCTGAACTGTGCGACGGCGCCGGGGACCGGTCCTTCGCGCTGCTGATGGTCGAATGCGCCTTCGCGGCCCTTTCGGTGGATTGCCCCCTCACGCTTACCGAAAGCCCACCGCCCCCCGCGAACGACCCGAGGTGCATTGCCTGTCCGGTCAAGGCAGAACGGCACGGGTAGGCGTCAGCCGGGGCCGATGCGGTCGATCACCGTCAGTGGATCGGACGGACGGGCGCCGAGGCGGGCGATGATGACCTCGGCGGACCGGGGGAAAACACCGGTCAGGGCCGTGATGTTGACCTGGTGGGTGACCATGCCGATCACCCGGTCCGGGTAGTCACGCGGCAACGCCTTCACCGCTTCGGTCCGCGCCGGCCCCTCGGCCGCGTCGGCATAGAATGAGTCGAGCGGCGGAAACGCCTCCACCGGCCCCAGGTTGAGCAGCCGAGCGGTTTCCTGGCAGCGGCACCAACGGCTGGAGAGGAGGCGGTCGAGAGTGATGCCGCGGCTTTTCAATCGCTCCCCCATGCGGACCGCCTCGGCGCGCCCCTCGGGCGAGAGGTTGCGTTGGGTCGCGCAGTTCCCCAGGACGAATCCGAGCGGGTCCCCGGTACCAGGGGCCGTGGCATGGCGCATGAGCAGGACATGGCCGCCCTGCGCGCGGGCGCGGCCCGGGGCCAGGGCGGTTGCGAAGGCCCCGAACGTGATCAGGCGGCGGGTCGGTTTGTACATGAATGTGAACGCCAGGAAAATCATGCGGAAAGCGGGGATACGGCCCCCGGCGAGGCCCGGATCACTTGTCCCCATTGCCTGTGGATAACCTTGTGGACCAAATGGCGATAGGGCGTTCAAATCGGCGGTCCGGCGCGGCCTTCCCACACTCTGCCGAGAAATTGTGCATCGCAGCAGTCTGTTGTAATCAATCATTTTTCAGTTGCCGGCCGTGGAATCAACGTGCTTCCCCCAGGACTTTCAAAGCCCCTGGCGGATGCCTGTGGAAGTTTGGTTGAGAATCACCCGCTAACCCCTTGTCCTGACCGCCAACATGCGGGCTGATCAGCAGGAAAAGCGGCGGGCATCTCCGACCCTCGGCAGGCCGACATGGCGCTCATTCCGCGATAACAGTCGACAAAATTCCTCACATTATGAGATTGGACAACAATACTATACTTTAATCCGCCGCCGCGTTGCTCTAAACGGATACAACCGACCCCGCGGAGCCACCCGGCCCCTGGAGATAGCGTTGACTCGTTCATGACCAGCCGCCCCCCGTCCACCCCCTACCCGCGCCATCCGGGCGACGGCCTCTGGGATGCCGATGAGGCGCGCCTGTCCGCCACCCCGCATGAGGTCACGCCGATCAGCCTGGGGGAACCGTCGATCGCGGCGGCCAGCAACGACGCCGGCTACACAGGCGGCAAGCTATGGGGCATGTACGGAGACACCACGACGGTCGCGAACCCCTACGGCAGCCAGGCGGGGGAGGCATGGGCCAGCGGTTTCACCGGCAGCACCTCGACGATCGTCGGCGTCATCGACACGGGCATCGACTATACGCACCCCGACCTCTACGCCAATGTCTGGCTGAACCAGAGGGAAATCCCCTACACATTGCAGGTCAGCCTGTCCGACGTCGATATGGACGGCCTGATCTCCCTGCGTGACCTGAACAACGTCGCCAACGCGGACCTCGTGCTGGACTCGAACGGCAACGGCTTCATCGACGCGCGCGACCTGCTGACCGACACACGCTGGGAAAACGGGATCGACGACAACAGCGACGGCTTCGTCGACGATCTGATCGGCTGGGATTTCGTCAACAACGACAACGACCCGTTCGACGACAACGGGCACGGCACCCATGTCAGCGGCACGATCGGCGCCATGGGCGGGAACGACATCGGCGTGGCCGGCGTCAACTGGGCCATCCAGATCGTGCCGATCAAGTTCCTGGGCGCCAACGGCTCGGGCTCCCTGTTGAACGCGATCCGGGCCGTCGACTACTTCACCAACCTCGCCACCCATGCGTCGGCGGGAGAGAACTACGTCGCCACCAACAACTCCTGGGCCGGCGGCGGCTATGTGCAGCTTCTGTCCGACGCGATCGTCCGCGCGGCCCAGCAGGATGTGCTGTTCGTCGCAGCGGCGGGGAATGTGTCCGCCAACAACGACATCGTCACAAGCTACCCGGCAAACTACTCAACCATGGCCGCGGCGGGGTATGAGGCGGTGATCTCCGTCGCCTCCCTCACCAGCACCGGGGAGCTTTCAGACTTCTCCAACTACGGCGAGACGACCGTCGATCTGGCCGCGCCCGGGTCGTCGATCTACTCGACGGTGCGCGGCGGCGGCTACGGGACGCTCAGCGGCACCTCGATGGCCGCGCCGCACGTGACCGGGGCGGTGGCGCTCTATGCCTCGGCCCACCCGACCGCGAGCGCGGCGGAGATCAGGGAGGCCCTGCTGACCAGCGTCGCCCCCACGCCATCGCTTGTCGGCGTGGTGGCAAGCGGCGGGCGGCTGGATATCGGACAGTTGATGGCCACCGACCCGATCACGCCGGACCCGCCTCCGCCAGCCGACAAGATCGCCGGCAACACCACGACGACCGAGACCCTGGCCCCCGGCGGGACGCACGGGTCCGTCATCGACTTCGCCGGTGACCAGGACTGGTACCGGGTCGATCTCGCTGCGGGCAACACCTACCAGATCGACCTCGGCGCCAGCGCCGGATCGACGCTCGATTCCTATCTGCGCGTGCTGGACGCCTCCGGCACCGAACTCGGCCAGAACAACAACACCAGCGGCCTCAACGCTCGGCTATCCGTCCAGGCACTGTCGAGCGGGACGTATTTCATCAGCGCCGAGGGCAATGCCGGCAGCGCCGGCGCCTACGACCTGTCGATCAGCGCCGGAACCCCGGTCTCGAAGCTCTCCATTGCCGCCGTCAACCCGGCGGGGGTGCTGGAGGGCAACGCGCGGTCGACCAATCGCCGCTTCCTGGTCACACGCACCGGCAACACGGCGCAGGAAGCCTCGGCCACCTGGACCGTCACGGGCACCGGAACCAACAGCGCCGACGCCCAGGATTTCGCGGCCAAGGCGATGCCGAGCGGCGTGGTGCGTTTCCGTGCGGGTGAGACCAGCCGTACGGTGGACGTGGCCGTCGCCGGCGACACGACCTTCGAGGCGGATGAAACCTTCGCCGTCACCCTCTCGAACGCCAGTTGGGGCTCGATGATCGGGTCGGCGGAGGCCATCGGAACCATCCTGAACGACGAGTCCGTCATCTCGATCGCAGCCGTCGACGCGGAACGGGCCGAGGGGAACTGGGGCGCCACGACCTTCAGCTTCATCATCAGCCGGACCGGCGGCGCGCTGACGTCTTCCCGGGTGGCATGGTCTGTCTCGGGCACCGGCGCGCACGCCGCCTCGGCGCGGGATTTCTCCGGCAACCGTCTGCCCAGCGGCAGCGTGGCCTTCCGGAAGGGCGAGACGGAGCGGCGGATCACCTTCCAGGCGGCCGGTGATCGGACGGTTGAGGCGAATGAGAGCTTCGTGGTGACGCTGAAGAACCCCGCCGCCGGGGCGTCGCTGGGCACCGCCACCGCGAGCGGGACGATCCTGGACGACGACGGTACCGTGCTGTCCGGCGCGATCGGCGCCCGGTCGGTTCTGTCTCCCACGGCCATGACCTTCATCGCCCCGACAGGGGGCGAGACGGCGGCGGCATCGAGCCTGACCCCGGCCGAATCTGGCCATGCCGGGTCGGAGTCCCTGCCCGCCCTGCTCGTCGATCCGCTGACGGTGGCAGTGGACCTGAAGGGGATCCTGCCGGAGCCACAGGCCACCGTGGACGTCGCCTCAACGCCAGTCGGGGGCGGGGTTGGTCATGACGCGGTCCAGAATGTTGTTCTGGCGATCACCCGACCGCTCGGCCTGACCTGATCCGCATCCGCCTCCCATCGATCCGGAAGGGTTCTTCCATAGGGCCAGCAAAGGGGAGTAGGATTTCCTCCAAAGCCTGCCGTGAGGAACCGCCATGCTCAAAGACCGGTATGATCTCCCCCTGTCCACCAGTTCCGCCGCCGCGCGGGATGCGTATGTGGAGGGCTATGACCTTGCGCTGACGCTGTATCCGGGTGCCGTGGAGGCATTTGATCGCGCTTTGGCCGCCGATCCCGGCCTCGCCATCGCAAACGCGGGCAAGGCGCAGGTCCTGATGCGGGAAGGCAAGGCCGCCGCCGGACGGGCCGCGATGGCCGCAGCCAAGGAAATGGCCCCGGGCGTGTCGGCGCGGGAAGCCGGGCATATCAGGTTCTTCGATCTCGCGTTCTCCGGCCAGACCGACCCCGCGATCGCAACCTTGCAGGAGCATGTGGCGCAATGGCCGCGCGACGCGCTGATGCTGGCAACCGCGGCGAATCCGAACGGGCTGATCGGCGGCTCCGGCCGGATCGGGCAGAAGCGCATGGCTGCGGAGCTGATGGACAGCCTGGCCCCGCATTACGGCGACGATTACTGGTTCCTGTCGTATCACGCGACGGCGCTGTCCGAGGATGGACGGCTTGCCGACGCGCGCAAGGCGATCACCCGCTCGGTCGAACTGAATCGCCGGAACGCGCATGCCGCGCACGGCTTCGCCCATGTCAGCTACGAGAGCGGCGATGCCGAGACGGGACGCGAATTCCTGGCCTCCTGGCTGAATACCTACCCACGCGAGGGGTCGTTCCACGGCCATCTGAGCTGGCATCTCGCATTGTTCGAACTCGGCGCCGGCCATTGGGAAGACGCGATGCGCCTGTTCCGGGAGACGATCACGCTGGAACAGCACAGCGGCGGTCCGCCGCAGAAGATGACGGACGGCACGGCGTTCCTGTGGCGCTCGGAACTCGCGGGTCATCCGCGGGACGACGCCGCCTGGCGGGCGATGTATGAGTATGGCGCGAGCGCGCTGCCAAGGCCGGGTCCCGGCTTGGCGGATCTGCACGTCATCCTGACCCAGGCTGTGATGCGCGATGACGCCGCGCTGGAAGCCCGTACGCAGTTGATGGAGGAGATGGCGCGGGAGGGGCGCTACCCGTCGGGCTCCTACATCCCTGGCCTGTCGCGCGGCTTCGTGGCGTTCGAGCGTGGCGACTATGCCGGAGCGATCGCCGCCCTCGCGCCCTTGTCCGGGCAGAACGAACGCATCGGTGGCAGCCGAGCGCAGCATGACCTGATCGATTTTACGCTGTTGAAGGCGTATTTGAACGCGGGCCTGCTGGAGGAAGCGCGGGCCTTCCTGAACACCAGGCGGCCTGGCGCGTCGGGCATTCCCGTCGCGGGGGTTTCCGCGCTGCACTGACCCATTTGCGGGGTCTAGCGGGCGTGGGCAATGATCTCGGTCGAGGCGCGCCGGAGTCGTGACGCGCCCGACAGGGAGAGCAGCGATGTCCGCGGAAGATCGTATCGAATATGACGTAACCGACCACGTGGCGGTCATCGCGATGAAGCGGCCGCCGGTCAACGCGATCGACCATGCCATGATCGACGCGATCCACGCGGCGCTCCTGAAGGCGAACGCCGATCCCGCGGTGCGGGCCGTCATCCTGACCAGCGCGCTGCCTGGCATGTTCTCCGGCGGGATGGACCTGCGGATGGTGGTCGAGGGCGATGCCCAGGACCTGCGCGCCTTCGTCACCAAATTCTACATCGGCACGATGGACATCCAGTATGTCATGAAGAAGCCGACGATCGCCGTGGTGAATGGCCCGGCGCGCGGGGCCGGCATGACGCTGTCGATCACCAGCGACGTGATCCTGGCCGCGGACGACATAGACCTGGGCTATCCGGAGATCGATGTCGGCGTCATCCCGGCGATCCACTACGTGCATCTGCCGCGCCAGATCAGCCGCCACAAGGCGTTCGAACTGCTGTTCATCGGCAAGCCCATCCCCGCCGCCGAGGCGGCGTCGCTGGGCATCATCAACCATGCGGTGCCGCGAGCCGAACTGATGGACCGTGCCTTCGCCATGGCGCGCGCCTTCGCCGCCAAATCCCCCACCATCATGGCGCTGGGCCGTCATTCATTCGTTCGGGCCAACGATATGGACTATCGCCGGAACGTTGAAAACCAGATCGAGACGCTTTGCAACATCTACAGCACGCCGGATGGGCGGGAGGGGCTGCGCGCGTTCATCGAAAAGCGGCGGCCGAACTGGGCTTGATTGTATCCCGCAGCGGAGAAGTTGAACATGAAACCATATCGTACTGATATCGCCTGGAGTTCGCCTGACACGATCACCGTGTTCGGGCGCAGCCTGCCGGATGAAATCCTCGGGCACCTGAGCTTTGGCGACATGGCGTTCCTGGAACTGACGCGGCGCACGCCGAACCCGGACGAATCCCGGATGTTCAATGCCATGCTGGTGACGCTGGTGGAACATGGCCTCACGCCCAGCACGATGGTGGCTCGGCTGACCTACCTGGGTGCGCCGGAGGCGATGCAGGCCGCCGTTGCCGCCGGGCTGAGCGGGCTGGGGACCGTGTTCGTGGGAAGCGTGGAGGGCAGCGCGAAGATGCTGTCCGAGGCGCTGCCGAAGCCCGATCCGGCCGCCGACCTGGATTCGCTCGCGGGGGCGATCGTCGCTGATTTCGCGGCGCGGAAGGCGATCATCCCGGGCATCGGGCATCCGTTCCATAAGCCGATCGACCCCCGGACTCCGCGGTTGATCCAGATTGCACGGGAAACCGGGTTCGAGGGGCCCTATGTGACCCTGATCCAGAAGGTCGCGGCGCAGGCGGGAGAGGCCCGCAAGCGCGACCTGCCCTGCAACGCGACGGGTATCCTGGGGGCTCTGGCGTGTGAGATGGGGTTCGACTGGAAGATCTGCCGGGGCCTGGGCGTGATGGCCCGCGCGGTCGGGATCGTGGGGCATATCCTGGAGGAAAGCCGTAACCCGATCGCCGCCGACCTGTGGCTGCGGACGGAGGAGGAGGCGACGCGGCACTTCCGTGAGCCTGGGGCGAAGGGGTAGGGTTGGGGGCAAGCGGGGAGTGCGGGGTTCGGGCGGCGAGGATTATCCGCCGTTGTCAGCCGCCGCACATTGGTCCATCCCTGTCGTGGCGGGTGGACAGGGCTGAGCGCAGGGCTTGGGCGGCGAGGATCATCCGCCGTTGTCAGCCGCCAGGCACCGGGCCATCCCCCTCGTGGTGGCTGGACGGGGCTGAGCGCAGGGCTTGGGCGGCGAGGACATCCTCCGTCGTCAGCCGCCAGCCCATCCTCGTCGTGGCGGCCGCGGGGCCGCCATCCACGGCTTTCCTGCGATCGGCACTGTGAGTCGTGGATGGCGGGCCTGCGCCCGCCACGACGAAGAGACGTAGCCGCCTACCCCACACGGCGGAGATGGCGAGCCGGCCCCTACACGACGGAACGAGCGGGGACGCCGGGCCGGGCCGAAGCGCCTGCCCGGCCCCCTAGACCGCCTCTCAGTTCGCGTAACCCGGGTCTTCGCGATCCAGCTTGCGCCGGAACGCCGCCCATTCCAGCGACGCGGCCGGAGAGCGGGTGTTGTCGCCGTACATCTTCGCGCCGATCGCGCGGGTGCGGGCAATCGCATCCTCGCTCGGGACATGCAGGGCTGATCCCGCCTGCGCCGCCAACTGGATTTCGCAGGCGCGTTCCAGGCGGCCCAGCAGCACGAAGGCCTCTCCCATCGTGCGGCCCGCAGTCAGCGTGCCGTGGTTGCGGAGGAACAGGATGCTCCCATCCGACAGGTCCCGCGCCAGGCGGCGGCGTTCGTCATCGGCGTCGCTCGCGGGGCCTTCGTAGTCGTGGTAGCGGATGCGATCCATCAGGATCAGCGCGTTCTGAGAGATCGGCAGCAACCCCTCCTTCTGCGCGGACACGCCGGCGCCGGCCGAGGAATGCAGATGCATGACGGAGTTGACGTCCGGCCGCACCGCCAGGATGCCGCCATGGATGACTTCTCCGGCCTTGTTGATGCCGTAGGGCGCATCGCTCAGGACATTGCCCGCGGTGTCCATCTTCACGAGGGATGACGCGGTGATCTCCTCAAAGAACAGTCCCAGCGGATTGAGCAGGTACTGATCCGTCGTGCCCGGCACGCGGAGCGAGAAATGATTGCCCAGCATGTCGTGCCAGCCGAACCGCGCGGCCAGGCGATAGGCCGCCGCGAGTTCCAGACGGGCCTCCCATTCCTCGGGCGAGCAATCGGGCTTGCGGCTTCGTAGGCTGGTGACCTGCGCGGAGGCGGACATGGACTGGACCCTCGGGTTGTTTATGAGCCCCCGAGGGTGAAGCGCGCCAGCCGAACGGTCAATCCGTGGGGCGTTATCGCAGCGGCAGGGCATACATCAGCCCGCCCTTGGTCCACTGGTCGTTCAACCCACGCTCCAGCCCGATCGGGCTGCCTTTGCCCAGGTTGCGGTCGAAGGATTCGCCATAGTTCCCGACGGCCCGCAGCGCCCGTTCGGCCCAGGCCTCATCCAGGCCCAGCGCCTTGCCCAGGCCCGGCTCGACGCCCAGCAGGCGGCGGATATCGGGGTCGGTGCTGGTCTTCTTCTCATCGATGTTGGCGCGGGTGACGCCCAGCTCTTCGGCCGCGATCTGCGCGACCAGCACGTATTTCGCCACCGTCGCCCATTGCTCGTCACCGCGGCGGACCATCGGGCCCAGCGGCTCCTTCGACACGCGCTCGGGCAGGATCACATGGGCGGACGGGTCGCTCATGGCGGAGACGCGCACGGCGGCAAGCTGGCTCGCATCCGTCGTCATCGCGTCGCACCGGCCGCTTTGGTAGGCGTGGACCATCGTGTCCATCGAATCGAGGATGACCGGCTGGATCTTTAGATTGTTGCGACGCGCGAAGTCACCCAGGTTGAGTTCGGTCGTGGAACCCGGCAGCACGCAGACGGTGGCCCCGTCGAGCTGCTTGGCGCTGGTCAGGTTCGCCTTCTTGCCCACCATGAACCCCTGCCCGTCGTAGAAATTCACGCCTACGCCGAGCAGGCCGAGGGAGGATTCGCGGGACATGGTGATGGTGACGTTGCGGGCGAGGACGTCGATTTCTCCTGACTGCAACAGGACAAATCGCGTCGAGTAGGTGGTGGCGACGAACTTCACCTTGGCGGGATCGCCCAGGACGGCGGCGGCAAGGCCGCGGCAATAGTCGATGTCCAGCCCGGAATAGACGCCCTGGTTATCGGGCGCCGAGAACCCCGCGACCCCGGTGTTGACCCCGCATATCAACTGGCCCCTCGCCTTCACCTGGTCCAGCGTGGCGGCCTGGGCGGCCAGCGGGGCGATGACGGCGGCGGCGGTCAGAAAAGAGGCAATCGAACGGCGCATGGGGGGACTCCTGGCGGGAGGCGCACGCTACGCCGCGCGGGCATTGCCTGACAACGCGGCAGATCGGGTTTCTGGGAGCCGGCGCTTCGGGTGTGGTATGGTGCGACACCTCAAGAGGAGAATACCGATGGCCGACGCGAAACTTGCTCCCAACCTGCCGGGTTGGATGGTGGACCACACGAACCGCTATCTGAGCAGCGGCGGGACGGACGGGCATATGTACAAGGTGACCCCGCCCGGTTACTCCGAGATGGTGGTGCCTTCCCTGCTGCTGACGACGACGGGGCGGAAGTCGGGGGAGAAGTTCATCTTCCCGCTGTTCTATGGGACGACCGGGAACGGCTACATCATCGTCGCGTCGAAGGGCGGGGCTCCGGATCATCCGGGCTGGTACAAGAACCTGCTGGCCAATCCGGTCTGCGAGGTCCAGGTCGGGACGAAGACGATCACGGCTCGGGCCAGGACCACGAGCGGCGCGGAACGGGCGGCGCTGTGGCAGGAGGCTTTGAAGTTCTGGCCGCCTTATGCGGATTACGAGAAGAAGACGCCTCGCGAGATTCCGGTGGTTGTGCTGGATCCGGTTGCGTAGGGTTGGTACTTTGGACCCCGGGCTTTGGCCCGGGGTCCGCGTTTTCAGCTATGACGCTGCCTCCAAGTTAATAAACCTGCAACAGCCATCACCTTCACTGCTTTCCATACGCGCCCGTTGCCTTACGACCGTGATTCAGTTTGCAGCCGTTAATATTTGATCTGTATCGCGACGCTGATCGATTTGAGCCAAATTGACATTCGACCGATATTTCGTCAAAATCTTGTCATTGTCGGGCACCAAGAGGTTATTTGGTTGAGATGTCTATGTTGGATCACTGCTGTCCGGTCAATC